>CAMGCK010000021.1 GCA_946040795.1 uncultured Lachnospiraceae bacterium
TCGAAGAAACTGCGTGTGTGTCCTCAGGGCTTTGCCCGCAGGTTGACAAGAAAGGCGCTGTGAAAAAATCATTTTGATTTTTTCACAGCGCCTTTCTTGTCAACCTGCGGCCTTCTTCAGCACCAGCGGATATTACTTTTCGCTGATCGCCTGGCTCTGCTTAACGATAACTTCCTTTTCATAGCAGGAGAAGATATCGTCGATCATAGCCTTTTCCGGCTTCTTGGTGAAAGCGGAAACGATCGGAACGATGATGAAACCGATCAGCATGCAGAATGCACCGGCGTTGATGGGAGACTGCAGAAGCTTCGGGAACTGCGGACGGATGAAGATGTTCAGGATCATCACAACAGTTGAGAAGACGAAGTTCACAGCACATGCAGCCTTGGTAACCTTCTTCCAGTACAGACCGTACAGGAACGGAGCCAGGAATGCGCCGGCAAGTGCACCCCAGGAAACTCCCATCAGCTGAGCGATGAAGGTTGCACCCTTTGCATACTGGAAAATAGCGATAGCAGCTGAAATCACGATGAATACTGCGATGAGGATTCTCATGGTCAGTAACTGCTGCTTTTCCTTCATGTCTTTCTTAATGGCAACCTTGATGAAGTCCAGGGTCAGGGTAGAGGACGAAGTCAGTACCAGAGAGGACAGGGTGGACATGGAAGCTGAAAGAACCAGGATGACAACCAGGGCAATCAGGATGGACGGAAGTGAGGAAAGCATAGTCGGGATGACTGCATCGTAACCGCCGGTCGGTACACCGTTCTGCGGATTCAGAGCATCGGAGAACAGACGGCCAAAACCACCAAGGAAGTAGCATCCGCCGGCAACGATGAATGCAAAGAGGGTGGAAATGATGGTGCCCTTTGAAATCTGCTTTTCAGACTTGATGGCATAGAACTTACCGACCATCTGCGGAAGACCCCAGGTACCCAGAGAAGTCAGAATGACAACGCCCAGAAGGTTGATCGGGTCCGGACCGAAGAAGGAAGCGAATACACCGGGAGTGGAGGAAACGGTCTCATCGGAAACACGTGCAAGACCATCAAGAGCTGCCATGAAGCCGCCCTTGCTTGCAAGTACCGCAACGACAACTGCAGAGATACCGAAGATCATGATGATACCCTGAATAAAGTCATTGATGGCAGTAGCCATGTAACCGCCTGCGATAACGTAAATCGCAGTCAGGATCGCCATTACGATAACACATACAGAGTAGTCAATGTTGAAAGCCATACCGAACAGACGGCTTAAACCATTGTACAGAGATGCGGTGTACGGGATCAGGAAGATGAAAACGATTGCGGATGCGGCAATCTTCAGCGGAGTGCTGTTGAAGCGGGAGCCGAAGAACTGCGGCATGGTTGCGGAATCGAGATGCTGCGTCATGATACGGGTACGGCGGCCGAGGACGACCCATGCGAGCATGGAGCCCAGAACTGCGTTGCCGATACCTGCCCAGGTAGCTGCAAGACCATACTTCCAACCGAACTGGCCGGCATAACCGACGAATACTACGGCTGAGAAATAAGAGGTTCCGTATGCGAAAGCGGTAAGCCACGGGCCTACAGCACGTCCGCCGAGGACGAAACCGTTAACGTCGGTTGAATGCTTGCGGCAGTACAGACCGACACCGACCATTACGCCGAAGAAAACGATGAGCATAATGATTTTGATGAAAAGATCCATTTTTGTTCCCCTTTTCTGTTTATTCGGGAGCGGGATGCTCCTTTTGATGAATTTGAGCGCAAAATGTCCTCTGCCGAAATAGACAGAGGACGGCGTTGTGCATTCACTTTAACAATGTACAGTGCAAAAGTCAAGGGGTTTTTATACTTTTCCACTGCAACTTGATAAAGCGGTTTGCTTCCGGATGGAAATTCCGGAATCGAAGGTCAGACAATCGTGATCCCCATCAGATAAGTGATCACTGCGCATTCAAATTTGACAGCATTAGGGAGATCCTTTTCCGCAATGTCAAAGGTCGTGGCATGACCGGGGGCTGGATAATCGGACAGACAGCTGAAATAGCAGGATCTGCCGCCGTGAGCCATGACGCGCTGGGCCAAGTAGGTGTAATCCTCGGAATTGGGACAGGCCTTGGGCTCTTCAACGGAATAGCCCAGCTTCCTGGCAAGGGCGACCAGTTCATCTACAAAAGAATCCGTACTGAGCGGAGCACAGGGCGATGCGCCCATGACCTTGATCTCCGCCGTGCAGCCGTGCATGGCAGCCGAGTGTTCGATGATGCTGCGGGCATAGGGTTCCAGATAATCCAGTGCAGCCTGCGTCAGACCACGGAGCTCCATGACCATTTTAACCCGGTCGCAGACCACATTGCGTCCGGTACCGGCTGTGACCTGTCCTACATTGATGCGGGAATCACCGCAGCCAGCACGCGGGATGCCGTATACGCCCTGGATGATTGAGGCCATTGCCAGCATGGCGTTGTGTCCCTCCTCTGGTGCAGCGGCATGACAGGCGCGTCCTGTCAGGTAGACATCCCATTTGGCGTTGGCCATGTTCATGAAATAATTGAAGCCCAGCTGAGTATCGGTACCGTTTTTGCGGGCGCCCATATGACAGCCGAGGATGTAGTCCACATCGTCCAGAAGACCGGACTCTGCCACCGCCTTTGCGCCGCGAACGCCTTCTTCCGAGGGCTGAAAAATGATCTTTACAGTGCCGTTTAAGAGATCACGGTATTTCCAGAGAACATCGGCCACGGTCATGCCGATGGCCGCGTGAGCGTCGTGACCGCAGGCATGCATCTCGCCGTCATTGACGGAGGCAAAGCCTTCACGCGCCGGCCGATGGCTTTCTTCCCGGCTTTCCAGTACACCCAGCGCGTCGATGTCCTGTCGCGTCGCGATGACGGGACCCGGGCGTCCGGTCTCCAGCACAGCGACGACGCAGGTGAAACCGTCCTTAAAATACGGCGCAAATTCCGGATCCGCGCCCTGTTCCAGTGCACGCTGATATATATAGTCCAGTTCTTCCTGCGCGGGAAGGCCCATGCGGGCATCGTCCTTCAGGCATTCGCGGCCCATTAATACTTTTTCATATCCCAGGTTTTTCAGATGACGCGCGATCAGCGAACAGGTCCGCACCTCATGCCAGCCGGACTCCGCGAAGCGATGAAAGTCCTGACGGGTTTTTGTCATAAAATCCAGTTTGGTGTCCGCATAGGAACACATTTCTTTCCAAAGTTCGTTTGCCATGTGAGGCCTCCGTGAAGTTGATGAGAATATGGTAGCATAAAATATCGGAAAATTCTATGAGGGAATGCTAGGAAGATAAAAGGTCTGAAGTAAAGCGGTGTGTGGCAAAACGGCAGGCGATGACGCTAAGGAGAGGTTGGAAGAATATTGTGATTTTACGGGGCCAAGAGTATAATGAACGGTAATATGGTCCGAAGCTTTGTTCAGTGCGAGCGGGGACCGGCAGCGAGGAGATAGACATGATCATCGACATCCATACTCATACATATCCCGATAAGATTGCGGGAAAGGTAGTTGCGAGCCTTTCTGCAGCGGCGGAGAATACACCGCCGATGACCCTCGGTACGGAAGACAGTCTGATCGAGTCCATGAAAAAAGCCGGAGTGACATATTCCATCATTCAGCCGGTGGCCACGCGTCCGGACCAGTCTGAAAGCATCAACCGCAAGGTGGCTTCTGTGCATGAACGTCATCCGGAGCTGATTTCCTTTGGCGCGATGCATCCGGACAATGAGAATTACAGGGAAATCATCCTGAAACTGAAGGCCGATGGGATCCGCGGAATTAAGCTGCACCCGGTCTATCAGAATGTTCCCTTTGATGATATTCGTTTTATGCGGATCATCGACTGCTGTGAGGAAAACGGCATGGCGGCACTTGTACATGCGGGAAAGGACATCGGTTTCCCGAACGGTGACGACATCATTCCGCCGGAACGCATTGCGAACGTGATTCGGACACTGCATCCGGATAAGCTGATTCTGGCCCATATGGCGGCCTGGGAATGCTGGGATCGGATCGATGAAATTCTGGAAGCCGGCAGTTTTTATGCGGACACTGCTTTCAGCGTGAAGCCGGATACGGATCCTCAGAATTATCCCCGCTTGATGGAAAAGCCGGCCTTTGAAGCTCTGGTGAGAAAGATCGGCGTGGACCGCGTGCTGTTTGGAAGCGACAGTCCCTGGCAGGGGCAGAAAGAGCTGGTGGAGACCATTAAGAACTGTAATTTCTCAGCTGAGGAACTGGAAAAGATCTTCCGGAAGAATGCGGAGAAGATGGTTCTGTGAGAAAACATGCATTACCGGTCAGCTGCGAAACCGGTAATCATGCGGTGTTACATGATATTTTCTTTTAAAAAGCTTTGAAAAATAGCTGTTGTCGTCAAATCCGCAGTCTTCGGCAATTTCCCGGATGCGTTTTTCGGTATTGACCAGCAGATAAGCCGCCTGATGCAGGCGAAATTCGTTGAGATAGTTGATGGGCGATTGCCCCATGATCACTTTAAAGCAGCGTAGGACCTCAGTCTTGCTGATGGATGCGGCTTTTGCAAGTCCTTCAATTGTAATCCGATCTCAAACTCTTCGTGCCAGTGCCAGTTGACATATTCATGGGTCACATCGTCCAAATAGACAGCCACGGGAAAATCCGGCGTACCGTGAAAACCGGTTTCGTTCACATGAAACTCGGTATTGGAAACATTCTTTTCTATTCTGTTTTCCGCAGACAGGGAAATGCATTTGGAAATTGCCATGGGAAACCTTCTTTGGATGTTTTGTTATATAATTCGGCTGTATTGTTCTATGAAAACAGTGAGTTTCAATGCTATAATTATACAACAACTGTATGAATAATACAAATGAGAAATAATCGGAGGTAATTATGGATTTTACAGATTTCAAATGGATCAATGAAGGAACCGCTGTGATTGGTGAAGACCGCATCACGATGACCGCACCGGCACTGACCGACTTCTTCTGCGGCGGTGAGACTACCAGTGAAGAGGGTATTCTGCCGGAGTCTCTTTGTAATGCGCCGTATTATTATACGGAGATCGAGGGCGATTTTGTTCTGAAGGCAAAAGTATCCCATCAGTTCAAGGAGACTTACGACTCCGCATCCATCATGGTCATGTATGACATGGCGAACTGGGCCAAGTGCTGCTTCGAGCTTACTGATTTCGGTACGCATGCTGCAGTCAGTGTTGTTACCATCAATGGCGAATCTGACGATGCCAATGGCTGCGACATCGCCGGCCAGGATTACCTGTGGCTCAAGGTCTGCCGTGTGGGCAGAGCCTTCTCCTTCCATTATTCATTAGACGGAGAAAACTTCCACATGACCCGTTATTTCCTGATGCCGGAGTGCAAGTCCATCAAGGTCGGTTTACTGGCGCAGGCACCCACCGGAAACGGCGGCGAGCGCGTTTACGAGCATTTATCCATCGAGTACGTCACGGTAAAGAATATCCGTTTCGGTGAGTAAGTCGGGACACACGAAAGCCGAGACGGAGTCGAGGGAACAGTTTCGAAGAAACTGCGTGTGTGTCCATAGGGCTTTGCCCGTTAAAAGATGCTAAGAAACGTCCCCGGTGACAACGTTGTCACCGGGGACGTTTCTTTTTGTCATAAAATTATAAACCGTTCTCCTGCGCGACCAGTTTATCTGCGCCGTGACGCTTCCTCAGCGCCGGCTTTTCGATCTTACCGGTTGCGTTTCTCGGAATCTCCTCGAAGAAGATGACACGCGGTCTCTTGTAGCGCGGCATGCCAAGGCAGAATTCATTGATTTCTTCTTCGGTGCAGGTCATGCCTTCCTTGATTTCAATGGAGGCTGCGGTGATTTCACCCAGACGCTGATCCGGAAGACCGATGACAGCAACGTCCTTGACCTTGCTGCACTTACGGATGAAGTCTTCGACCTGAACGGGGTAAATATTCTCACCACCGCTGACGATGACGTCTTTCTTACGGTCAACCAGGAAGATGAAACCGTCTTTATCCTGCATGGCCACATCGCCTGTGTACAGCCAGCCATCCTTCAGGCACTCTGCGGTAGCCTGCGGATTGTTGTAGTAGCAGGTCATGACGCCCGGACCCTTGACACAAAGCTCACCGACTTCTCCCTGCTTGACGATGTTGTCGTTTTCATCAACGATCTTGCATTCCCAGCGATAGCCCGGGATACCGATGGCACCGACCTTATGAATGTTTTCACAGCCCAGATGTACGCAGCCGGGGCCGGTGGACTCGGAGAGACCGTAGTTGGTATCGTAATCGTGATTCGGGAAGTACTCCTTCCAGCGTTTGATCAGCGTGGGCGGAACCGGCTGAGCACCGATGTGCATCAGACGCCACTGACTTAAATGGAAGTCTTCCAGCTTTAAGTCACCGCGGTCCAGCGTATCCAGGATGTCCTGTGCCCACGGAACCAGCAGCCATACGATGGTGCAGCGCTCACTGGAGATGGCATTCAGGATGGTAGCCGGCTTGGTGCCCTTCAGAAGAACTGCTTTGGAACCTGCAACAAGGGAACCCATCCAGTGGAACTTTGCGCCGGTGTGGTAGAGCGGCGGGATGCAGAGGAAGGTATCGTCACGGCCGGTGTTGTGGTGGATCTGCTCCATTTCAGCGGCCTGTGTGAGGCTCTGGTGCTTGTGAAGGATGGCCTTCGGGAAGCCGGTGGTGCCGGAAGAGAAGTAGATGGCGCCAAAGTCGTCATCGGTGATGTCTCTCTCCGGGGCGATACTGGAACAGTCTGCAACCAGTTCACGGTAGCTTTCCGCGTACTGCGGGCAGTTGTCACCGACGTAGATCAGCAGGCGGCCCTTGGAGAGGCGGTCTGCGTTGACTTCCATACGGCCGATGAACTCGGGACCGAAGACGATGACATCGACCTCTGCGAGTTCTGCGCAGTACAGGATCTCTTCCGCGTCATAACGGAAGTTGAACGGAACGGCAATGGCGCCGGTCTTCAGCACGCCGAAGTAAATGGGCAGCCATTCCAGGCAGTTGTACATGATGATGGCGACTTTATCGCCCTTTTTGACGCCGCGGGAGATCAGCATGTTGGCCATGCGGTTGGCCTTCTCATCGAAGACGGCCCAGGTGATCTCTCTTCTGTAGGGCGCAAAGCGGTTGGACTCAATTAACTCATATTCCTTCCAGGTTGTACGGCGGGTATCCTTTTCATCGGGATTCAGCTCGACGAGAGCGATCTCGTTCGGGTACAGTCTGGCATTTCTTTCAAGATATTCCATTACGGGCATGGTATTCACCTCCAAATTTAGTGACGCACCCCATACTTTAGCATTGTATAGTGTTAAAGTCAAGAAGGTTTGAATGGGTTCGTGCATAAAATGGCGGTATTTGACGATAATCACATTAGCGTAGAGTGTAAAATGAACACTGAAAAATTCTTTAGGAGGTGTTTATGGAACAGTATGGAGCAGAAAAAATCGACTGAATCTGAGTCAATGAAATGTTGATAAGGGAGAAATAAAATGAAAAAAGCGTTTTCGATAATTGGAATGATAAGTGGATTGGCGTTAACTATTATTGGTATTCTGGTGTTATTCGGTGTCTTTGGTGGTGAGGCTTATCGTGCTTCAGGAGCATCGTATATATACGATTCGGGTTATGCAACTTTTGGAGCGGATTACTACAATTATGTCAGTAATAATGCAGCTGAGGCGGCCAGTGCTGCAAAAACAATTGCGTCGAATCTTGTTGAAATCGCAAAATTGATGAAATCGGTATTAGGTTGGGGAATGATACTCATTGGAATTATGAGTGCTTGTGCATTTGGCAATTCTTTTATGAAAATCAATGAATGTGTTACCGGGAGAGAGGCTGAAAACTTAACTGATCGGTCGGTTGTTGATCAGGCTGATTGAGAATTGGTCTAAAACAATAAGTGGCGGAATACTGCTTGATTGTAGAACAAAACCACTCTAGCAACAAGGAGTGAGGAACAGATCAGGCAGAACAGAAAGTGCAGTGTGAAAGATTTTGAAATTTTTCACACTGCTTTTTTGATTGCAATTCAAGATTAAAAGGTTTTGCCTGCCTCGCTTTAGATTATTTGACAAACTATCGCCCGAGCGATACAATAATAGCGAAAACTATCGCCCGAGCGATACAGTAACGACAAAAACTATCGTCTGGACGATACAAGGAGGCTTTTATGTCTGACACTCTCACAATTTACCACGGCTCGACCCAAATCATCGAAAGACCGACCTACGGTCTTGGCAATCCTTTTAATGACTACGGTCTGGGATTTTACTGCACGGAAAGCATTGAACTTGCAAAAGAGTGGGCCTGTTCCACGGAGGCGGATGGTTTTGCGAACCGGTATACACTGGACATGACAGGCTTGTCCGTACTTTCACTGACGGGCGGAGACTATCATATCCTGAACTGGCTGGCCGTTTTGCTTGAAAACCGCCGGTTCAGGATCAGTGGGAATATTGCAAAGCAGGCTCGTGATTATATTGCGGAAAATTTTTCCGTGGACTATAAAGCTTATGATGTGATCAAGGGCTATCGGGCGGACGATTCTTATTTTTCCTTTGCGAGTTCTTTCTTAAACAATACGATCTCCCTCTCACAGCTGGAACGGGCGATGCTTCTTGGAAAACTCGGTGAGCAGATCGTTCTCAAGTCACAGGAGGCATTTAACAGAATTACGTTCATGGAGGCGGTTGCCGCACCCAAAGAGATCTATTTGCCGAAGAAAATGGCCCGTGACACCACAGCCCGCGCGGATTTTCAGAAAGAAAAGAGCCGGGAAACCGTGCTTTCGGAAAAATATGTACTGGATATTATAAGGGAAGGATGGAAGAACGATGATCAGCGCTTACAGCGAGTTGTACTTGGATGATGCCATGCAGAATCTCGGCGACATGGTCGAGTACGCGGTCGGCGAATTGAATCTGGATCCCGATGAATTCTTCAACTGGTTCATCACTTCCGGTGCGGCTGCCGGATTTGAAAAGGGCAATCCGCGATATGTGACCGGGATGTCCGGTTACGAGCTGACGGATTATGTGCTGAATAAAACCAATGTGACTTGGGAGCGGCGAGAACCTTCCTATTCGGACGAGCGCGGAAAAGAGTATTGGGCCGGCTGGATCCTGGCCTATTATCAGTGGCTCACAGGAAAACGTTTTGAAGATCTTTTGAAGGACGGACTTTCATTGTCCACCGTGTTATCCTTGTACATCCTTCATGAAGCCGATGAAAGCAAATTCGTGGAAGCCGCCAATGAGATCATTCAAAGAAACAAGGAGAATCGCAAGACCCGGCTATACGAGATCCGCAGATCACGCGGCTTTACGCAGCAGCAGCTCAGTGAAGCGTCCGGAGTGAGTCTTCGCATGATCCAGCTTTATGAACAGCGGCAGAATGATATCAGTAAAGCGCAGGTCCATATGGTGGTGCATCTCGCGCATGTACTTGGCTGCGCGGTGGAAGATCTGTTGGAATAATCCCCATGCTGTCCGATAAAAGGAATTGTAAAATCGCCGAGTTTCCTTATAATGAAAATAACCTGAGAAGATAACTGAAAAGACAGAAGAATACACAGGCAATACACAAGACATAAAACACAGAACAAAGCATTAAGCTGGCTGTGTCAATGAGCGGAAAGGAAATCCTTATGAAGATTGCGGTATATTGCGGCTCCGCACCGGGGAATGATCCGGCTTTTGCGGATAGCGCGCGGGAACTGGGACGATGGATCGGCACAAACGGCCACACTTTGATTTACGGCGGCGGAGATTCGGGAATCATGGGAACGGTGGCGGAAGCGGCAAAAAATGCCGGAGCGGCAGTCATCGGCGTCATTCCGGGTGATGTCCCCTTCATCCGTGAGCGCCCGCAGCCCTTTGTGACGGAGCTGATCACGGCGGATAACATGAGCGCGCGAAAAAAGGTCATGCTGGATCTGGCGGACGCGTTCATGGCGCTCCCGGGCGGCATTGGCACACTGGATGAGATTACGGAAGTGATCACGCTGACCCGCATCGGCGTCTTTAACAAGAAATCGGTCATGATCAATACAAATGGCTTTTACGAGCCCTTCCGTGCAATGCTTGAAAGCATGGAAAAAGCCGGCTTTATTGCTGCCGGTGAACTGAAAAAGGTCTTGTTTTCCTCAGACATGAAGGAAATTGACGGATTCCTGAAAGATTAAATAATGATACACATCGTATCAGAAACATAAAGCACGGCGGCAACTGAATTCAAAAGCAGAGTATGAACGAAAAAAGGAGAACTTGAGATGGCAGATATTGCATCACCGATCAAAATCGGAAAACTGACACTGAAGAACCGCATAACCATGGCTCCTACGGTAAAGTTTGATTTCACAGACGATACCGGCGTGGCTACGGATATGCTGGTGGAGCACTATAAGGAGCGCGCGGAGCATGGATGCGCGCTGATCTGTGTGGAAGCAACGGCAGTCGTTCCGAGCGGACGTTTCTGCCGCGGGCACATGGGCCTGTACAACGATGAGCAGATGGAGAGTCAGAAACGCATTACGGAGGCTGTCCATGCAGCGGGGATCCCGATCATCATTCAGCTGAATCATACCGGTATGACCGGCAATCCGGAGCTGGGTGAGGTCATCGCACCGTCTGCGGTTAAGACCAGAAACGGCGGTACGGCGCATGCCATGACGATTGACGAAGTACATGCCATGCAGCAGGCTTACATCGATGCTGCAGTCCGTGCGAAGATGGCCGGCTACGACGGCGTCCAGCTGCATGCCTGCCACGGCTATCTGATCAATCAGTTCGCGTCACCGGTAGTTAATTTCCGCGAGGATGAATACGGAGGAAGCATCGAGAACCGTGCACGGTTTGGTGTGGAGATCATTAAGGGTATCCGCGAGGTCTGCGGGCCGGATTTCCTGATCTCAGCCCGGATCTCCGGCTATGAAGGTTCTGTGGAGGAGTCCATTCAGACCGGTGAAGCGTATGTGGCTGCCGGCTGTGATTATCTGCAGGTTTCAAGCGGCATCGATGACGTGGAAAAGATGGAACGTGATGCATCTCTTTCTTATAATGCTGTTTGTGAACTGGGCGTGCGTTTCCATGAGCACTTTAAGGGCCGGGTTCCGGTTTCTGCGGTCAACGGCATTCGCACGCCGGAAGCTGCACGTTACCTTCTGGACAATGATCTTGTGGATACCATCGACCTGGGCTGCGGCATTCTGGCAGATCCGGCACTTCCGGAAGCCATTCTGAACGGAACGCCCTATGTGGAATGCTTTAACTGCGCACGCTGTCAGTACGGCCCCGGCGGTTCGCACAAGTGTCCGGCGGCGATGAAGAGACAAAAGACAGTCGGATAAGACGACCGGGACGGCAGCCCGTTGATAAAACGGACTTGGTGGAAAAGGCAGAAAAATGACCGGGAAGTCCTAAATTAAGAACAGTAATCATGACAGAAGAGTCGTGAATAAAGAAAGGAGCACTTATGCTTGACAGAAAGATCTGCGGAGTGCCGGATACGCCGGTAAAGCCGGTGGATATGATCCTCGACACAGACACCTACAATGAAATTGATGACCAGTTTGCCATCGCCTACATGCTGCATTCTCCGGAGATGCTGAACGTGAAGGCTATTACGGCAGCACCGTTCTTCAACGGAAAGTCCACTTCCCCGGCCGATGGCATGGAGAAGAGCTATCAGGAGATTCTGAAACTTCTGAAGCTGGATGGTCGTGAAGACCTGAACAGCATCGTTTACCGCGGTGCTGCGGAATACCTTCCGGATGAGAATACTCCGGTGGTGACGGATGCCGCAAAGGTCATGGTGGAGATCTCAAAGAATTATACGAAGGAAGATCCGCTTTACATCGCGGCTATCGGTGCCATTACAAACGTGGCGTCTGCACTGCTCATGGATCCGACCATGGCAGAACGTGTCGTTGTCATTTTCCTGGGCGGAAATGCGCTTACCGAGCCGGACACCCATGAATTCAATATGATGCAGGACATTGCAGCTGCGCGCGTGGTGTTTGGCTGTGAGGTTCCGTTAGTACAGCTTCCCTGTGCCGGCGTGGTGGACCATCTGCTGACTACGGAGTTTGAGCTGCGTCATTGGCTGGAAGGCAGGACACCCCTTGCGGACTATCTTGCAAAGCACACGATTGAAGAAGCGGAATCTTATGCAAAGGGCCGTCCGTGGAGCCGCGTGATCTGGGATATCTCCACCATCGCATGGCTGCTGAATCAGAGCGGCAAGCTGATGCAGGGCCGCGCGGAAGTCAGCCCGATCCCGGAATATGATCATCATTACGGATTTGATCCGCGCAGAAAAATGATTCATTATGTGTACAAGATCAACCGTGATGAGATTCTGGAGGATCTGTTTACAAGAATACTGAAGTAAACAGGGGAGGGGGACACAACATATAGAAGGGATTGATATATCAAATACAAGACAACGAAAATTGCGTATATCATTCCCATTTGTGGCCATTCCTTATTAAAAAAATGCAAAATCAAGATTGAAAATGCTTGACTTTTGGTCATAATGCTTATAAACTGTCTATAACATTAAGATTGAAATGATATATCAATTGGATTTCATTTCAAGAAAGGGGAGTAACTGGATGAGTAAAGAAAAATCTGCAAAGGCAGCTTCTCCGGTGAAGAAACAAAGAAAAGCCTGGTGGCACGGTGAAAACTTCCACGGCTATATCTTCATGATCCCTACACTGATCGGCTGGCCGCTGTTCTGTGCATATCCGATGATCTGGTCCGCATACTGTGCTTTCTGTGACTGGGACGGCATTAACAGCCCGAAGTGGGCAGGTCTGAAAAACTTCAAGTATATCCTGACCATTGACCCGGTATTCAAAAAATCATTGCTGATTACCCTTGAATACGCGCTGATCAATGTACCGATTATGCTGATCCTCGGTCTTGCACTTGCAATGCTGTTAAACAAGACCATCCGCGGTATTAAGATCTTCCGTGTTCTGTACTATCTGCCTGTGATCATTCCCAGTGTTGCAACGCTTGTTCTTTGGAACTTCATCTTCAAGCAGGATACCGGTATTCTGAATGTAATGCTCCGCAGCGCCGGTCTTAAGCCGGTCGGCTGGCTGACGGATGAGAAAATCGTTCTTCTTTCACTGAGTATAATCCGCTGGTGGACTGTAGGCGGCACCATGATGATCTTCCTGTCAGGTCTTCAGTCGGTTCCCGGTGACCTGTATGAAGCGGCTGATCTTGACGGCGCAGGCAAGTGGGCTCAGTTCCGTCATATTACGATCCCGATGATCACTCCGATCCTGTTCCTGCAGCTGATTACAGGTCTGATCGGCGGTCTTCAGGCATTCAATGAAGCATCCATCATGACGGGCGGCGGCCCGAACTACGGTTCTCACTTCATCAATTACGATATTTACCAGACGGCATTCGGTTCCTCCAAGTACGGTCGCGCTTGTGCGGAAGCATGGATCCTGTTCATTATTATCGCCATCCTGACGATGATCACGTTCAGCAAGTCTGAAGCATACGTTTATTACGAGAATGAGTAAGGGGGCAGTGATATGAAAAACGAAATGCGTACAGGAAGAAAGAGACGCGAGATCACTGCAATCGTTCTTCGTTATGTAATGATCTTCGTATTTATGCTTCCGATGATCCTTCCGGTTCTGTGGATGTTATCTACTGCGTTAAAGGATAACGCCGGCGTTTTCGCGACGCCTCCGCAGTTCATCCCGAAGGTATTCCAGTGGGGTAACTTCAAGGAAGCTGTTATTCAGTCCAAGTATCTTCAGAGATTTGGCAACACACTGTTTATTGCCGTTCTCTGTATCATCGGTTCTATTCTTTCCAACTTCATGGTTGGTTATGCGCTGGCCCGTTTCAAATTCAAAGGCAGAAAGATGTGGTTCTACCTGATCATCAGTTCCATGATGATCCCCGGCATGACCACCGTAATGCCGGTATTCCGTTTCTGGGTTGCAGTAGGTGCTTATGGTACCTGGCTTCCGCTGATTCTTCCGGCATGGCTGGCAGGCCCGTTCAACACTTTCCTCTGCAAGCAGTTCTTAAGTACGATTCCGCGTTCTTATGATGAAGCTGCAAAGATCGACGGCGCCACCTACTTCCAGATCCTCAGCCGTATCATTATGCCGCTGTCCAAGCCGCTTATCGCTTACATGGCAGTCTCTACCTTCCAGGGTTCCTGGAATGACTACATGAATCCGTTGCTTTACGTTATTTCAAAGCAGGATAAGTGGACGTTGGCTCTTGGTATTGCACGTCTGGGTTCCGGTACTTTCGGTATTGAGTGGAATGTCTACATGGCTGCGGATATTCTTTACTTCCTGCCGATTCTGGTCGTCTTCTTCATCTTCCAGGATTACTTCATGGAAGGCCTTGGCTCTATGACGGCTGCAGGTGTTAAGTAAGACGGACACTTTACATTCATGATGTTTACCGGGTTTTCATTGCCGGTTTGCATAAAAACACCTTAAAAGGAGGGTATTACAATGAAAAAGTTAGTAGCTTCTCTTATGGCTGCTGCTCTCGTAGTATCTTCACTCGCTGCTTGTGGAAACAAGGGCGGTGCTGACACCACGACCGCTAAGGCTGAGACTACCGCTGCACAGAAGGATGAAACCACTGCTGCAGAAGGCGAAGACGATGTCCTGACCCTGTACGTTGCTACCTGGGAGTCTTCAGAAATGAATCAGGCTATTCAGAAGGCATGTGACGAAGTATTCTCTGTTAAGAATCCTGGTATCAAGGTTGTTGTCCTTGACGCTTCTTACAGTGACTACGGTCAGTCCATGATCTCCATGATCCAGGCTGGCGATGACCTTGATATTATGCAGCTTGGCCATGACATGGGTCGTAACTACTATGAAAGTGGTCTTGTTTATGACTGGGGCGAGATTGCAGCAAATGACGCTGACTTCATGGCTGGCTTCTTCCCGGGCGCTCTTGACGGTTGGTCTTTCGACGACGTAGTATATGGTCTTCCGGGCCTTGCTAACGTTTACGGCGTATTCTACAACAAGGACATCCTTGACGCTAAGGGCATCGACTATCCGTCCGCTGACTGGACTTGGGATGATCTGTTCGCTATGGCTGAACAGCTCAAGGATCCGGCTGCTGGTACCTACGGTATCTATGGTCTTCCGACCGATGTATTCGGCCTGAGCCAGATCTCTGTTGGTAACGGCGGTGCTAAGTTCGTTGATAGAATCGTTAACCCGGAAGGTGTTACCGTTGATGAAGAGATGATCAAGGCTGCTGAGATGATCAATGGCTACATCGCTGATGGTACTCTGCCGTCCAGAACTTATGATGGTAAGGACAATCAGTCCAACTTCGAATCCGGTCAGACCGGTCTTCTGTGGTATGGTCAGTGGGAAATCAACTCCCTGATCAACAACTGCCCGGATCTGAACTGGGGCTATGCTCCGTGCCCGGCTGGTTCCAAGGGCGTTGCTAACCTGTACGACTACACCGGTTATGGTGCAAACGCTTACAGAACCGCTGAACATCCGGAAGAGACCTGGAAGCTCCTGAAGTTCCTTGCTTCTGAAGCTTATGAAACTGTTCTTAAGGTTAGCCCGGTTGCAGCTTGCTCTTACAACGAGTACGCTCAGGTATTCTTTGATACCGTTGAGGCTGCTGGTCATGCTGATGCTGCAGAAGCAGTTCGTGTCATGATGGACTCTGAGAACAAGGTTGCTTGCCGCTTCGTTGCTGCTTGGAAGGACGACTGCGACAAGATCTGGAACACCGATTACAACAACCTGCTTGACAACGGCGGCGACTTCGCTGATACCCTTACCAAGCTGGCTGAAAAGGTCAATGCTTACATTGATGCTCAGTAATGAGCTGACAGTTCCATAGTTATGGTATAAAGCCATAGCGGATAGCGCCGCATTGCTATATGGCAGTGCGGCGCATTTCTTAATATAGGATGACGTATTGTAGATTCCGAATAATAAGAAAACAGAAAACGGCAGCTGTTACTGAGTTATATTTTCTGTTTTTTTATGCTCCGGAATGGGCAGAAACTATCAAATAAAAGAAGGGCTTATTATGAAAACAATGACCTCCGAATACAGAGATCGCGTTAGACACTGGCTTCGTGTTCTTAAAGATGATCTGTATACCCCGCTTGGTGAAATCTCTTTTGAAGCGGCGAGAACCATGGATGAACTCTCTTATGAGGATTCTGCAAAACTGAACTATACAAAAGTCGCTCCCGGCTTCACCTGGGGCAATACCTGGGAGTATTGCTGGTTCCGCGGAGAGATCACGATTCCGGAGTGTGCACAGGGCGAGCGTATCTGCCTGGATCTTCAGCCGGGCGGCGAGAGTACTTTATTTGTTGACGATGTTTCATTCGGTACATATCGTGCTTCCTGGGTCAAGTATCCGCTGCAGTACATTGAAGATAATTTCATCACGACGTCTGCTGAAGCCGGCCGTACCTACAAGATCGTAATGGAGACTTATGCCGGCCATTATTATCCGGAGGCTCCGTCCGGCGGCTGTGCTACCGGCCCCGTACTCCCGGGTTCCTATGAAGAACCGGTTCCGGATAACGATGCCCGTGTTCTCGGAAACTGCACCTATGGTATCTGGAATGAGACTGCTTATCAGCTTCTGATGGATGCCGAGTGCCTGAACAGCCTTTACGAAAGCCTGGATCCGAACTCTCTTCGTGCAGCCAAGGTTGCGGAAGCACTGGAGAAGTTCACTCTTGTCTGTGATTTTGAACAGGATCGTGAAGGACGTATTGCATCTTATATCGCTGCAAGAGAAGCGCTTCGTCCGGCAATGGAAGCAACGAACGGCTCCTCTGCTCCGGAATTTTACGCAATCGGCAATGCGCATCTGGATCTGGCATGGCTCTGGCCGATGGCTGAGACTTACAGAAAGACCTCCCGTACCTTTGCAGCACAGCTTCGTCTGCTGAAGGAATACCCGGAATATAAGTACCTGCAGAGCCAGCCGGCTGCATATGACATGTGCAAGAAGTACTATCCGGAACTGTTTGAACGCATTAAAGAAGCCATCAAGGACGGCCAGTGGATCGCTGAAGGCGCCATGTGGGTCGAGCCCGATACCAATATGGCCGGCGGCGAAGCTCTTGTCCGTCAGCTCTTATACGGCATGAAGTATTACGAGGAAGAACTTGGTGTTAAGAGCCAGGTCCTTTGGCTCCCGGATACCTTCGGTTACGCAGGCGCACTGCCGCAGATTCTGAAGAAGAGCGGTGTCAAGTACCTCGTTACACAGAAAATCTTCTGGTCTTACAATGAAGGTGAGCGTTTCCCGTATCACTACTTCACCTGGGAAGGCGTTGACGGTTCCAAGGTCACCGCATTCCTTCCGACCAGTTATACCTACCAGACTGATCCCGCAGCAATGAACGAGGTCTGGAATAACCGTACGCAGGCCCGTGACCTGGATGCTTTCATGATTCCCTTTGGTTACGGTGATGGCGGCGGCGGTCCCGCAAGAGATCACATCGAGCACCTGATTCGTGAAAAGAATCTGGAAGGCGCTCCGAAGGTTACCATGATGGGACCGGTTGAAATGTTTGAGAAAATGGAAGAAAACGGCGGCCCTGCTAACACCTACTCAGGTGAGCTGTATTTTGACGCGCATCGCGGTACTTATACCTCTCAGGCCAAGATCAAGAAGAATAACCGTAAGGCTGAGCTTGCACTCCGTGAAATGGAGATCTGGGGCGCGGCAGCAGGCCTGAAGGGTGTTGAATATGACCTGAATGAGAATGAGAAGCTTTGGAAAGAGCTTCTTCTTCATCAGTTCCATGATATTCTTCCGGGTTCCGGTATCAAGCGCATTTATGATGAGGCGGATGCCCGCGTAAAGGCTGTCATTGCCTCTGCAGAAGATCATGCAGCACAGTATGCGGCAAAAGTTACCGATGGTAAGGAAGGCGTTACCGTATTCAACTCTCTGTCCTTTGAGAGAAGCGGACTGGTCGTTCTTCCGGAAGCATACAAGAACGGTGCTGTCACAAAGGACGGCAAGGAAGTCATGACCGAAGAAATCGACGGTCAGATCGTAGCATTTGTTACGGTTCCGTCCGTCGGTGCCGTGACCCTTCTTCCGGCTGAGACCAAGGTCGAAGACGGTGCAAAGATCACAGTTACCGATGACGGCTTCGTTATGGAGAACAGTGTTCTTGTTGCAAAGCTGAACAAGAATGCAGAAATCGTCAGCTATGTTCTGAAGGAATCCGGCCGCGAGTTTGCAGCAGAACCGATGAACCGTTTCCATCTGTACAAGGATGTTCCGAGACTCTTTGATGCATGGGATATTGATTCTCATTACATCAAGCAGGAACTGCCGGGTGCACAGAACATCAAGGTGGAAGTCAAGAAGGCTTCCGGTCTGGAAGTTGTACTGAAGGTCACCGGTGAGATCTCCGAATCCACTTACGAGCAGGAGATCACACTGGCAAAGGGTGCAAAGCGCATCGAATTCCGCACGACAGTAGACTGGAAGGAACTGCATCGCCTGCTGAAGGTCAGCTTCCCGGTTACTGTATATGCAAACAGCGCCATCAACGAAATGCAGTTTGGTTATGTTGAACGCCCCAACAAGCGCTCCAGACAGTATGAAAAGGATCGCTTTGAAGTCTGCAACCATCGCTATTCCGCATTGGTTGACGGCAGCCACGGCGCAGCGGTACTGAATGACTGCAAGTACGGCATCAGTGTTAATGAAAACGCACTGGAACTGACACTGCTTCGTGCAGCAGCAGCTCCGGAAATGCGTGCTGATAATTATGTACATGAATTTACATACGCATTCACTGCTTTTGAAGGCTGCTTTGTTGAGAGCGACGTGACTGAGCAGGGCCTGGATCTGAACGTTCCGATGATGACTGCAGCCGGTGCTGTGGATACCTTCAGCCTGGTTGACATCGATCAGAAGAACATCGTCCTCGAGGCTATGAAGACAGCAGAAGACGGCAGTGGTGATGTTATTCTTCGTCTTTATGAAGCAAAGAAGGCTCCGGTCAAGGCAGTTATTAAGACGGCGTTTACCGGTAAAGCATGGCTTTGCGACATGCGTGAAAATAAAGAGCAGGAAATCGAAAATAAGGACGGCGTCCTGACGCTTAACTTCAATGCATTTGAGATCCTGACGGTTCGCATTGCAAAATGACCGATAACGGTTTCAAATATCTCCACTGAAAATGGTTTTTGATACAGAGGCAGTATCAGATGAACAATGAAGTTTTGTATAAAAAGATCCTTGATGATCTTTTGGAAGGGATCCGGCTGGGAAAATACCCGGCCGGAAGCCGCCTTCCTTCGGAAATGGAACTTGCAGAACAGTATAATGTCAGCCGTATCACGAGCAAAAAAGCCGTAGAGATCCTTGCTGACCGCGGCTACGTCATGAGAAAGCCGGGAAAAGGTACTTTTGTTCTGCAAATCGATTCGATGAAAAACAGCGCCGCCACAGATCTTGTGTCTGAAGAGCAGGAAAATCCGTACGGTGGTAAGAGTATTATCGGCGTAATCATGGACAGCTTTGACAGTTCCTTTGGTCTGGATGTGGTTAAAGGCCTGGAATATGAGTGCCGCAGACGCGGAATGTTGATGATGCTGCGCCTGACTTACGGTTCGGTTGAAGTGGAAAAGGAAGCCATGCAGGAAATGCGGGAGGCCGGAGTACGGGGCCTGATCCTGATGTGTGCCCAGGGTGAAGTGTATAACACGGATATCCTGAAGCTGTATCTGGAAAAGTTCCCGATCATCCTTATTGACCGTGGCCTGAAGGGGGTTCCCATTCCGACGGTCTGCACGGATAACTACACAGCGAGTTATGAACTGACCAAAGTCCTGGTGGAAAAAGGCCATCGCAGAATCGGTTTCATTTCGCACTCATATTTGACGACTTCGACTATTTCCGATCGTTTTGAAGGCTTCTGCAATGCTCTCAGCGAACTGGATGTGCCGATGGATGAGTCGCTGCTCAGTTTGAACATGGATGCATTCCTGCCGGAAGATAACGATAATGAAGTGGATACGGAAGTATATCATGTCTTGCTTGCGGATTATGTGGAACGTCATCCGGATGTTACGGCCTATGTGACCGTGGAGCACAGGATTGCGTCTCTTCTTTACCGGGTGCTGAAAGAAAAAGGCATTGACCGGGAGAAGACGCTGGCTTGTTTTGATAGTGATAATGATATGCAGGAGATGAAAAATCTCATGTATGTTCAGCAGGACCAGTACCGCATGGGCGTTTCAGCCATGCGGTTAATGGCTCATAAATTAAGGGGAGAACTGCTGCCGACACGAGAAGTGGTGCCGTATACGCTGTATCAACCCGAAAATTAATAATAAGGAGGTCCCGGATCTCTTATCCGGGCGAGTTTAATGAGAAGAATCGGAGCACTTGAAGCCGGCGGCACAAAAATGGTCCTGGCTGTTGTCAATGAAAACGGTGAAATACTGGACAGACAGTCCATTCCGACAGAAACACCGGATATCACCATGCCGAAGATCACGGCATATTTTAAGGAGCAGCAGGTTGATTCAGTTGGTGTGGCTTGCTTTGGTCCGGTGGATGTAAAGAAGAATTCACCCACATACGGACATATTCTGGTTACCCCGAAGCTGGCATGGCGCGGTTATGACATTATCGGTTATATGGACAGCGAACTGCATGTTCCGCTTTATCTGGATACGGATGTCAATGGCTCTGCCATTGGTGAAAGCAAATGGGGCGCGGCCAAAGATGTGGATTCCTGCGTTTATGTAACGATCGGAACCGGCATCGGCATCGGTGTCATCATTGACGGCAAGCCGCTTCACGGCGCGCTGCATCCGGAAGGCGGTCACATTCTGATGATCCCGAAGGAAGGCGATACTTATAAAGGAAAATGTCCGACGCACGGAACCTGCTTTGAAGGTATGGCAGCCGGTCCGGCAATTGAAGAACGTTGGGGTAAGCCGGGGCGTGAGCTGGCTGAAATGGATGAAGTCTGGGAACTGGAAAGCTACTATATTGCCCAGGCGCTGATGAGCTACATCCTGATTCTGTCCCCGAAGAAGATCATTCTGGGCGGCGGCGTCATGAAGCAGACTCAGCTGTTCCCGCTGATCCGAAAAAAAGTCGTGGAAATGCTGAACGGTTATCTGAATATCCCGGAGATCGAGGATATTGATAATTATATCGTGGCACCGGGACTGATCGATGATCAGGGTATTCTGGGCTGCGCGGCAATGGTTCTGGACAACGAGTAATGGACATAACGTTTGCCAACAGAGACTGAACTTTATACACAGGCAAACGAAGATAAGGAGAATATATCATGAAGACGTATTTGTTCTGTAACGCACATCTGGACCCGGTATGGCTTTGGCAGTGGGAATCCGGCATGTGTGAGGCCATTTCCACCTTCCGACAGGCGTCCAAGTTTGTAGATGAATTCCCGGATTTTGTATTCAACCACAATGAAGCGCTTCTTTACAACTGGATCGAAGAACACGAACCGGCTCTTTTCAAGAAGATCCAGCGCCAGGTAAAGGAAGGCCGCTGGGAGATCATCGGCGGCTGGTGGCTGCAGCCCGATGTCAACATGCCGTCCGGTGAAGCAATTGTCCGTCAGATCCTGCGCGGCCGTCTTTACTTCTGGGACAAGTTCGAAAAGGTTCCGGTAACGGCTGTCAACTTTGACTCTTTCGGCCATGCACAGGGTCTTGTTCAGGTTCTGGAGCAGTGCGGATACAAGAACTATGTCAATATCCGTCCGTCGGCAAGCAACTACGATTTCCCGGATGAAGACTTCCTCTGGAAGGGCATGGACGATAAGTCTGAAATCAAGGTTCATCGTTCTGACCGCGGTTACAATTCCATCTACGGCAAACTGCCGGAAATCATTCCGGAGTGGCAGAAGGACTATGAAGGCAAGGACAAAGCGCTGTTCCTGTGGGGCGTCGGCAACCACGGCGGCGGACCGTCCAGAATTGACTTAAATTACATCAAGGAACAGCAGGAAAAGGGGGAAGAACTCTATCACTGCAAGCCGGATGAATGGTTCGATGAGATCAACAAGGAAGATCTTCACGTTGTTGATCGCGGCCTGAATCCGTTAATGGAAGGCTGCTACACCTCCATTATCCGTATTAAGCAACTGCATCGCCGTCTGGAGAACGATCTTGTCATGGTCGAGAAGATGGCTGCCCATGCACAGATTGCCGGTCTTTCCACATATGAAATGGAAAAGATCAACGATGCCTGGCAGGATCTGATGTTTGCAGAGTTCCATGATTCTCTTCCGGGCTCCTGCATTCAGAAGGTTGAAGATGATGTCATCCGTCAGCTGCAGCACGGTCTGGAGATCATGAACAAGCTGAAGTCCAAGTACTTCCTTGCTCTGTGTTCCGGTCAGGAACCCACTGATCCCAAGTGCTCACCGGTCATTGTTTACAACCCGCATCCGTTCCCGTATACTCAGCCCATCGACCTTGAGATCGTTATGCCGCTTCAGCTGTGGCACACCGACTTCTCCAATCCGGTGGTCTACCAGAATGGTGTGAAGATCCCCTGCCAGTCTGCAAAGGAATCTTCCAACTTCTATATGGACTGGATCAAGCGCGTAGTTTTCCAGGCAGAAATTCCCGCTTGTTCCGTTGCGCGTTTCGATGTAGCTTATGATGTCATTGAAAAGCGCCCCGAACCCACGCTTACCGCAAAGGATGGCTTCTTCACCATTGAGACCGCAAAGGGCCATGTCGTGGTCAACGAGCGTACCGGTCTTGTGGACAGTTATGTTGTGGACGGTAAGGAATATGTCAAGCCGGGCGCATTCGCTGTTGAAGTTTACCAGGATGCATTCAGCCCGTGGGATGGTAAGCCGGTTCATCAGCCGCGCAATCCGGAAGGCCGTTTCCACCTGATGACTCCGGGTGAAGCTGCCGATTTCACCGGTATCAAGGGCGGCATCGTTAAGCCGGTTCGCGTGACCGACGAAGGCGAGGTCAATACCATCATCGAAGCGGACATGATCTACGGAAAGTCCCGCATCGTTATGCAGTACATCGTTGAGAAGGCTACCGGTGTTCTGGAAGTTGCTGTTAAGGTTCACTATGCTGAAAGCGAAAAGCGTCTGAAACTGCACGTTCCGACCACGCTGCCGGAAGCAGAATGGGTTGGCCAGACCATGTTTGGCCGCGAAAAGCTGCTGCATTCTTACGGCGATACCGTTCGTCAGTACTGGGAAGCACTTTCTCAGGACGGAAACAGCCTTGTTGTTCTGAACAACGGCACCTACGGTTCTTACAACTATGACGGAAATCTGGAACTGACCATGGTTCGTTCAGCCGGTTACGGCGCAGGTACCTTTGTATGGGGCGAGCCGTTCCATGATCCGATGTATCAGCAGAGAATGGATCAGGGTGAGCGTAACTTCAAGTTCCGTCTGATGGCCGGGAAGACTGATGAAATGCTCCTGAACGCAGATCGTGAGGCTGCACAGTTCAATCAGAACGCTTATGCGCAGTCCTTCTGCCCGTCCGGTGACGGTGAGAAGCCCAAGGCACTCATTTCCATCGACAAGGCAAATGTTTCCTTAAGCTGCTTCAAGCAGAGTGAACGCGATGACAAAACGTACATCCTTCGTGTCTTTGAAGCACAGGGGGCAGAAAGCACCGAGTTCACTGTGGATCTTCCGATCCTCGGCCTCAAGCTGACCGATACACTGAACAAGTTTGAGATCAAGACCTACAAGATCGCTGACGGTGAAATCACTGTAACCGACATGATGGAAGGTGCAGTTCCGCTTAATAAGTAATTTTCCGGCAGAATGGCAGCATGCGGGAAAGCACCTGCATGATAGCCGGGTTGGATAGAAAATCAGCCTCTCTTTGAAGACGAACCACATTGTAAGGCCCTTGCGGTTATGTTATAATGTGTGGTGTGACAGTCTTCAAAGGGAGGCTGTTTTAAAACGAGAAGTCAATAAGGCTGCGATGATTTGAATCAGGCCGAAGGGGCGTGTGGAAAGGAGCGTAACGTGCTCGATAAGATCTTTAATTTGGACAATCCGGTGCTCAGATTTATGGGTATGATCGTGGATGCCATTATCCTGAACCTGATCTGGATGGTGTGCTGCATTCCGATCTTCACATTCGGGGCGGCAACGACTGCACTGTATTACGCGCTGATGCGCGATGTCATGGACGAGGAGGCGCATCCGGTCAAGGCGTTTTTCCGGTCGTTCAAGCAGAATTTCAAACAGGGCACCGTGCTGGGGCTCATTGTGCTTTTCGTGGGGGCGATGTTCGGCGCAGCGGCATACGCATACGGCTACATCGAAAGTACTCAGAATTTCTGGAACATCATGAAGGGCGCTTACATCATTTCTTTTGCCGTGTACATGTTTATTCTGCAGTATGTTTTTGCGATACTGGCTAATTTTCATACAACCATTACCAAGGCTGTTCAAAGCGCGTTTTTCCTGTCCATTAAAAATGTGGGCTGGACGCTGATCATGATTGCTATTATGGCGCTGCCATTTGTATTGCTGATCATTAATTTCTTCAATTTCCTTCCGGTCATGCTGCTTGGCGTGGGCTGCGTGGTCTATCTGGATTCTTATTTCCTGAACAGGATCCTGAAACCCTGGTTTGATCAGGCCAAGGGAGATGAAGACGAATACGCAGATAACTGGGTAATGCCCGACGAGGTACCGGAAAGTCTGGTCATTCCGGCTGATGACAGCCGGCCGCCGGAGATCGCGGCTGAGGAAGTGAAAGAAGAGACGGAAGAATAAGTCCGGACGGACAGAAGCCTGAGTTCAAGTAAACGAAGAACAGACACAAACAATAAGATCATAAATAACCGGGAAAAGCAAACCGGCTGTGGAGCAAGCGTTCCGCAGTCGGTTTTGCCGCTCCCGATGATTGTGACCGTAATGTGACTTTTTGCCGCTTCTGATGATTGTGACCGTAATGTGACTTTTTGCCGCTCCCGATGATTGTGACCGTAATGTGACTTTTTGCCGCTTCCGATGATTGCTTTTGAATATTTTGTGAACAGCCGGAATCCGTGTTATAATTATTTTCATGATATTAAAAATCAAAGAAAGGCTGTAATCCATGAGCTTTATCGAGTTTAATAATGTCCGAAAAGTATATAAGACCGGAGAGATTGAAACCGTTGCGCTGGACCGGGTCGATTTTTCCATTGAACAGGGTGAGTTTGTGATCATTGCCGGACAGTCCGGCGCGGGGAAATCCACGATTCTGAATATTCTGGGCGGTATGGACGCCCCGACCTCCGGTGAGATCACAGTGGACGGTGAGCGAATTTCCGAATACAGCGCAAAACAGCTGACAACTTACAGAAGATATGATATCGGCTTCGTATTTCAGTTTTACAACCTGGTGCAGAATCTGACGGTAACTGAAAATGTGGAGCTGGCAACGGAGATCTGCAGGGAACCGCTGAATGTGGAAGAGGTCATTGAGAAGGTCGGACTGAAGGAACGGCGTCAGAATTTCCCGTCGCAGCTGTCCGGCGGCGAGCAGCAGCGTGTGGCCATTGCCCGTGCGCTGGCCAAGAACCCAAAACTGCTTCTTTGTGATGAACCCACCGGCGCGCTGGACTATCAGACCGGAAAGCAGATCCTGAAACTGCTGCAGGATACCTGTCGGAAAGAAAAAATGACGGTCATTATCATTACCCATAACCTGGCGCTCTGTCCGATGGGGGACAAGGTCATTCGCGTGAAGAGCGGCCGTGTCCGTGACATCACGGTCAATGCCGAACCGGTGCCGGTAGAAAGCATTGAGTGGTGATGCCATGAAAAAGAAAAAACTGGATCTGTTCCGCGAGGTGAAAAACTCCTTTGGCCGGTTCATGGCGATCTTTTCGATCGTTCTGATCGGCGTGGCGTTTTTTGCCGGCGTGCTGGCATCGCCGCGTGACATGCGGGCAACAGCGGACCGATATTTTGATGATAATGTACTGTGCGATATTCGGCTGATTTCCACCATCGGATTTACGGCCGGAGATTTAGACGCAATTTGTGAAGAAAACGGTTTAAAGGGCGTTTTTGGCGCTCATACGCTGGATGTGATCGTACGGAAGGAATCGGCGGAAAATGAATCGGTTGCTGCGCTGACATCGATTCCGGAAGATCTGTCAGAAGGGAATGTCAATTATCTGAACCGCTTCCGGATCTATGACGGCCGGCTGCCGGAAAGACCGGATGAATGTGTGGTCCGTACATCCATGGCACGCAGCCAGCCGCTTTCCCTGGGTGACAAGCTGTATCTTTCATCGGGAACATCGGACCCGCTGTCCGAAAGCCTGGCCGTATCCGAGCTCACGGTCGTCGGCATCGTTTATGTGCCGACCAGCATTTCCTTCGGCCTGGGCTCCAGCAGCATCGGAAACGGCAATGTGTCCTATCTTCTGTGGCTGCCTGAATCGGCATTTCTCTCCGAGTATTATACCAATGTATTTGTGACCGTCGATGGTGCTTCTTCAGAGGACACCTTTACCGATGCTTATTTTGACCGCGTTGCCCCGGTGCGCGATGCGCTGGAGGAACTTGGAAAAGAGCGGATCGCCGCGCGGACTGAAGAAATCCGCGCAGAAGTTGCTGAAACCGTGGCGGAGGAAGTCACTGAGGAAGTGACGGACAAGGTCACAGAAGAGGTGGAGAAGGCTGTAAAAGAAGGCATTGAGGAAACGGTGCTGGAAGAGGTGGAAAAGGCTGTAAAGGAAGGCATCGAAGACACGGTACGGACAGAAGTGGAAAAAGCGGTGCGTGAAGGCATCGAGACCATGGTCCTGGACGGTGTGCGGGACGCAGTGCGAGAAGGCATTGAGTCCGCGACGCTCGGTGCAGTGCGGACGGAGGTTCAAAAGGGCATTGAAAGTGCCGTGTTAAGCGCGGTTGAAACCGAGGTGAAAAAAGGCATTGAAAGCACTGTTCTTGCAGCGGTTCAGACTGAAGTGAAGACTCG
Source organism: uncultured Lachnospiraceae bacterium (assembly GCA_946040795.1). Taxonomy (GTDB): domain Bacteria; phylum Bacillota; class Clostridia; order Lachnospirales; family Lachnospiraceae; genus UBA1267. The sequence goes on from CAMGCK010000021.1 coordinate 27,027, forward strand.
GATCGAAACCGAGACGCATGCAGCAGTGACGGAGAATGTCAAAGCAGCCATCGCCGCCAATGTGCGTGATGAAGTAACTGCGCAGGTCACTGCCGCAGTGGAAGCGGATCCGATGTCTGCGTACTTGACAGAGGAACAGAAGACTGCGCTGATAGCTGCACAGGTGGAAGCTGCGTATCCGACCGCCTATGAACAGGCGGAAGCGATGTATCTGGAGCCCCAGGTTGAGGCTGCTTATCCGGCAGCACTTCAGCAGGCCATGAGCCTTTATTACAACGCCAATGTGGAGGCTGCATATCCGGCAGCGCTGGAGCAGGCGATGGCGGAAAACTTTGAAAAGACTGTTCATGAGCAATATCCGGCAGCGCTGGAAAAAACGATGGCGGAGAATTTTGAAAAGACGGTCAGCGAACAGTATCCGGCAGCACTGGAAAAGGCGATGGCGGAGAACTTTGAAAAGACCGTTCGTGAACAGTATCCGGCAGCGCTGGAAACAGCAATGGCAGAGAACTTTGAAAAGACCGTGAATGAGGAATATCCGGCAGCGTTGGAAAAAGCGATGGCAGACAATTTCCAAAAGACAGTTGACGAAAAATATCCGGGCGCGCTGGAGACGGCGATGGAAGAAAATTACCGGAAGACCGTGGATGAGAAAGTGCCGGAAGAAATTGAAAAGATTCTTCAGGACACCATCGACGAAGCAACGGAGGAACAGCTCGAAACGGTGATGGAAGGCGCAGATCAGTGGAAATGGTATGTGCTGGACCGCAATTCACAGGAGTCTTATGTGCAGTATCGTGACGCGGCCAATCAGATGAGCCGTATCGCGTCGATCTTCCCGGTATTCTTCCTGTTCGTTGCGGCACTTGTCTGTTTCACGACCATGACGCGTATGGTGGCGGAGCAGCGGCAGCTCATCGGCACCTATAAGGCGCTGGGTTACGGCACGTATGCCATCGCCTCCCGTTACATTCTGTATGCACTTGCCGCTTCGCTGAGCGGCGGCATACTGGGCTGCATCATCGGTATGCAGGTCTTTCCGCGGGTCATTTTCAGCTCGTGGAGCATTGCATATCAGATGCCTTCCATGGTACGGGCCGATAACCTGCTGCTCTGCATTCTCTCTGTGGCAGGAATTTCATCGGTAGTCGTTCTGGCGGCTTTTTCCGCCTGCATCTCCACGCTCAGCGAGGTGCCGTCGGAACTGATGCGCCCCAAGGCTCCCAAGATCGGACGCAAGATTCTTCTGGAACGGATCCCGTTTATATGGAAACGGATCTCCTTTACGCAAAAGGTCACGATCCGCAACATTTTCCGATACAAGAAACGCTTCTTTATGACCCTGGCCGGAGTGGCGGGCTGTACCGGTCTTCTTGTGACAGGCTTTGGCATTTCGGACAGTATCGGTCAGCTGATCAAGGCACAGTACGGAGAGATCTTCTGCTATGATGCCTCTGTAACGCTGAAAAACGACAATACAGCGGAAGAAATGCAGGAAGCCTATGAACGGACGGCCGCACAGCCGGAGTTCACAAATACCCTTTTTGTGTCGAATACGTCGGGCATTGTCAATGATGTTCCGGAAGCGGAAAGCGGCCATGAGGATATCGATGTAACGATTGCCGTCATGGATGAAGGCGCATCGGTTGAAAAGTTCTTTAATTTCAAGAATGCGGTGGGAAAACGGGAGTCCGTGGATCTTACCTCGGACGGCGTCCTGATCGCGCAGCGAACAGCGGAAATGATGGGGGTAAAGGCCGGAGACCGGATCTTTATAGAGAACCGCGACGGCGTACGCCAGGAAGTCCCTGTACATGCAGTCATCGAGTTCTATGTGGGACATTATGTCTATATGTCGTCGGAACTTTATGAGACGTCGTTTGGGGAAGAAGCACCGAGAAATACGGTACTCTGTGTCACGGATGAAATCACCGAAGAAGAGCAGAATGCAGTGAGTGAGCTTCTGATGGATGAAGAGACCATTACCGGTGTCGGATTCTTTTCGGTCAGCGTGAAAACCATCAATTCCATGATCAGCGCGCTTCGCATCATTACGGTGGTGCTGATCATATCATCGGGACTGTTGGCGTTCGTGGTTCTGTACAACCTTTCAAATGTCAATATTTCCGAGCGTCTGCGTGAAATCGCGACGATCAAGGTCCTGGGGTTCTATGACCCCGAGGTCAATGCCTATGTGTACCGTGAGACCATCGCCATCACGGTAGTCGGCGCGCTTGTCGGCATTCCGGTAGGCATCGCGATCCATCACACGATCATGGGTACCATCGCAATGGACGCGGTATCGTTTGGAAAATACATCGCTCCGATCAGCTATGTGTACAGTGTGCTGCTCACGGTAATCTTTTCACTGATCGTCAGTGTGTTCATCAATGTGAAGCTGAAAAAGATACCGATGGTGGAATCGCTGAAGAGCGTGGAATAAACAGCGGGCTCCGAGGAGAAATTCGAGGGAACTGTGAAATTCGAAAGGGTTTTACAGTTCCTTTCTTTTTTTTCTGCGTACACGATTGATGTGGCGCTCAAATTCACCGCTGCTTATGAATTCCGCCAGTACATACTGATCAAAGGCGGGTACGGTGCAGGAATAAAATCCGAGCCGTTCTTCAAAGCGGGGAATCAGGCTTTCGGGGAGTACCAGGTAACTGATACGGGCAGCGGGGGATATTGTTTTGGTAAAAGAATTCAAATAGAGCACACAGCCGCCGGAGGAAAGGGAAAAAACCGTCTCTTCCGGTTTTTTAGACGGGGTGAATTCCGATTCAAAGTCATCCTCGATGATGTAGCCATTCCGGGACTCGGCCCAGCGGACATACTCACGGCGCTTGGAAGCACTGGTACTGATGCCGGAAGGAAAGCTGCGGTAAGGGGTGATATGGAGGATGTCGGCATGAGAGGCGGACAGAGCATGTGAACGGATGCCGTTATCGGACAGGGGCAAAAGCTCAGGATCTACGTCGTGTGCGCGATAGACCTGCTCGATCTTTTCATAGGACGGAGTCTCTATGGCAAAGGTGTGCTCTTTGCCAAACAGCTGCACCAGGAGACCGTAGAAATACTCGGATCCCGCGCCGATGTAGATCTGCTCCGCCTTGACCTTCAGACCGCGGCTGCGAGCCAGATAGTCGGCGATGGCCTGCCGGAGGATCGGGGCACCGCTGTGAGGCACGCGGCTTAAAAGAATACTGCCGTAGTCGGTGATGACGCGGCGCATGATCTTGAAATAACTGGAGACCGGAAAGTCCGGAGCATCACTTGCGGGGAGCGGCATGGAAATATCAGCGAATGGAACGGATTCGGACTGAGAGGAGGCGGTCGTCAGGAAATCTTCCTCACGGAAGATGACAAAGCTGCCGCTCCGCTCACGGGCCTCCAGATAACCCTCCTCATAAAGCAGTTCCAGACTGTGTTCCACGGTGATCAGACTGACACCGAAGCGGTCGCTGATCACGCGCTTGGATGGAAATCGGCTGTTATAGGGATATGTGCCGTCGGTAATGCGCTGTTTCAGATGTTCATAAAGCTGGATATAGATTGGCTGAGTGCCGCTGAAAAAATCTTTCGTGTCCATCTGGTCTTATAAAAAACTCCTGTTCTGATACTTTTAATAATACCAAAATACGATATACTGTCATAAAAATCAAGAGTGCTTTGAAAAAGATGCGCAGGTGTGTTTGGCGCTGCATCCTTGAGAAGCAGGAGGGCAGTAAACTGCCTGTGAGAGGAGAGTATTATGGATAGTAATGTGAAGAGCAGAAAGACAATCAATTTGATCTGCGGAGCGGTTTTGACGGTAATTGGTGTAGTGGCTATGATTCTGACGCGCGGCGCGGCAATCGTCGAAGAGGCAACAAACGCAAGTAAGTCCCTGTATTCCATCAGCATCGTGGCGGTGATCATCGGCGTGATCGTGCTGATCTCCGGAATCGTTCCGGCGCAGAAGAAAATCGACGCCAAGCAGTTAGCTGCAGCGGCTATTATGGCAGCGCTGTGCTATGTGGGTTTTGCTTTTTTTAAGATCGATATTCCGGTTCCGGGTTCCATGGAGAAGACCGCATTCCACCTTGGAAATGTATTCTGTGTGCTTGGAGCACTGTTCATCGGCGGACTGTGGGGCGGTCTGGCAGGTGCTGTCGGCATGACCATCGGCGATCTTCTGACCGGCTATGTTACATCCGCTCCCAAGACCTTTTTCCTGAAGCTGATGATCGGTCTTATCACAGGACTGGTTGCACACAAGGCGTTAAAGCTGGATCAGGAAAAGAATAAGGCAAAGATCACCTGGAAGACCATTGCTGCAGCGGCAGCCGGTATGGCTTTCAATGTGGTGGCAGATCCGATCGTCGGATATTTTTACAAGCGTTATCTGTTCGGACTTGAGCAGAATTTTGCCAAGGCACTTGCAAAGATCTCTGCTGTGACTACTCTGGTCAATGCCATTGTGGCCGTGATCGTGGCAACAATTTTCTACCTGGCACTGAGACCGGCACTTCGGAAGATCGGATTTAAGGCCTGAGCAGCATAAACAGAAACCAAAAGGTTTACATAATATATAATTCCGACAAAATGCGGATGAATAAAAAGGCGCTGTGAAAAAATCATTTTGATTTTTTCATGGCGCCCCTTTTTACGTCTGTTATAAGGGGTTATTTCACAGCCCCTTATAACAAATGTGGGCGTTTTTATGTGATGATCTTCTTTCCAAACGGCACAGGCTTGCTTTTTTGTCAAATCAGTCGTCCCGCCCCCTCTTTGCAAAAAATCCATCCATTCTATCCTTCTATTTTTTGCAAATAAGCTTCAAAACCCCCTCTTTGCAAAAAAATCTTCCGTTTCAGCCTTCTGTTTTTTGCAAATAAGC
>CAMGCK010000022.1 GCA_946040795.1 uncultured Lachnospiraceae bacterium
GCCAGTTCGCAAAGCTGCGGAAGCTCGAAAAAGCGGTCCGGAGTGGTCCAGGCGCTGCCCTGTACAAAAACGATGAGCGGCTTGGGCTGCTTTTTAATGGCTTCCTGGTCTGCGTTCCAGGGAAGGATCAGGTCCATCGTCAGCTCCTTTTCCGTGGCGGTTGAATATACAACATTCTGGACAAATTTATACATGCCGTCCAGCGTGGGGTTGTTTTTAATGATGGGAATCTCGGGATAACTCATAGTGACCTCCTGTGTTTTTTCCGAACGGAGAATATTTGAAATAAATTATATCAGTTTGAGATGTGGAATACAAGACGTAATGTGACGGAGGGGCATCCTCTGATCTCAAATACAGCTGGGTTTCACGGAATTCCGTAAAAACAGACAGATGCCTTTGAGTTTCGGAAAACAGTGTGATATAATCGTTTTTCATAATGAGTATTCTGCGCATTTCTGCGTGTACTGATCATAAGGTTTCAGATAATGGGAGGAATGTATGTCACGAACCGATAAAAATAGCAGCGGTACGGATCTTGTAAACGGCCGCATCACATCCACGCTTCTTGCGTTCTCTGTTCCGTTTCTGTTTTCCAGCCTCTTGCAGACGCTGTATGGTACGGTGGACACCCTCACGGTGGGTCATTTCAGTTCCACAGCCAGTCTGGCGGCGGTATCCACAGGCGCGCAGGTCTTAAGCTTGATGACCTTCCTGGCGTACGGCCTTTCAAACGGCGCAACGGTGCTGCTGGGTCAGGCCATCGGCGCGCAGGATCATAAAAAGGCAGCTAAGATCGTGGGCAATACGGTCATCGACTTTGCCGTGGTCAGCGTAGTGCTGATGCTGTTTTTAGTGGTGCTGTATCCCACTCTTCTTACTATGCTGAATGTGCCGGAAGCCGCAGTGGAAGAAGCCAGACGGTACTGTCTGATCTGTGCGTTCGGTATTCCGCTCATCGTGGGCTATAACACGGTCGGCGCGCTTTTACGTGCCATCGGCGACAGCAAAAGCCCGCTGTTATTCGTGGGCGTGGCGTGTGTCATCAATATCATCGGCGACCTGCTGCTCACCGGCGTGTTCAAGCTGGGCGCGGCCGGCGTGGCCATTGCGACGGTAGTGGCGCAGGGCTCCAGTTTTTTCTTCAGCCTGCTCTTCATCATGAAGCGCGGCATGGGTTTTGAATTTACACGAAAAGATATTCGTTTTGATAAGTTTACGACGCAGCAGATCTTCCGCATCGGTGTGCCGATGGGACTGCAGAGCATCCTGATCAATTTAAGCTTCCTGTTCATTACCGCAATCATCAATTCCATGGGTCTTACGGCAAGTGCGTCCATGGGCATCGGCGACAAGATCGTCGGCTTTGCTTTCCTGCCGCAGAATGCCATCAGCGGCGCGCTGGCGGTCATGGTTGCGCAGAACATCGGCGCGCGGAAGCCGGACCGTGCCATTACGGCGCTGAAGGTGGGTTCACTGGTCTGCTTTGTGATCGAAGTGCTGTTCCTGGCTTTCTGCCAGATCTGGCCGCATGTGCTGCCGTCATTATTTACGGAGGACGGCGAGGTTATCCGGCTGACCGGTCTTTACATGAAGGCTTACAGTATCGACGCCGCGTTGACGGCGGTGACCTTCTGCATGGGCGGTTTTCTGAACGGCTGCGGAAAGACGACGTTCAATATGGTTCAGAATCTCATCAGTACATTCCTGGGAAGAGTGCCGGCTACGTTCCTGTTGAGCCGGATTCCGGATACCAACCTGTTCCTCATAGGTCTTGCGGCACCGGCGTCCACGCTGATGACCATTATGATGGTGGGCATTTACATCGGCGGGGGTCACTGGAAAAAGAATCTGTATGCAGATGAGTCGATCGAAGCCGCTGAACAGTAATCCATGGTGGATGAGGTAAGAGAGAACCGAAACAGAATCGGAGCAGGGACGGAATGGAAACGCAAAGAGGAGTTGTAATCATGGAAAAACTGAAAAAACATTTTATAAAGGATCAGATGGGGAAACGCCTCATCATGTGTGTGCTCGGTGTGACGGTATGCGCCATGTCGGTTTCGTTCTTTAAGCGGGCGATGATGGGCGTGGATCCGTTCCAGTCCCTTCTGGCCGGTCTGGATCTTCTGGTGCCGATCTCCTTTGGCACGCTCAGCATGATCCTGAACGCCGTCTTTTTAGTGGGCGGCATGCTGATGGACCGGCATTATGTGGGCATCGGAACGTTCATGGTACTGTTCCTGTCCGGTTATGTGGTCGATTTTTCCACGAATCTTTTGACAAAACTGCTGCCGGATCCGAGTCTCCCGGTGCGCATTCTGTGCCTCATCATCGGAATCGTGGTCATGTGCATTGCGGCTGCGTTCTATACGACTGCGGATCTGGGCGTTTCTGCATATGATCAGATTGCGCTGATTCTGGCCTATACTTATCACTGGGGACCGTTCCGCTTCGTGCGCATCGGCACGGACTTTGTCTGCGTGGCACTTGGTGTTGTCCTGTTTTTCCTGGCCGGCGGTAAATTCTCCGGCATCGGCGCAGTGCTTGGAGTGGGAACCATCGCCGCGGCGTTTTTCATGGGACCGCTCATCGATCTTTTTATTCGGAAACTGGCGGAGCCGGCTCTGCGGAGCAGAACGTTGTGACAAACGGAAAGATATTGGAGGTGACTTATGAAATTTACGAACGGCCTTTGGTTAATGAGAAAAGAGATTGCACCGATTTTCGCGGTGCAGTATGAGGGTCATCGAATGGCAGGCGATGAACTGATCGTCTACGCGGCAACTGCCCGGGTGACCGAACGCGCGCAGACGGTGGGCGGAGGTCTGATGACGGTGCGCTTCACGAGCCCGATGGAAGACGTGATCCGGGTGTCTGTGAGCCATTTTGAAGGTACACAGGAGACTGGACCGCGCGCGGAGATTACGGATCTGCATCCGCTGGTGTCCGTGACGGAAACGGAAACGCAGCTCATATATACCAGCGGAAAGACGAGCGCGGTGATTGAAAAGAGCATCGGCGGATGGTGCGTCCGTTTCATGGACGGCGATCGCGAGCTGACGTCTTCCGGCTACCATGGCATGGGCAATATGACCAATGAAAAGACCGGCAGGGTGTACACGACGGAACAGCTTGGCATCGATGTGGCCGAATATATATACGGTCTCGGTGAGCGTTTCACACCTTTTGTGAAGAACGGCCAGACCGTGGAGATCTGGCAGGCCGACGGCGGTACCGCATCGGAACAGGCATACAAAAACATTCCTTTTTATGTGACCAATAAGGGCTACGGTGTCCTGGTGGACGATGAAAGTGATGTTCAGTTTGAGATCGCCTCGGAAAAGGTGGGCCGCGTCTGCATGTCCGCGGAGGGCGAGCGTTTCAGTTATTATTTCATCAACGGACAGACGCCCAAGGGAACGGTACAGAAATATACCGAGCTCACCGGTAAGCCTGCGCTTCCGCCAGCCTGGTCCTTTGGCCTCTGGCTTTCCACTTCATTTACCACAAATTATAATGAGGAGACTACCTCTTCCTTTATTCAGGGCATGAAAGACCGGGACATTCCGCTCAGTGTCTTCCATTTTGACTGTTTCTGGATGAAGGGCTACGAATGGTGCAATTTTGAGTGGGACAATGACGTGTTCCCGGATCCGGAGGACATGATCGCGCGCTACCATGCGCGCGGACTGAAGATCTGTGTCTGGCTGAATCCGTACATCGGCCAGAAATCCGCGCTTTTTGATGAAGGCATGAAAAACGGTTATCTGTTGAAGAAAACGAACGGCGATGTCTGGCAGACCGACCTCTGGCAGGCCGGCATGGCGCTTGTGGACTTTACGAATCCGGCGGCGAGGGAATGGTACCGCGAAAAGCTGCGCGGCCTGCTGAACATGGGTGTGGACTGCTTCAAGACGGACTTTGGCGAGCGCATTCCGGTAAAAGACATTGCGTATTTTGACGGTTCGGACCCGGTGAAGATGCACAATTACTACACGCACCTCTACAATGAGGCGGTGTTCTCCCTGTTAAAGGAAGAGCGCGGCGAGGGCGAAGCTGTCGTATTCGCGCGTTCTGCCACGGTGGGTGGACAGCAGTTCCCGGTTCATTGGGGCGGCGATTGTTCCGCGGATTATGTTTCCATGGCGGAAACGCTCCGCGGCGGTTTGTCCCTGTCTCTCTCCGGCTTTGGCTTCTGGAGCCACGATATCAGCGGCTTTGAAAGCACCGCCGCGCCGGACCTCTACAAGCGCTGGTGTCAGTTCGGCTTGCTGTCTTCACACAGCCGTCTGCATGGTTCGTCATCCTATCGTGTGCCGTGGCTGTTTGATGAGGAAGCCAGCGATGTGCTTCGCAAATTTACCCGCCTGAAATGCCGCCTGATGCCGTATCTGTATCAGGCTGCGGTGGAGTCTCATACCAACGGAACGCCCATGATGCGGCCGATGTTCCTGGAATTCCCGGAAGACCGTGCCTGCGATACGCTGGACCGCCAGTACATGCTGGGGGGCAGCCTGCTTGTTGCGCCGATCTTCAAGGCAAGCGGGGAAGTGGATTATTATCTCCCCGCGGGAAAGTGGGTCAATCTTCTCACCGGCGAAGTGAAGGAGGGCGGTTCATGGCAGCACGAAAAGCATGACTACATGAGCCTTCCGCTCATGGTACGCCCGAACACCATCCTGCCCATGGGCACGGTGGAGGATCGTCCGGACTATGATTACGCAAATAATCTGGAACTGTTCTTCTCTGAATTTGAGGAGGGGGCAGAGGCATCGGCCGTCATTCCGGACCTTTCCGGTAAGCCGGTTAAGAAAGTGACTGCTAAGAAAATAAACGGGGAGATCGTCGTTGAGTGATGGGACACCGATGAGACACCGGGAAACGTCCCCTCTGTCCCACAAAATGAGACGCCAAGGAAACGTCCCCGGCGTCCCAGGAAAGGATATTACAAATGGATACACAGAATAAAGGAAATGCCGCCGCACTGCTGCCGATTGGAGTATTCCTGGTTTTCTACCTGGGGCTGGGCATTCTGTTTGAATATGTGCTGAAGATCGAAATGGGATTTTACAATATTCCGATCATCGTGATCTTCATGCTGTCGATTCTGGTGGCCTGCCTGCAGAACCGCAAGGTGGATCTGGATCATAAGATCGAGATCATGGCCTCCGGTGTGGGCGATAAAAACATCATGATCATGCTGCTGATCTTCATCGAGGCCGGCATTTTTGTGGGCGTTGTAGGCAGAAGCTCCGCACAGAGCGTGGCGTACTTCATGCTGTCCCTGATTCCGGCGCGGTTTGCGGTCGTGGTGCTTTTTGTGGTGGCCTGTCTTGTTTCCATCGCGATGGGAACGTCTGTTGGAACCATCACGCTGATCACGCCCATCGGCATCGCGCTGGCAGAAAGCTCCGGTTTCTCCATTCCGCTGACCATCGCGTCCGTCATCGGCGGTGCCATGTTCGGTGACAATCTGTCCTTCATCTCCGATACGACCATTGCAGCGTGTAAGGGCCAGGGCTGTGAGATGAAGGATAAGTTCCGTGAGAATTTTGGGATCGCGCTGCCGGCGGCGATCACCTCGATCATCGTGATCCTGCTGGTATCCTTAAAGAGTGAGACACAGGCCTATGAAATCGGGGAGTACAACCTGATCCAGACGATTCCGTATATGCTGGTATTGATCGGCGGTGTCATCGGTGTCAATGTTTTTGCGGTACTTCTCATTGGCATTGTGTCCGGTTCTGTGATCATGCTGGCGACCGGCGCTGTTTCCGCGACGGCACTCCTGGGCAATATGGGTGCCGGTGCGGCCGGCATGTTCGAGACAGCGATGGTAGCGGTCCTGGTATCGGCCATCTGCGCACTGGTAAAGCAGAACGGCGGTTTCCGCGCCCTCTTGAATGCGCTGTACAAAGCCTTCAAGGGATACAAAGGCGGTCTGTTCGGTGTGGGCGTTCTTGTTATGCTGCTGGACATTGCCACTGCCAATAACACGGTCGCCATCGTCATGGCCAATCCGATCGCAAAGGAAATGTCCGAAGAGTACGGAATCACGCCGAGGAAGACAGCATCGATCCTGGATACTTTCTCCTGCATTGCCCAGGGCGTCATTCCTTACGGCGCGCAGATGTTAGTGGCGCTTGCTGCGGCAAATGAGCTGGGCTGCAATGTATCCGCGCCGCAGATCATGGGATATCTGTATTATCCCTATCTGCTGCTTCTGAGTTCTGTGGTGTTTATTGCTGCGGCAAAGAAAAAAGCAAAATGAGTGGGACAATGAGGACGTTTCCCAATGACCCAAATGGGACAGGAGGAAACGTCCCCGTGCCAGCGCAGCCGGAATAGAGCTTTTCAGGCAGCGGTCATAAATGTTGGGAGCAAGGTCGGTGCAGCCATAGTCAAAGTGGGTTTAAAGAAGAACGTAAATTTTACGGATATCTGTGGTCGTGGTGAATTCCTGTGTGATGATGAACGGTTTTGCCGCCGAATGGATCATTACTTGTTCTGGCCGATTTCAGCCCCCTGTTCGATGAGCTGAGCCTGCAGAGCCTTTACGTCGATGGCGCGGGGCTCTTTTCCGCTCTTTACCGCCAGCGCGGCAGCGGTTCCGGCTGCTTCACCCATGCAGAGCACGGTGGACATGGCACGCCAGGATTCGTAGGCAATCTGGTCGCTGGAGATGCAGCGGCCGGCAACTAAAAGGCCGTCCAGTTTTTCCGGAACAAAACAGCGGTAGGGAATACCGTAACCGTTGTGCTCCAGGAAACGGCGGTAGCCGTAATAGCGGATGACCGGGTTTGCGGCCATGGCCACACTGTCTTCAGGAACGACGCCGGTGAGAACATCCTCACCGGTGATCACATATTCGCCCTTGATAAAGCGGGTCTGACGGATGCCGAGGAGCGGCGCGGTTTCGGAAATACGGGCATCCTTCAGCTCGGGATGCTTGACTTTCAGTTTTTCAAAATCTTCAGCAACGCGGAGACGTACATCGACCTCCATGTCGGACAGGGAGCGGGCGTCTGTGCTGTCATGCCAGCCGGCGCTGGGACCCCACAGGACCATGTCAGTACCCATGACACAGCTGCCGATGGTAACATTGTCCGCGTCAAAGCCCGTGACTTTATACATGATACAGTCATCCAGCGATTTCTCACCGGCCATTTTATAGTCCATGAACTCCGCACCGGCGCGGGCAGCAACATCGCCGTCACCGGAGGCATCGATCACGACCGTGCCCATAACGGCATAGCGGCCGGATTTGGTCTCCACGATGACACCTTTGACGGTTTCCTTACCGGTCTCGGGGCAGGTTTCCTTGATGGTATCGGAGAAGAAGGCGTGGAACAGAATGTCACAGCCGGATTCTTTGACCATCTGCAGCGCGGCCAGCTTAAAGACTTCGGTGCTGAATGCGTAGCTGTAGGAAAGATCACCCTTGGTATTGGAGCGTTCTGTGGATTTGTATGCGGTGCTGACGGCAGCGCGCGCGCCGTTCATTTTGAGAAGACGGAGGATCAGTTCCTCACCGAGTCCCTTCATGACCTGAAGATCATTGGGCTCCACCTGATTGCGGATGCCGACGATGTCTGCCATGAGAGAGGCCGTTGCAGTTCCGCCAAAGAAGGGGTAGCGTTCAATGATCAGCGTTTTTGCGCCGCGTCTTGCAGCAGCAACAGCAGCGGTGAAGCCGGCGCAGCCGCCGCCCACGACGATGACATCATAAGTACCGTAGACCGGAATGGTTTTTGTGGGTTCGATGTAAGTATCCATGAGACCTCCTGTATAAAAAGTGACGTAAGCACGGCGTTTTTCCTGCGGGGAAACCTGTGCTGTTTTTGCTTTGGTGGGATTCTGAATCCATATTACGGCGCAGGTGATGCGATGTCAATTGGCTCTGCGTGACGTTTGAAAGGTTTGCGGAATAATACAAAAACCGACTGAAATGATGCGGTAACAACAGTGGAAAAGAATTTTTGAAAAGCGGAGAAATAATTGTGTTTAAACAGTTGACAGCGTGTACATCCTGTGGTAAAACAAACATATGAACAAATGCTCATATGTACGAAACGGAAGAACTTCCGGCTAAAAACAGACAGCAGGGAAAGGAGAGAATGCATGGAAATCAAAAAGATCCAGAGTCACGGAGAACAGGCATCGGAAGTGGAATGCTGCGATGCGACCATCGTCCATCCGGAGCTGCTGGCCCGCGTAAGCGCGGATATGCCGCAGGAAGAGGAACTCTATGACCTTGCGGAGCTTTTCAAGGTCTTTGGTGATTCTACCCGCATCCGCATTCTGTATGTACTGTTTGAAGCGGAGGTCTGTGTCTGCGATCTGGCAGAAGTTCTGAACATGACACAGTCCGCCATCAGCCATCAGCTGAAGATCCTGAAGCAGGCCAAACTGGTCAAGGCCAGAAGGGACGGCAAGCAGGTGTTTTACACATTGGCTGATGAGCATGTTCGTACCATTATTTCCATGGGACAGGAGCACATCGAGGAGTGACGGTTCCGATCGTAACGGAAATCACATTAATATGAATACCGCTGAGGCGGAAAAGGAGTTATATATGAAAAAGAAATTTAATTTACAGGACCTGGACTGCGCGAACTGCGCTGCAAAAATGGAAGCCAACATCAAGAAGATCGACGGCGTGAATGACGCAAGTGTCAGCTTTCTGACGCAGAAGATGACCATTGATGCGGATGATGCACGCTTTGATGAAATCATGAAGGAAGTTGTCAAGGTCTGCAAAAAGGTCGAGCCGGACTGTGTAATTTTGATGTAATAAGGTCACACGAAAGCCGAGACGGAGTCGAGGGGACGGTTCCGGAGGAACCGCGTGTGTGACCGCACGAAAGCCGAGACGGAGTCGAGGGGACGGTTCCGGAGGAACCGCGTGTGTGACCGCACGAAAGCCGAGGGGGGACGCGCAGGCGTCCCCTTCTTAATGGGACAGAGAGAAACGTCCCCCGGTGTCTCAGAAAGAGGTAGTAATATGACAAAGAAACAGAAGAAGATGCTGGCGCGCATCATCATTGCGTTTGTACTGGAAGCGGCGCTGATGGTGCTCTATAAGAGCGGAAAGTTCGGCATGATCGAGGGAAAGTGGTACGAATTTGTGCCGTTTACAGTACCGTATCTCATTGCCGGTTATGACATTCTGATCCATGCGGCAAAAAACATCGTCCACGGCCAGGTCTTTGATGAAGATTTTTTGATGATGATCGCCACGTTCGGCGCGTTTGCCATCGGTGAATACGAGGAAGCGGCGGGTGTCATGATCTTTTTCCAGATCGGCGAACTGTTCCAGAACTATGCAGTCGGAAAAAGCCGCGCCTCCATTTCCGCGCTCATGGACATTGCGCCGGAGTACGCAAATGTGGAAGAGGACGGAGAACTGGTGGAAAAGGATCCGGACGAGGTCCATGTGGACGAGGTCATTATTGTAAAACCCGGTGAGAAGATTCCGCTGGACGGCGTGGTGCTGGAAGGCAGCTCCCTTCTGGATACATCCTCATTGACCGGTGAATCCGTTCCGCGCTCTGTTCGCGAGGGCGATGATGTCATTTCAGGCTGCGTAAACGGCAGCGGCACCTTGAAAGTCCGCGTTACCAGGGAATATGAAGACTCCACGGTCAGCCGTATTCTGGAACTTGTGGAAAATGCCAGCATACGGAAAGCGCCGGTGGAGAACTTCATCACCACGTTCGCACGGTATTATACACCGGCGGTCACCATCGGCGCCGTCCTTCTGGCCCTGCTTCCTCCGCTGTTCTTTGGCGGCTCCTGGGCTGAATGGATCCGAAGAGCCTGCACGTTCCTTGTCATTTCCTGCCCCTGTGCGCTGGTCATTTCCATCCCGATGGGCTTCTTCGGCGGCATCGGCGCAGCATCGAAGATCGGCGTCCTTGTAAAGGGCAGCAACTTCCTGCAGGCACTTTCCGATGTAAAAACCATTGTATTTGATAAGACCGGTACGCTGACCAAGGGCGAGTTCCGTGTGACTGAAATGCTCCCGCAGCTGGGCGTAACGGAGGAAGAACTGCTGGAAAAGGCCGCTCTTTCCGAAAACTATTCCGGTCATCCCATCGCAGCGGCGCTGAAGTCCGCTTATGGTAAAAAAATCGATTCCGCCCGCGTTTCCGACGCGGAAGAGATCGCGGGACATGGCATTTCCGTTAAGGTGGACGGTAAAAACTGTCTGGCAGGTAACCTGAAGCTGCTGAAACTGAAGGGGGTGGAAGCACAGCCCTGTACTGAGATCGGCACGGTCGTATATGTGGCTGAAGAGGGAAGATTTCTGGGCTGCATCGTCATTTCCGATGTGATCAAGGATGGCGCAAAGGACGCGCTCACGGCCATGAAAAAGGCCGGTGTGCAGAAGACAGTCATGCTGACCGGCGATAAGAAGGAGACGGCTGAAAATGTGGCGGGCGTTCTCGGCATTGATGAAGTCCATGCGGAGCTGCTGCCGGCGGATAAGGTATCCGAAGTGGAGCGGATCCTCGGTACGGAGACCGGAAAAGACAAGACCGCGTTTGTGGGCGACGGCATCAACGATGCCCCGGTTCTGACCCGCGCGGATGTGGGCATCGCCATGGGCACTCTGGGTTCCGATGCAGCCATTGAAGCGGCGGACATTGTCCTCATGGACGATGACATCACAAAGATCGCAAGCACCGTGAAGATCGCGCGGAAGACGCTTTCCATCGTCCGCCAGAACATTGTATTGGCACTGGGGGTCAAATTCATTGTCCTGATCATGGGCGCGCTCGGCAGGGCCAGCATGTGGCTTGCCATGTTCGCGGATGTGGGCGTGGCTGTCCTTGCAATCATGAACTCCATGCGTGCATTGCATATTGATCGGAAATAACCGTAAAGTGATACTTATCCATCAAAAAGAGCGACAATGAAGCCCGGATGCATTATGATAAATGTGTCCGGGCTTATCTGTACCCGAAAACGCCTGCCGAATGACTGAAAAATGTGTTCTGCATGAAGAAAGAGAGTTTACAAGTGATCAAACTGAATGATTATTTATATGATGGTGATACCGTCCTTAAGATCCTGTACCGCTGCAGAAGGGCCGTATCAAATCCCTTATCCGCGCGGAACAGAAATTCAATGGATTGAAAAGCGGCAGTAAAACATTGAAAACAAGGCTTGATTTTTCAAAATATCAATGTTATCTTATTTACGGAATAAATCATCGGAGGACAGTACGCCGTAGCGTACGGGGATCGTAAGCCTTTGGGCTTGCAGGCCGCATGTCGGATAAGATGTCGAGTGAGCTCGGTTTTGATTTAGTGATATGGTCAAACATGTCATATTCAGTCAGAACTGGGCTTTTTTCAGGCTTCCCGCGGTGCATATTCTTTACAGAAGCAAATTCTGTTCATTTTATGGATGAAATATCGATTTTTTCTTGATAAATCGTCATTTTTCGCGGTTAAATCTACTTGAGAACCGAAAGGTTTTCGCATATAATAGTTAGTGCTTGGCCGCGCCTAAGAGTTCTTCGCGGTTAAGAAACAAAACTGCGAATGTACACAAGTGAACATAAAGGTACACGGAAAGGAATGACGAATGGAAGAATACAGACCGATTAAAGAGGGTAAGGTTCGTGAGATCTACGACAACGGCGACAGCCTGATCATGGTCGCAACTGACCGCATCAGCTGCTTCGATGTGATCCTGAACAATATTGTAACGAAAAAGGGTACCGTGCTGACTCAGATGTCCCGCTTCTGGTTTGACCTGACCAAGGACATTCTTCCGAACCACATGATCTCCGTCGATGTCAATGACATGCCGGAGTATTTCCGTCAGGAAAAGTTTGATGGCAACAGCATGATGTGCCGTAAGCTGGAGATGCTTCCGGTGGAGTGCATTGTCCGCGGTTACATTACCGGCAGCGGCTGGGCAAGCTACAAGGAAAACGGTACCGTTTGCGGTATCAAGCTTCCGGAAGGCCTGCAGGAATCCCAGAAACTGCCCGAGCCGATCTACACCCCGTCTACCAAGGCTGAGATCGGTGATCACGATGAAAACATCTCTTACGAGGAGAGCGTTGTTTACCTTGAAAAGCGCTTCCCGGGTAAGGGTGAAGAATACGCTTCCAAGCTTCGCGACTATACCATCGCACTGTACAAGAAGTGCGCGGATTACGCTGCAGAGCGGGGAATTATCATTGCAGACACGAAGTTCGAGTTTGGTCTGGATGAAGAAGGCAACATCATCATCGGTGATGAAATGCTGACTCCGGACAGCTCCCGTTTCTGGCCGGCAGATGAATATGAAGTAGGCCACAGCGAGCCTTCCTTCGACAAGCAGTTTGCGCGTGACTGGCTCAAGGCCAATCCGGGCAATGACTGGACGCTGCCCCAGGAGATCGTGGATAAGACCATTGCAAAGTACCTTCAGGCATATAAGCTCCTGACCGGTAAGGATCTGTAATGCGTCACTGATTTTGCGTGATTGGAACCCCGTTGCTTTTGCAACGGGGTTTTTCTGTTTATATTGATAAAAAGGTACAAAGGCTCACGATCTGTACCTGATCATAGTGGAATGTTCCTGCGTTTCTCACGAGTGGGATCGTTCCGGAACCAAGGAGGAAGCTCATGAACAAAAAAGAAAGATTCAGCACCAGACCGAGCATGATCCTGTATTTTCTGAAAGGATGCAAGCGCTATTTTGGCCTGGTTGCCCTGACCGGTGTCGCGATGGTCCTGTTCGAGCTGGTGAACCCGAAGATCATCGGTTACACCGTCGACTACATCACCGGTGACACAGAAACCATCCCGGCGTTCATCATGAACTGGACGGAACAACTTGGCGGCCGTGATTATGTGCTGTCCCATCTGTATATTTTTGCGGGTGTCGTCATTCTGATCTCACTGTTTGGTGCAGCGATCCGTTACCTGTACCGCCTGTTAAACTCCATGGGCGCGGAGCATCTGGTCAAGCGCATGCGTGACACGCTGTATGACCATATTACACATCTGCCCTTTGCATGGCAGGATTCCAACAAAACCGGCGACATCATCCAGCGCTGCACGTCCGATGTGGACATGATCAAGAATTTTATTTCCGAGCAGCTGGTTACGATCGTCCGTCTGGTGGTCCTGATCATTCTGTCCCTGTATTTCATGGTTCAGATCAGCTGGAAGCTGACCGTTACCGCAGCGCTTTTCTTCCCGATCGTTGTTCTGTATTCATTCTTTTTCCATAACAAGATCGGCTCTTCCTTTGAGAAGGTCGATAATGAGGAAGGCGCGCTGTCTGCCATCGCCCAGGAAAACCTGACCGGTGTCCGTGTTGTCCGCGCATTTGGCCGTGAAAAGTATGAGCGCGACCGTTTTGAAGAAAAAAATGACCAGTATACCGGCCTTTGGGTCGTCCTGATGAAGCTGCTGTCATTCTTCTGGGTCTCCAATGACCTGATTGCAGCCATCCAGGCCATTACGATCCTGGCATTCGGCGCAGCACTTGCCGTAAAGGGCGATATTACCGCCGGCCAGTATGTGGCCTTCCTGTCTTACAACGGACTGCTCATGTGGCCGATCCGTCAGCTGGGACGTGTGGTATCTGAAATGAGTAAAGCCGGCATCTCCATCGACCGTATTCGTTACATCATGAATGCGGAAGCGGAAAAGGATGCGGAAGACGCAGGTGATTTCCCGGGAAGCGGTGACATTGAATTCAAGAATGTAACCTTTACGTATCCCACGGAAGCATCTACAGGTGTTGTGCTGGAAGATCTGAACTTCTGCATTAAGAAGGGACAGACCGTTGGTATCCTGGGCGCGACCGGTTCCGGTAAGTCGACGGTCATCCATCTTCTGGATGCGCTGTACGAGCTTCCGGAAGACTGCGGTACCATTTCCGTGAACGGTGTGGACATCCGCAAGATTCGCAAGCAGGATCTGAGAAGTCACATCGGCATGGTTCTTCAGGAGCCGTACCTGTTCTCCGGTACACTGGAGGAAAACATCCGTCTGGCCAAGTCCGATGCCACGCATGAAGATGTGGTGCGTGCGGTTGATACTGCCAGCCTGAAGCATTCCATCGAACGTTTTGCCGATGGTTACGAAACTCACGTCGGTGAACGAGGTGTCACCCTTTCCGGCGGCCAGAAACAGCGTACCGCCATCGCGCAGATGTTGATCCGCGAGCCGGAGATCATGATCTTTGATGATTCACTGTCTGCCGTGGACTCCGAGACCGATGCCCGTATCCGCGCCGCGCTGAAGAATGTCTCTGAAAACGCGACCGTCATTTTGATCTCACACCGCATCACGACCATCATGCATGCGGACCAGATCCTCGTACTGGAGAACGGCCGGATCATCGAACACGGCAATCACGACGAACTGACTGCCGCGAACGGTGTCTACAAGCGTATTTTTGATCTGCAGCTGTCTCAGGGCGATGCTCAGGAAGAAGCATAAGGAAGGAGGAAGAATATGGCATCCGAAAACAAAGACGAAAACAAAAATGTAAAGCTGCCGTTTTTCGGCTTCCCGATCCTGTGGCCTTTTATTAAGAAATACAAGGCAACCATGATCTGGATGATCACACTCGGCGCGCTGGTATCCGGCGTCGACGCGATCTATCCGCTGTTCAACCGTTACGCCATCAATCATTTCATCGGTGAAAAGACGCTGGACACTCTGCCCCTTTTCATTATCGGTTATGTGCTGATTGCCGCGGTTCAGGCAGCCTGCAACTTCAGAAATGTCACGGACTGCACCAAGATGGAAATGTACACGAACCGCGACTTGAGAAACAGCGCGTTCTCCCATCTGCAGGAGCTGTCCCTTTCCTATTACAATCAGAACAGTGTCGGTTACATTCACGCCCGTGTTATGAGCGACTCCGGTAAGATCGGTGAACTGGTTTCCTGGCGTACGATGGATCTGGTATGGTGGGGATCTTATATCCTCATCGTCCTGGTGGTCATGCTGGTTACGAACTGGAAACTGGCGCTTCTGGTCATCGCGCTGCTCCCCATCGCTGTGATTCTGGTCACGCTTTTCCAGCGCAAGCTGCTGAAGCTGAACCGCAAGGTGCGTGAAATGAATTCCACCATCACGGCAGATATCAATGAAGGCATTACAGGTGTCAAGTCCATGAAGACGCTGGTTGTCGAAGATAAGATGGGCCGTCATTTCAATGAAGATACACTGGAAATGTACCGCCGTTCCGTGCGGACCACACATTACGCCGCGCTTCTTACGGCCACCATCACGTTAATGTCTGCGGTCGCGCTGTCCATCGTCCTCTGGAAGGGCGGTGAAATGACTACGGCACGTGTCATGGAGATCGGTACGATGTCCATTTTCATGTCCTATGCACTGGGCATGATCGACCCGATCCAGGGCATTGTCGGTGCGATTTCCGGTATCATTGCTGTACAGGTCAACATCGAGCGTTATTCCCGCCTGATCAATACGGAGGGTGAGGTCTATGACCGTCCCGATGTTGTGGAGAAATACGGCGATACCTTTGAGCCCAAGCGCGAAAACTGGGAGCCGCTTCACGGTGAGATCGAGTTTAAGGACGTTACGTTCCATTATCCGGACGGTGAGGAAAAGGTGCTGGAGCACTTCAATCTGCTGGTCCCGCAGGGGACAAATGTGGCCATCGTCGGTGAGACCGGCGCCGGTAAGTCCACGCTTGTCAACCTTGTCTGCCGCTTCTTTGAGCCCACGGAAGGTCAGGTCCTGATCGATGGCCGCGATGCCCGCGACCGTTCTCTCCAGTGGCTGCACAGCAACCTGGGATACGTGCTGCAGACTCCGCATCTGTTCTCCGGTACCATCCGCGACAACCTGCGCTACGGTAAACCGGACGCGACAGATGAAGAGATTCTGCATTCGCTGCACATGGTTTCCGCCGACTTTATCCTGGATAAGATGAAAGACGGTCTGGATACGGAGATCGGTGAAGGCGGTGACTTCCTGTCCACCGGTGAGAAGCAGCTTCTGTCCATCGCGCGTGCGCTGCTTGCAGACCCGGCGATTCTGATTCTGGATGAGGCGACCTCTTCCATCGATACCGTAACGGAGAAGGCCATTCAGCATGCCATCTCCACGGCAATCGAAAATCGTACATCTTTCATGATCGCGCATCGTCTGTCCACCATCGTCAACGCGGATGTGATCCTGGTGGTATCCGAAGGAAAGATCGTGGAAAGAGGTACACACAAGGAACTCATGAAGGCAAAGGGCGCCTACTACGAGCTGTATACCAGACAGTATGAGGAGCTCGTTGTCAATAACGAAATCGGTTAATATTTCAATAAGAAAAGGGCATAAATGGGCATATTTCGCGCATTTATGCCCTTGTTTTTATCAATACGGTCGGGTAAGATATACATGATAAGGGGGAATTTACCATGGAAATCACGAAGGAAATTCTGGCAGCCATCCTGGATGCTTATGTGTATGAGGTTATTTTTGTGGATCGTACCCACACGGTGCGTTATCTGAACAAGGCGGCAAAAGAGCGCTACGGCGATATCGTCAAGGTCGGCGCGAGTCTGTTCAACTGCCATAATGAGAGCTCCAAGGTTAAAATTGAAGCGTTCCTGGAGCGCGCCGATGCCGGTGAAAATGAAATGTTCGAGGTCCTGAACGGTACGACCGGTGAGCGTGAGTTCTTTGTTCCGGTACGTGACGCGGAGGGCACTGTCATTGGTTACTTTGAGCGTCATGAGAATTACTGGAGTAAGGATGAGGCCGATGCACCCGTCAAGATCTTCAGAGTATATTGATAAAAGGCAATGCACAGTCACGGGCTGATGACAGAAAACAGTTTGGAATACTTCGACTGCTGAACTGTTCACAGAAATAACATTTTTTATTCGGGCGGAAATGTAGTATACTATACGTATGCTGCGTTTCCGCCTTGTTGTTTTACTCAGACGCTGCTTTTCCGGCGGCGTTTTTTTGTTTTTACGGAATGCTGCAGATTATTCGAAGAAAGGAAAGATCTACATGAAAAAATGGATCAAATATGTCCGGCCGTATCTGCCGTTCTTTATTCTGGGTCCCATCTGCATGATCATTGAGGTCATCGGTGAAGTTGTCATGCCGAAGCTCCTTGCTGTGGTCATCAACAATGCAAATGCGGGAACTCTGACGGTTGGAACGAGTCTTTGCACCATGGCACTCATGGTTCTGACCGCCGTCATCATGATGGCCGGCGGTGTGGGCGGCGCGTTCTTTGCGACAAAGGCCACCGTCAATTTCGCGGCGGACCTCCGTGCCGATGCTTACCGCAAGGTTCAGCAGTATTCTTTTGCCAACATTGACAAGTTTTCCACCGGTTCGCTGGTCACTCGTCTGACCAACGACATCACTCAGGTTCAGAACTTTGTCAACATGCTTCTCCGTATGGCGCTCCGCGCTCCCGGCATGATGATTGCAGCACTGATCATGGCTGTAACCATTAAGCCTTCTCTTTCCGTAGTATTTGCGGTCAGCATGCCCCTCATGCTGATCAGTGTGGGATTCATCATCCGCACCGGTTTCCCGCGTTTTGCAGCCATGCAGGAAAAGATCGATAAGCTGAATTCCACCGTGCAGGAAAATGTCACGAATGTGCGCGTTGTCAAGAGCTTTGTCCGCGAGGATTTTGAAATCAACAAGTTTGCGGATGCCAATGCCGATTTGAAGAAGACCGGTATGTCTGCTGTCCGTGTCATGATCCTCATGCAGCCGATCATGACGCTGTTCATGAATGCAACCATCATTGCCGTCATTCTGTTTGGCGGTCCCATCGTCCTTCGCGGCGAGATGCAGGTTGGAGACCTTTCCGCATTTCTGACCTATGTAACGCAGATCCTCATGTCGCTTGTCATGATCACCTTCATGCTGATGATGTCTTCCCGTGCGGTGGCATCCGGCAAGCGTATCATGGAAGTCATGGATGAGCAGCCGGATATTAACGATGACCGGGCAGCGCACCTTGATAAGGAAGTTAAAAACGGCAGTGTTGCTTTTGAGAATGTGACCTTCCGTTATTACAAAAACAGCGAAGAATGTGTCCTGAACAAGATTAATCTGAGCATTCCCGCCGGCGCAACGGTTGGTATCATCGGCTCCACCGGCTGCGGCAAGACCACACTGGTATCCATGATTCCCCGACTTTACGACTGTGATGAAGGCCGCGTTCTGGTAGATGATACCGATGTTCGCGATTATTCCCTGACCAAGCTTCGTGACGGCATCGGCATGGTACTGCAGAAGAATACGCTGTTTTCCGGTTCCATCGCGGAAAACCTTCGCTGGGGCGATGAATCTGCTTCCGACGAAGAAGTCAGGAAATACGCAGCATACGCTCAGGCTGACAAATTTGTGGATACCTTTAAGGAGGGTTATGATACCATTCTGGACCAGGGTGGTACCAACGTGTCCGGCGGCCAGAAGCAGCGTCTCTGCATTGCCCGTGCTCTGCTGAAAAAACCGAAGATCCTGATCCTGGATGACTCCACCTCCGCGGTCGATACCGCAACCGAGGCTCAGATCCGCCGCGTATTCCGCGAGGAACTGAATGATTCCACAAAGATCATCATTGCACAGCGCATTACATCTGTCATGGAAGCGGACATGATCGTCGTCATGAACGACGGCACGATCACCGGTGTCGGTACACACGAAGAACTGCTGGCCGGCAACGAGGAATACCGCGAGATCTACGATTCCCAGATGGAAAACAGGAAGGAGGGCTGAAAACATGGCAAGAACACTTGAACAGCTTCAGGCGCGTTATAACAGCTCCTCGAAAAAAGGCCCGCAGGGCGGCGGAAGAGGTCCGCACGGTCCCCGTCCGCAGGGAAAACCGAAGAACGCAAAGCAGACCATCGCCCGTCTGGCAGGATATGCCCACGGCTTTGAATGGCGCTTCATTCTGGTGCTGATCTGCATGCTGACTACTACTGTGAGCTCGCTTATCGGCGGCTACATGCTGGCACCCATCATTGACCGTCTGACTGTGGCCGTTACAGGAAGAGAACCGGAAATGTCCGTTCTGGAACGCGCAGCCGATTCTGTTGTCCGCAGTCTCATGAACAGTGCAGGTGCAGACACCACAGCCGTCATGCCGTATGTTATTACCGCCGCGCTTCTTCTTGGCGCGATCTATCTTGTCAGCCTTGCCATGACCTACCTTCAGGCACGTCTGATGCTGGGCTTCTCCCAGGGTATGATCGAGCGCATCAGAAACGATCTGTTTACCAAACTTCAGCATCTGCCGGTCCGCTATTTTGACGGTCATCCCACCGGTGAAGTCATGTCCCGTTTCACGAATGATGTGGACAATATCGATGTCATGATCAACAACTCCCTGACCTCCATCATTTCCGGCGTGGTCACCCTGCTGGGTACGCTGACTTTCATGCTGACGACCAGCTGGATCCTGACGATGGTCACGGTTGTCTGCATTCCGCTGTTTGCTTTTGGCGGCGGCGCGCTTGCCAGGATCTCGCGGAAATACTATTCCGCTCAGCAGGCTGCGCTGGGTGCGGTTAACGGTTACATCGAAGAAAATGTCACCGGACAGAAGGTCATCAAGGTCTTCAACCACGAAGACACCTGCGTGGAAGAATTCTGTATGCTGAATGACGACATGCGTGACAAACAGTTCAACGCAAACTTCTACGGCGGCATCATGGGCCCTGTCATGGGCAATATGTCTCAGATCACATACGGCATTACAGTCGGCGTGGGCGGCGTGCTGATGCTTTCCGGACTGCTTACCCCCGGCGGTCTGACCGTATTCGCAGGTTATTCCCGTCAGTTCTCCATGCCCATCAACCAGCTGGCGCAGCAGATGGCCACCATCTTCTCCGCACTGGCCGGCGCGGAACGCGTTTTTGATGTCATGGATACGGAACCGGAAGCAAAGGATGCGGAAAACGCAGATCCGATGCCGCATATGGAGGGCAATGTGGTTCTTGATAACGTCACCTTCGGTTATGTGCCGGACAAGACGATCCTGAAGCATATCAGCCTGTATGCAAAGCCCGGTCAGAAAATCGCCTTCGTCGGTTCCACCGGTGCCGGTAAGACCACGGTCACTAACCTGCTGAATCGTTTCTATGACATTGAAGAGGGCAGCATTACCATCGACGGCGTGGATATCCGCAATATCAAGCGTGATGTTCTTCGTGAAAACATCGCCATGGTTCTGCAGGATACACACCTGTTCACCGGTACCATTCGCGAAAATATCCGTTACGGCCGTCTGGACGCCACGGACGAAGAAGTCATTCAGGCAGCCAAGACCGCGTCTGCGCATTCCTTCATCATGCGTCTTGCGGATGGTTATGACACGATCATCGAGGGCGATGGCGCCAACCTCTCTCAGGGTCAGCGTCAGTTGCTGAACATCGCACGTGCAGCCATTTCCAAGGCTCCGATCCTGGTTCTGGACGAGGCGACGAGCTCCGTCGACACCCGTACTGAGCGTCACATTGAACAC
The DNA here is from genome assembly GCA_946040795.1 of uncultured Lachnospiraceae bacterium. Classification (GTDB taxonomy): domain Bacteria; phylum Bacillota; class Clostridia; order Lachnospirales; family Lachnospiraceae; genus UBA1267. The sequence continues at coordinate 20,500 of CAMGCK010000022.1, forward strand.
GGTATGGATCGCCTGATGAAGAACCGTACGACTTTTGTCATTGCACATCGTCTGTCCACAGTCCGCAATGCCAATGCCATCATGGTACTGGAACACGGTGAGATCATTGAACGCGGAAATCATGACGAGCTGCTGGCACTTAAGGGCCGTTATTACGAGCTCTATACCGGTGTGAAGGAACTGGATTAAAAAACATACAAAATCGAAATATTGGACTCCGGAAAGGGGAAATATATTTTGACCTTCTGTATGTAATATGATAATATGATAAGCGGGATTTGAGCGCCTGACGCTCAGCCCGCTTATTTTACACAAACTGAAATAAGCACGGAAAGGGCGGTTCCGGGTTTTATTTATGCCGCTTCTAAACGATTACAATATAAGGAGTTTTTATGACAGCACAAGTACAGAAAACCGGTTTCCGTAAGAAGTTTATCGGTAATAAGGCGTTTTACAGTTCGGTTCTGGCAGTAAGCGTTCCGATCATGATCCAGAACGGTATTTCCAACTTTGTCAGTATGCTCGACAACATCATGGTCGGCCGCGTGGGCACTGCGCAGATGTCCGGTGTATCCATCGTCAACCAGCTGATGTTCGTATACTTCCTCTGCATTTTTGGCGGTCTGGGCGGCGTCGGCATTTTTACCGCGCAGTATTACGGCAACAAAGATGAAGAGGGTATCCGCCGCACATTCCGTTTTAAAATCTGGCTGGCGCTGATCATTACGGCGATTGCCGCTGTGATCTTTATTCTGTTTGCTGAGCCGCTCATCGGTCTCTATTTAAAAGGTGAGGGCGATTCCGCCGCGGAGATTGCAGCCACCCTGCAGTACGGCATGGGTTACCTGAATATCGTTCTGCTCTCCCTTCCGGCGTTTATGCTGCTGCAGATCTATGCTTCCACCATTCGTGCCTGCGGTGAAACGGTCCTGCCCATGAAGGCGGGCGTTGTGGCCGTGCTGGTCAACCTGGTGTTCAACTATCTGCTTATTTTCGGTAAGTTCGGCTTCCCGGAAATGGGTGTTTACGGTGCTGCAGTGGCAACGGTACTTTCCCGTTATGTGGAGGCTGCCATCGTTGTGATCTGGGTACATACACACAAGGCAAGAAATTCCTGGATCCACGGCGCGTACAGAACAATTCTGGTTCCGCTGCCCATCGTCAAAAAATTCATTCTTAAAGGCATGCCGCTTCTTGCCAATGAAGCCCTGTGGTCCATTGCGCAGGCCATGCTGACTCAGTGTTATTCCCTGCGCGGTCTGAATGTCATTGTTGCGTTTAATATCGCCAATACGCTTGGCGGTATGCTGAATATCGTCTTCTTCTCCATGGGCGATGCCGTTTCCATCATGGTCGGTCAGCAGCTCGGTGCCGGTGATACTGAAAGGGCCGTGGATACGGATAATAAGATCATCTTTTTTGCAGTCATATTCAGTGTGATTGCAATGATCGCGTTTATGATCCTTGCGCCGTTCTTCCCGCGGTTCTATAACACCAGTGATGCCGCGCGTCAGCTGGCTACGAATCTCATGATTGCCCAGGCGGCATTTTATCCGCTGTTTGCCTTCTGCCACTGCACCTACTTTACGCTGCGTTCCGGCGGTAAGACTGTGGTCACGTTCCTGTTCGACAGTGCGTTCAACTGCGCGATCTCTGTCCCGGTCGCTTTTGTGCTGAGCCGCTTTACGGGCATTCCGGCGGTGGGATGCTATGTCATTGTTACCGCATGTGATTTTATCAAAGCAATTATCGGCTATGTTCTTCTGAAAAAGGGTGTCTGGATCAATAACATTGTTGCCGATGACAAAGCCTGATGAATACCTGTGTGATCTGCGGAAGGGTGCTGACGCAGAATGAGATCGGTGCCACAAAGAAACTGGTCAACCGGAACAGCACGGAGTTCCTCTGTGTTTCCTGCCTGGCGGATAAGTTTGGCGTGACAGAAGAAAAGATCAATGAGATGATCGAAAAATACAGAAAGAGCGGATGTACCTTGTTTGTGTGAAAACAAATGACACAAGAAGAAATTCATTAGATGCATGAATTTCCGCTGTACATCGAAAGATAAAGAATATTCATAATTTGATATAAAGGAGAATTACAATGATCAAATTAACACCTCCCATGGGCTGGAACTCATGGAATACTTTCGGAAACGATATCAATGAGCAGATGATCATGGAAATGGCCGATGTCATGGTTGAAAAGGGCTTCCTTGAAAAAGGCTATGAATACCTGGTCATCGATGACTGCTGGTCTTTAAGAGAACGTGACCATGACGGCAAGCTGGCGGCCGATCCGGAAAAGTTCCCGCACGGCATGAAGTATGTGGCGGATTATGTTCATTCCAAGGGCCTGAAGTTCGGTATGTATTCCTGCGCCGGCAACCTGACCTGCGCCGGTTACCCCGCCTCCTTTGAGCATGAATTTACAGACGCTGCCACGTTTGCGGAGTGGGGCATGGATTTCCTAAAATATGATTACTGTTATCACAGCAGCATCATTCCGGGCAAGTATTTGTATCGCCGTATGGGTACTGCACTTGCGAACTGCGGCCGTGACATCCTGTTCTCTGCCTGCAGCTGGGGCGCTGATCAGACACATGAATGGATCAAGGAGACCGGCGCGCATATGTGGCGTTCCACCGGCGATGTCAACGACTCATGGCAGAGCATTGTCGACCTGACCAAGCAGCAGGATGCCATCCTTCCTTATGCGGGTGTGGGCTGCTTCAATGACATGGACATGCTGGTCGTCGGTATGTACGGCAAGGGCAATGTCGCACTCACCGGAATGAATGACACCCAGTACAAGTCTCATATGTCCATCTGGTGTGTCATGGGCTCCCCGCTGATGATGGGTGCCGATATCCGCACCCTGACTCCGGAAGCATTCAACATCATGACCAATGAGGAACTGATTGCCATCGATCAGGATCCGGCATGCCGCCAGGTTGTCCGCCTGGAGGGCATCTGGAACGCGGAGGAGAATATCCGTATCTACTATCGCGCACTGGCAAACGGCGATCTGGCCATCGGTCTGTTCAACCTGACCGGTGAGAAGACCTCCATTCGCCTGAACCTGGATGAAATCGGTCTGCCGATGAGTACCGGAAAGACCCTGAGACTGCATGAGGTTTGGGGGACGGAAGAAGACAATACTGTAACGAACGGTACCATGACCAAGCAGATCGAGGCTTATGACTGCCTGGTATATCGTGCAAAAGTGGTGGATCTGAAGTATTGATGAAAAAAAGAGTATTGATGTTCCTGCTGACGTTTATTGCGGCAGCAGGACTTTCTGTTTGTAAAAATCAAATAGAAGAATCAACGGAAACACCGACGGAAGTTACGACAACGACGGAAACCACAACCGAAGAGACAACGGAAGAAGTCACAGAGACGGAACCCGAAACAACGGAAGAGACAACGGAGGAATCATCCCAGGAGACCACAGCTACTGAAGATCCTTTTGTACCGCTTGTGATCCCCGCGCCGCTGTATGGAGAGGGCACGGTGGATGTGGATTCTAAAAGCTACGTTGTACTGGATGAGGAGGGGCAGGTCTGGTATTCCAAGAACGCGGACATGCATCTGAAACCGGCCAGCACGACCAAGGTGCTGACTGCGCTTGTGACCTGCTCGTACATGAAGGAAAACGGCCGCTCGCTGGATGAGGTCGTTACGATATCGGAGAGTGCCGTGAATGCGGTGGATGTGCTTTCCTCGGGCGTTTATCCTTCGCTTCGCGCGGGCGAGACGATGACGGTGCGGGATCTTCTGTATGCATTGATCCTTCCTTCTACGAATGCAGCGGGCAATGTTCTGGCGGAGTACATCGCCGGAAGCACGGAGGCCTTCACAGACAGGATGAACCTGAAATGCCGGGAGCTGGGCCTTGAAAATTCGCATTTTGTGAATGCGCACGGTCTGGACAGGGAGGAGCATTATTCCTGTGCTTTTGATCTTGCGGTCATTCTTCGGGAGGCCTGCAAGGACCCGGATCTTCGTCAGATCCTGGGTACAGTGGACCATGTGATGGCCGGAAACGATTTCATCGGCACACGCAGTCTTAAGGCTACTCATCAGCTGCTGAACGGCAGAGTCTACTGTCAGGGCGTGTTTGCCGGAAAGCCTGGCTGGACGTACGGGGCACAGGCTACCTGCGTTACCGCGGTGGAACGGAACGGCAAGGTGTTTTACATCGCCGTCATGAATTCCGATGAACATCTTCAGTACATGGACACCAAAGTGCTTGCGGAGACAGCTTATGCGGCTTATGGCAGCTACGCACCGGTTCTTCCCACAGAAGTGCGAAACGCTCGTGTGACGGAAAATTCAGCCTCCGGCATGACCTTCAGCTGGCATCTCACCGGTCAGCCGGTATCCTGCCGCATGGTTTTCTGGAACAGCTGGTCCGGAACGGGGGCGGCACAGTTCATCAACGGTCTTGCGCCTTCAGCGGATATGTCCTATACGCTGAATTTCCCGGAGCAGGGACCGTACAATGTACAGATCTTTGCGACCGGCGCAGACGGACAGGAAAATGTTCAGAGTTTCCAGGTACTGTTCATGGGAGAACAGGCTCCGGAACTTGATTCCATCAATTTGTGGAACGGACAGCGTTATTTTATCAATTATCGCGGACAGATGGAGAGCGGCTTCATCGAGCTTCCGAACGATGTCCTTTTTGCGGACTATGACGGCAAGCTGATCCGGTCATCCCTTGTCAGCGATGATGAGTTTTATGTGGACGATAATTATGAAGTGGCTGCAGGCTGGCGTACAATAAACGGCAGGCAGTACTATTTCCAGGCCGATGGCGTGAAAGCAACCGGTCGGATCATTATTGACGGGCAGCAGTACACCTTTGATGAAAATGGTGCACTCATACCGTAACAGGAGAGAACTATGACGGAAAGAGGGAGAAAAAGCCGGAGAACCTCACCGGGATTGAAATATCTGCTCGTGCTTCTTATGGCGGCACTTGTTATTGTGTCAGCGCTGCTGTTTGCGGAGCCGACGCGTGCAGACCGGAATGTGGACGGAACACTTCCCGTAAATGAAACGATCGTGGAAGAACTGCGTTCCATGGAGGATGAGGATGTACGGCAGGTGGTGCAGAAAATGACTTCCGTGGCAGAGAGCCGCTGGGAGTCCGAGTCTGCGTCCATATGGGAATCCGAGTCTGTGGAGCAGTCCATTGCGATGTCCATCGCATTGGAGGAGAGCAGCATTGAAGCCAGTGAAGCACAGTCCCTGTATGAATCTTCCGTGGCGGAGGCATCCAAAGAGGCGGAATACGCAGCTCTGAACGCACCGCTTGCGGGTTCACATCTGATTGCCCGCGATGTGGTCCGGAACTGCGATGATACGGATATTGCCTATATCCGCGCACTGTACTCACACTGCATCGTCATCGGTAATTCCCGTGCGAAAAACGCGGTGGACTGCGGCATCCTGACGGACAATGAGGTAAAATACATGTCCGGTGTCCCGATCAAAACGCTGGAGCCTTTTGCACTGCAGCAGGCTTATCTCTATGCGCCCAAGACGCTGTTCATCATGGGGCTGAACGATGTTGCCGTCTATGACCGTGACGCTGAGGCTTTCAAGGCCGATTACACGGCAATGCTGCGTCAGTACCAGGCCATCAACCCCGGAAAGATCTATGTTATGGAAAGTCTGCCGCTTCCGGACCCGGCAGCGGAAGGATATTTCTATCGCGCGTACACTTCACTCCCGGCATTTAATGATGCCATCTATCGCATGTGTCAGGAGAACGGCTGGACCTATGTTTCTGCCAGTGATTACGCGGAAGCGCGTCTGATCAACTCCGAAGACCATGCACATTACGGCAAGGAGTTTTACTTCCTGTGGGCGCAGACCATTGCCACGCAGATGCATCTTTGGGAAGATAACGCCGGCCTGGGCTATGAAATTCCGTAATAGCGTGTGTTATTCCGCTGATATTACCTGTCGACAAACCGCGAAAAAAGTTCTATAATCACTATAAGTTCATTGACAGGGGAACCGGCATCAGCCGGAAAAGTATGATTTGAAGGAGAAAAACATGGGACTTTTTGACAAGATTAAAGGCCAGTTAGCCAATGTAGTTGAATGGAACGATATGGCAGATGATGCCATCTTCTACAAATGGAATAATGAAGAGATCAAGAAAGGCAGTAAGCTTATCATCCGTCCGGCACAGGATGCCATTTTCCTGTATCAGGGCCGCATTGAAGGTATCTTTACGGATGAGGGTGAGTACAACATCGAGTCTGACATCATCCCGTTCTTAAGCACGTTAAAGGGCTTCAAGTTCGGCTTTGATACCGGCCTTCGCGCGGAAGTACTGTTTGTCAATACCCGTGAATTTGAAGTGACCTGGGGCACCAAGAACGCGCTGAATCTTCCGGTTCAGGGTCTTCCGGGCGGTATGCCGATCCGTGCCTTTGGTCTTTATACCTGCAAGGTCGGTGATTATACCGTACTCATTGACAAGGTTGCCGGCATTCAGAAGAACTACAATGCAGATGACATCAAGTCCCGTCTTTCCGCTATCACCGATCAGCTTCTCATGAAGTGGATCGTCAAGGAAGGCAAGGACATGTTCAATATCCAGGCCAATGCATATGAGATCAGCCAGGGTATTCAGGAAGATATCAATAAGGAACTTTCCAAGATCGGCATGGAATGCACCAGCTTCCAGATCCAGAGTGTTTCTTATCCGGATTCTGTCCGTGAGATGCAGGAGAAGGCCGCAGGCCAGTCCATGGTCGGTGACCTCAATGCATACAGCACCATCGGTATGGTGGACAGCATGGGTAAGCCGGGCAGCAGCGCTAACGGCGCGGCTCAGATGGCTCAGATGATGATGGGCATGCAGATGGGCCAGCAGATGGTCAATAATATGAACAATGCACAGCAGGCAGCTCCGGCACAGGCAGCTGCAGCAGGAACGGCTCCGAAGTTCTGCCCGAACTGCGGAACCCCGACCAATGGAGCAAAATTCTGCTCTGAGTGCGGAACCAAGTTGGTATAATCTGAAGTTTCATGAGCCGGGCGTAAGAGCCCGGCTCATTTTCTTTTAACAAGGAGACAACCATGCAGGATAAGTATGCCATGCTGAATAATGAACAGCGCGAGGCGGTCTTCCATACGGAGGGCCCGCTTCTGATTCTTGCGGGTGCCGGCGCGGGAAAGACCCGTGTGCTGACCCATCGAATCGCGTATCTGATCGAGGAGATGAACGTTCCGCCTTATAATATCATGGCCATCACGTTCACGAACAAGGCTGCGCAGGAGATGAAGGACCGTGTGCTGCAGATGGTGGATTTTGGTGACTCGGTCTGGGTATCCACATTCCATTCCAGCTGTGTGCGGATCCTGAGAAGGCACATTGATTTCCTGGGCTACGACACGGACTTTTCCATTTATGATACAGACGATCAGAAAACGCTTCTGAAGCATGTCATCAAGGACATGGATCTGGACCCCAAGGTCTATAAGGAAAAGATACTTGCAGGCTATATTTCCGCAGCAAAAAACGAGATGCTGGAGCCGGAGGACAAGCGCCGCGAGGCAGCAAGCTATCGGGATCGCGTCCATGCTGATATTTATGAGGAATATCAGAAGCGTATGAAGGCCAATAACGCGCTGGACTTTGACGATCTTCTGATCCTGACGGTCAAGCTTCTTCGTGAAAACAAGGAAGTCCTGCGGTATTATCAGAACCGCTTCCGCTATATCATGGTGGATGAGTATCAGGATACCAATCATGTCCAGTTTGAGCTGGTGCGTCTTCTGGCGGAATCGCACAAGAATCTCTGCGTGGTCGGTGACGATGATCAGTCCATTTACCGTTTCCGCGGTGCCGATATCCGCAACATTCTGGAATTTGAGGAACATTTTCCGGGAACAAAGGTCATCAAGCTGGAGCAGAACTATCGGTCCACAACGCACATTCTGGATGCGGCCAATGCTGTCATCCACCACAACGCAAACCGTAAGGACAAGCATCTGTGGTCCGAGCTTGGCGAGGGCGATACCGTGGATTTTCACGAATATCTGACCGGCAGCGAGGAGGCGGAGGAAGTCGTCCGAAAGGTGCGCCGCGCAGTAATGAACGGAGAAAACTACCGGGATTTTGCGGTGCTGTATCGTACCAATGCGCAATCCCGTGCATTTGAAGAAAAATGTATCAGTTATAATGTGCCGTACCGTCTGGTGGGCGGCGTGAATTTCTATCAGCGTCAGGAAATCAAGGATCTGATCGCGTATCTGAAAACCATTGCGAACGGACGGGATGACATCGCCACACAGCGTATCATCAATGTTCCCAAGCGCGGCATCGGTCAGACGACCATCGACAAGCTGCTGGCGTACGGAATGGCACACGATATGTCGCTGATGGACGTGATCAACCATGCAAGCTCCGTGCCGGGCGTGGAGCGTGCCGTGAGCAAGCTGCAGGTGTTCAGCCACATGATCGGGGAACTGAAGCATGCGGAGATGGACATCGACGAGCTTCTGAAGGCGGTCATCGAGAAAACCGGATATTTGATGACGCTGGAGGATTTTGAACAGGAAAAGGCTGAACAGAAGCGCGAGAACATCGACGAACTGATTTCCAAGGCCAAGGATTTTACAGACAGCTGGGAGGAGGAGATGCCGCCCACACTGACGGATTTTCTGGAAGAAGTGGCACTTATTGCCGATGTGGATTCCATGGACGCTGATGAGGACCGACTGATTCTGATGACCCTGCATTCTTCCAAAGGCCTGGAATTTCCGACGGTTTTCCTGTGTGGTATGGAGGACGGTCTGTTCCCGTCCTATATGTCCATTGATTCCGGAGATCCGATGGATATTGAAGAGGAGCGCCGTCTGTGCTACGTAGGTATCACACGTGCCATGCGGCATCTGTATATTTCCGCGGCAAAATCACGTATGGTCCGCGGTGAGACGATGTTCAATACGGTCAGCCGTTTTGTGAAGGAACTTCCGGAGGAGATCCGCGAGGCATCCGGGGCGTTTGCTCCGAAGAAACCCAAGACGCAGTATTCCTTTGGTGGTTATGAAGGAAGCCCGGGGTTTGATGGCGGCGGATACGGCTCCGGTGAGACCCGCAAAGCACCGGCCAAGGCCACTTTCGGCAAGACCTTTGAGATCAAAAAGGACTCCAGTCTGGAGTACGGCATCGGCGACCGGGTTCGTCACATTAAATTCGGCGACGGCACGGTGCTGGACATTGTGGACGGAAAAAAGGATTTTGAGGTTACCGTTGATTTTGATACAGCGGGAGAGAAGCGGATGTTTGCAAGCTTCGCGAAACTGAAAAAGATATGATGATGCCGGAGATTTCGGGATTTTTTATATACAATATTCTTATTTACATAACAAAGAAGCGCGTGTTATAATTGCCTTTTAAAGGTGACGGGGGACGTCCGGGGCGGAAGGCTCCGCTTCCCTGTGAAATACGGACCTGTGCGTCTGCAAAAATGACCGGATTTTTATAAAGGAGTGTGGGACATGGCAGAAGAACTGAAGAACACAGAAACTGCAGAAGTTGAAAACCGCAACTTTATCTACGATTTTATCGAGGAAGACATCGCCGAAGGCGGACAGTATGAAGGAATGACCGTTCATACCCGTTTCCCGCCGGAACCGAATGGTTATCTGCACATCGGCCACTGCAAGGCACTTTGCATTGACTTTGGCATGGCAGAACGTTTTGGCGGTATCTGCAACCTCCGCATGGATGATACCAATCCCGCAAAGGAAGACACCGAATATGTTGAAGCTATCCAGCAGGATATTCACTGGCTGGGCTTTGACTGGGGCGATCGTTTCTTCTATGGTTCCGATTATTTTGAAAAGGACTATGAGTATGCCGTTGAACTGATCAAGAAGGGCCTCGCTTATGTCTGCGAAATGACCCCGGAAGAGTTCAAGGCGAACCGCGGTGATACGACCACGCCGGCTACCTCTCCGTATCGTGACCGTCCCATCGAGGAGAATCTGGCTCTTTTTGAGAAGATGAAGAACGGTGAAGTGGAAGAAGGTAAGATGACGCTGCGTGCAAAGATCGACCTTGCAAGCGGCAACTTCAACATGCGTGACCCGGTTATTTACCGTATCCGTTATATCAATCATCATCGTCAGGGCACCAAGTGGTGCATCTTCCCGATGTATGACTTTGCACATCCCATTCAGGACGCGCTGGAAGGCATTACGCATTCACTGTGCTCCCTGGAGTATGAAGACCATCGTCCGCTGTATGACTGGGTCGTAACGAATGTTTCCATTCCGTACCACAAGCCGCGTCAGATCGAGTTTGCGCGTCTGGGTATTGATCATACAGTCATGAGTAAGCGTAAGCTGCGTCAGCTGGTTGAACAGAAGTATGTTTCCGGCTGGGACGATCCCCGTATGCCTACTCTTTGCGGTCTTCGCCGCCGCGGTTATACCGCAAAGTCCATCCGTGACTTCTGCGAAGTAATCGGCGTAGGTAAGAGCACCAATGTCATTGAGTTCCGCGAACTGGAGCGCTGCCTGCGTGATGACCTCAACCTGACGGCTGAGCGTACCATGGCGGTTCTGCATCCGGTTAAGCTGACGGTTACCAATTATCCGGAAGGACAGTCTGAAGTCTTCACCGTGGAGAACAACCCGACCGATCCGGCACAGGGTACACACGAGATCACCTTCAGCCGTAATCTCTGGATTGAAGCGGAAGACTTCATGGAGAACCCGATTCCGAAGTACAAGAGAATGTATCCGGGCAACGAGGTTCGCTTAAAGGGTGCATATCTGGTAACCTGCACAGGCTGTGTAAAGGATGACGAGGGCAATGTCGTCGAAGTCCTTTGCGAGTACGATCCGCAGTCCCGCGGCGGTGACCCGGCTGACGGACGCAAGGTCAAGGGCGCAACGATGCACTGGATCGATGCCAGCAATTGTGTGGATGCAGAGGTCCGTCTGTATGACAATCTGTTCAGCGATGTTCAGCCGGATGGCCCGGACAAGAACTTCCTGGAGTGCATGAATCCGGAGAGCCTGACTGTTCTGAACGGCTGCAAGGTTGAAAAGAACATGGTTGAGATTGCCAAGGCCTTCGATGAAGCAGAGAACCGCACCGGTGTCAATGCACCGACCTTCCAGTTCATGCGTACCGGCTTCTTCTGCATGGATAATCGTGACTGCTCCGCAGATCATCTGGTATTCAACAGAAGTGTATCCTTAAAGGATGGCTTTAAGAAGTAATTCATAAACAGAAAAGGGCTGCGGCGTTTGCCGCAGCCCTTATTTGTTTGCGCGCCATGGGCGCGCTCTAACGGGTGAAAGTCCCGAACACGCCCA
>CAMGCK010000023.1 GCA_946040795.1 uncultured Lachnospiraceae bacterium
CCTCTTCATCCACACGAAGAATGATGAACTGGCCCGGCTGTGCCTTCTTGGCAACTAACGGTGCTGCAATCTCCATCTGCGTAACGGTGGGATTCAGTACTTTTTTACTTGCAATTTTATACATGACTGATCTCCTTGTTTATTTGGTGATATGATATCATAGTATTGGCATTATAACACTTTATCGTACTAAAATCAACATTTCCCTGACTTTTGGGAACGGCAGAAATTCCGCGTTCTTATTCAGATGCACGCCGATCATCTTTTCCATCCAGATCATATCGTACCACTGCTCAAATTTATAACCGCTGTCATGGAACGTGCCCACAAGCGCATACCCCAGATGTTTATGAAAATCATAACTGGAGTTGTCCAAATGGTCATTGTCCGGCTTGGCATAAGCAATGCAGGCATTGACATTCAGCACATTCTGCGCCTTCAGGCACTCTTCCAGTTTTTCATAAAGAGCCCGGCCGTATCCCTTTCCATGCATTCCCATCTTCACATAAATGCTGGTTTCCGCGCTCCACTGATAGGCTGCGCGCGCCTTAAAGCAGGACGCATACGCGTAGCCGGCAATCTCACCGTTTTCCGTTTCCAGCACGAGATACGGATACTGCTCTTTGGTGTGCCGGATGCGGTCGGCAAATTCTTCTGTCGACGGTACATCGTACTCAAAGGTAATGGCGGTATCCAGAACATACGGCTCGTAGATGGCAAGCAGCGCCTGCGCATCGGCGATCTCAGCCTCTCGAATCCGGCCATTCTTCATATGTTTTCTCCTCCCATGATAACAAACAACCGGAATGCTTTCACATTCCGGTTGTTTTACAGCAAATATCCGTGGATATTCACCTGAATTTTCTTTTATGCCTCAGTGAAGCAATTACAGTTCCGGACCTGCAGCAACGAGAGCCTTACCGGCATCGTTGGTGGTGTACTTAGCAAAGTTCTTAACGAATCTGCCAGCAAGGTCCTGAGCCTTCTCTTCCCAAACTGCAACATCAGCGTAGGTGTCTCTCGGGTCAAGGATCGCCGGATCAACGCCCGGAAGCTCGGTCGGAACTTCGAAGTTGAAGTACGGAATGGTCTTGGTCGGAGCGGTGTTGATGGAACCGTCAAGGATCGCATCGATGATACCGCGGGTATCCTTAATGGAGATACGCTTGCCGGTGCCGTTCCAGCCGGTGTTTACAAGGTAAGCCTTTGCGCCGCTCTTTTCCATCTTCTTAACAAGTTCTTCGCCGTACTTGGTCGGATGCAGCTCCAGGAAAGCCTGGCCGAAGCAAGCAGAGAAAGTCGGGGTGGGCTCGGTGATACCGCGCTCGGTACCAGCCAGCTTAGCGGTGAAACCGGACAGGAAGTAGTACTGCGTCTGTTCCGGAGTCAGGATGGAAACCGGGGGCAGAACGCCGAATGCATCTGCAGAAAGGAAGATTACATTCTTTGCGTCCGGACCGGCGGAAACGCCGTTGACCTTGGATGCGATCTTTTCAATGTGATCGATCGGGTAAGATACACGGGTGTTCTCAGTAACGCTCTTGTCATCGAAATCGATGGTGCCGTCTTCTGCAACAGTTACGTTCTCAAGAAGAGCATTTCTCTTGATGGCGTTGAAGATATCCGGTTCAGATTCCTTATCAAGGCCGATAACCTTTGCGTAGCAGCCGCCTTCGAAGTTGAAGACACCGTTGTCATCCCAGCCGTGCTCGTCATCACCGATGAGAAGACGCTTCGGGTCAGTGGAAAGGGTGGTCTTACCGGTGCCGGACAGACCGAAGAATATTGCGGTATTCTTACCTTCCATATCCGTGTTAGCGGAGCAATGCATGGAAGCGATGCCCTTTAACGGAAGGTAGTAGTTCATCATGGAGAACATACCCTTCTTCATTTCACCGCCGTACCAGGTATTGATGATAACCTGCTCGCGAGAGGTGATGTTGAAGGCAACACAGGTCTGAGAGTTCAGGCCAAGCTCTTCATAATTTTCAACAACAGCCTTGGAAGCGTTGTAAACAACGAAATCCGGCTCGAAAGAAGCAAGTTCTTCATCGGTCGGGATGATGAACATGTTCTTTACGAAGTGAGCCTGCCATGCAACTTCCATAACGAAACGGATAGCCATGCGGGTATCAGCGTTTGCGCCGCAGAATGCATCAACAACGAACAGTCTCTTGTTGCAAAGTTCCTTCTTTGCGATCTCCTTGACTGCTGCCCAAGTCTCTTCGGTCATCGGATGGTTGTCATTCGGATATTCCTTGGAAGTCCACCAAACGGTGTTCTTGGAATTCTCATCCATAACGATGTATTTATCTTTGGGAGAACGTCCGGTGTAGATACCGGTCATTACATTAACAGTACCGAGTTCAGTTTCCTTGCCGACTTCATAGCCTTCAAGACCTGCCTTGGTTTCTTCTTCGAATAACTGCTCAAAAGACGGATTGTATACGATTTCAGTCGTACCGGTGATGCCATACTTAGTTAAATCAATTCCTGCCATTTCTGCAACCTCTTTCTTAGATTTTCTTGGTTTACTCAAATACCAATTTGAGTTAATAATATAACAAGTTGAGAAGAAAATCAATGATTATGTATGAATAATCCGTGAATTTTTGGTGTTTGCGAAATATAAATGAAAACGCTGACAAATCAAAGAATTTGTGTTATGATTATAATAATGAAAGACGGGGCTTCCCCGCCGCAACCGCAGTTTACTGCAGAAAAAAAGATCATGCGGAGTTCCGCAAAAACTTATATTAAGGAGGAAAACATCATGAACAAATTCATGCTGAATGAAACATCTTACCACGGCGCAGGTGCCATTGCAGCTGTTCCGCAGGAAATCAAGGCAAGAGGATTTAAGAAGGCTTTCGTTACTTCCGATCCGGATCTTGTAAAGTTCGGCGTTGCCGCAAAGGTTACCGATCTTCTGGAAAAGGAAGGCATCGAATACACCCTGTATTCCAACATCAAGCCGAATCCGACCATTGAAAATGTACAGTCCGGTGTTGCTGCTTTCAAGGAAGCTGAGGCGGACTGCATCGTAGCCATCGGCGGCGGTTCTTCCATGGATACTTCCAAGGCCATCGGCATCATCATCACGAACCCGGAATTTGAAGACGTTCGCTCTCTGGAAGGTGTTGCGCCGACCAAGAATCCGTGCGTTCCGATCATCGCCGTTCCGACCACCGCAGGTACCGCAGCTGAAGTTACCATCAACTACGTTATTACCGATGTTGAGAAGAAGCGTAAATTCGTATGTGTCGACGCTCATGACATCCCGGTAGTCGCTGTTGTGGACCCCGATATGATGAACACCATGCCGGCAGGCCTTACCGCTGCTACCGGTCTGGATGCACTGACTCATGCAATTGAAGGCTACATCACCAAGGGCGCATGGGAGCTTTCCGACATGTTCCATATCAAAGCCATTGAAATCATCGCACGTTCTCTGCGCGCAGCTGTTAAGAACGAGCCGGAAGGCCGCGATGGCATGGCTCTTGGCCAGTACGTTGCAGGCATGGGCTTCTCCAACGTAGGTCTGGGCGTTGACCACTCCATGGCTCATACCCTTTCCGCTTACTACGATATGCCGCACGGCAAGGCTTGCGCTACTCTGCTTCCCACCGTTATGGCTTTCAATGCTGACTGCACCGGCACCAAGTATCGTGACATTGCGATCGCAATGGGCGTTCAGGGCGTTGAGAACATGACTCAGGAAGAATACCGCGCAGCAGCTGTTGCAGCTGTTCAGAAGCTCGCTGAGGATGTAGGCGTTGAGTGCAGCTTAAAGGGCATTGTAAAGGAAGAAGACGTGAAGGCTCTTTCTCAGGACGCTTTCAATGATGCCTGCCGTCCGGGAAACCCGAAGGATTGCACCGTGGAAGATATTGAAGCGCTGTTCAGAAGTCTGATGTAATATTCAGGTTCAAATCTAGTCCAGTTCGGCAGAAGTTGATGCGCGCCCGAAGCATCGGGCACACATCAACTTCTGCCGATTTTTATACATATTATGCCGTTGCCCCCACTAATGTTGGCTTTAATCCAAAGACAAATTAATCTTGTAATTAAACATATGAACAAACACTTTGTTTTAACTCTTGCCCTCTCAATCATAATGACCCTTGCCCTCTCAGCCTGTTCCCCCAGGTTGCATCATTTTGACCAGGCTGAATTTGTCCTAAAAGACAGCCGGGCTTCACGCGAATATCTTAATAAAGATTCAATGGAAAAAATGGACATGCATGCATTTTATGCATATGGGGTATCTGCATCGACAGCTGAAGGGACGGACTATTAAAAAAGCGCTGAACGACCTGTGCGGTCCTCAGCGCTTTTCATATTTCCAATTTTTAAACAATTCTTATTTCTTATTCTTCTCCAGAAAAGCCTTAAAAGCCGGATCATCTGCCAATGAAAAACCTCCCAGCGATGAATTCTCTTCTTTTTCCTTCTCCGCGGCCTTACGAGCTTCGTACTTCTGCTGCTTCTTGGACTTTTCCGGCTTCAGAATGCTCTCCACTCTGCGTCTGTGTTCGGCAGCGTCCTCCTGGGGAATTTCCTCCTTCAAAGTGCCGTTCATCATGCCAAGGAAATAGTCATTCTCCGATACAAAATACTTGCAGCTGCCTTTGCCCTCGCAGGAATTCCTAAAACAAGCAGAATATTTGAATGTGCAGGAACCAAAATCCTCGTAATAACATTTATCCATGTAATAGACCTCCGTCGTTGATTGCAGATACTTTTACTCAATCAAATTATACTAAAACAGTAAAATTAACTCAAGTTTTTGAGGGGAGATATTTTCATATTCTTATTACATGGAAGAATTAATCGAATCGATATATAAAAATTGACAAAATGAAACATCCCCGGTGTCATTAAACGGGCAAAGCCCTAAGTTCGCACACGCAGTTTCTTTGAAACTGCCCCCTCGACTACGTCTCGGCTTTCGTGCGAACCTGACAAAACGAAACGTCCCCATTGTCACGGGGACGTTTCGAATCGCGTTTCAATTACAGGAATGCCAGGGTGTCGCGTGCGATTGCAAGTTCTTCGTTGGTCGGAATAACTGCCACAATAACCTTGGAATCCGGAGTAGACAGAACGACCTGCTTGCCGTATGCCTTTTCGTTCTCCTCTTCGTTGATTTCAACGCCAAGGTAACCCAGGTATTCACATACCATGCGGCGAACCATCGGGCCGTTCTCACCAACACCTGCGGTGAAGATGATGGCATCGACACCGTTCATGACTGCAGTGTAGCCGCCGATGTACTTCACAAGACGATGTACATATGCTGCCATAGCCATCTTTGCTTTTTCATTGCCCGCATTGATTGCTGCTTCAATATCACGGAAGTCGGAAGAAACACCGGACAGCGCCAGCATACCGGACTTCTTGTTCAGGATGTTCAGCGTCTCATCTGCAGAAACATGATCATGGTTTGCGATGAACTGTACAACCGCATCATCCACGTCACCGGAACGGGTACCCATGATCAGGCCTTCCAGCGGGGTAAGACCCATGGAAGTATCTACGCACTTACCGCCGATGGATGCGGAAACAGACGCGCCGTTGCCCAGATGGCAGACGATGATCTTAGCATTTTCCGGATCCAGGCCGAGCCAGTTGATGGCCTCATGAGATACGAAGTTATGAGAGGTACCGTGGAAGCCGTAACGGCGAATCTGATACTCATCATAGTACTTGTCCGGAATAGCATAACGGTAAGCCTTGGGCTCCATGCCCATAACACCGAAGGAGGTATCGAATACAGCTACATTGACCTTACCGGGCATTGCTGCTTCGCAAGCCTCGATACCGATCAGGTTTGCCGGGTTGTGTAACGGAGCCAGGTCGAAGCAGTCCTTGATCAGCTGCTTGACTTCAGCATCGATGACGCAGCTCTTGGTCGCCTTTGCGCCGCCGTGTACGACACGATGGCCGATGGCACCGATCTCATCGGTAGAAGCGATTACGCCGTGCTCAGCATCGGTCAGTGCTTCCATAACCAGTTCTACTGCTCTCTGATGGTCCTTCATCTCCGTCTCAAGCTCAAATTTATCCTTACCGGTGGGCTTGTGGGTGATCTTGGATCCGTCAATACCGATACGTTCGCAAAGACCCTTTGCAAGAACGCTCTCGTTCTCCATGTCGATCAGCTGATACTTTAAGGAAGAGCTGCCGCAGTTCAGAACTAAGATTTTCATTTTTCTTTCCTCCTGAAGATAGTTGTATGTAAAGTTTAATATTTACCGGGGTCAAAAGCAAGCACGGCTGAAAACGCCGAAATCCTGCATTATCCTTCTCTATGGCCGAAATGGCACTTACGCATTCCGCTCCTTCCCCAAGGGCGAGATGCATCTTACGCGTTCCTCCTCTGAAGTCGAAACCCGTTTATTACGGAAACTCCGCCAGAATATCCGGATGCTCGATCATATACTGACCGACCGTTTCCTTGAACTGCTCCCAGGCTTCCGGATGATCCACATAATACGCGGGACACGGCTTGCCGGTGGCATCGTAGTGACGGATCAGCGCGTTCTGATCCAGACCGTACTGCTGGAGCAGGTACGCACTCAGTTTGACAAGCGCCCAATAGGTCTCGGAAGAGAATTTTCCGTCCTCGGACGGATGACAGTTTTCAATGCTGATAGCATCGTAATTATGGTTGACGCCGGTGGAACAGCCCTGTGCATAAGCCACTTCATTGACCGGGACGCACTGGAGGATCTCACCTCGCATGCCCACGATGAAATGCGAGCTTACGCTTCTGCCATCGGAGTTTTCCTCAAAGTAATCGCGGTTTCCCTTTGCTGTGGAGCCGGGATTGGCGACGTAGTGGATGCATACGTAATTGATCTTGCCGATGGCCTCTCCCGTACGATGCATGGGACTGTAGGATAAAAGATCCTGCGTGATCCAGGAAGGGATCCACACATTGCCCTGCTGGCGGATGGTCTCACCCGGAACCAGTTCCTCATACGGAATCGGATTTTCATCCACCGGTGCTGCCGTCGTTTCAGGAGCTGCCGTTGTTTCGGGAGCGGTCGTTTCCGGTTCCGCTGTTTCCAGCGCTGCCGTTGTCTCTTCTGTTGCGGCTGCTGTCGTCTCTTCCGCCTCGGTGGCTTCCGCCGATGTTTCCCGGGTCTCTGTCAGAGCCCCACTTTCTGCGCCGGCATTGACCGTAGACAGCGTTTCTGTGCTTTCCGCCGTTATTTTATTTTTTGAAGCCCCATTCACTACTGAACTGATGCCGAAGACTGCCGCCAGACAGACCGTCACAAAAAAGACCGAAAGCATGGTCTCGCGCTTTCTTTTCGCAGCCTCCGCCGCGCGACGCGCTTCCGCTTTTCTCTTCTTTCTTGCACGCTCTCTCAGCAGAACCTCTTCATCCTTCAGAAGTTCGGGATCCATTCTGTCTTTAACTGCCATAGACTCCCCTAAAAAAGCATTTACAATCTGATATGTTTCGATTAAAATATTCTTATTAAAAACAAGCACATCAAAAAGCCATAATACTGAAATATTATAGAGCATTTACACCCGGTTGTAAAGTGTTGACGGGGGAGAAAAATTAATGAAAGAAAAAATATGCGGATTGAGACCCTTCCGCATGATCGGGGAGTGGAAACTCTGGAAATGGGCCGCTCGGCATCCGTTCTTCGGAAAATTCTGCAATTATGAAATGATCACTTACATTGTCTGCGGCGTGCTGACCACGATCCTGAACTATGTGGTCTATTTCGTGACACCGCGCATCGGCTCCGAGAGGTTCGGCATCGCTTTTGCCAATGTGACCGCCTGGCTGGTGGCTGTCATTTTTGCCTATTTTGTAAATAAGATCTTTGTTTTTGAAAGTATGTCCTGGGACAGAGCAACGCTTTTACGCGAGTTTCTGTCCTTTATTACAGCCCGGCTGCTGTCTCTGGGGTTTGACACCCTGTTTCTCATTGTCACAGTCGGATATTTCAAATGGAACGAGCCGGCCATGAAGATCCTCTCCAATGTATTCGTGCTGATCATGAACTACATCGCCAGCAAATTCCTGATCTTTAAAAAAGCGGACACAAGCAGCGGTCCGGAACATACGGAGGTTTGACATGAATTCAGTCAAGAAACCTAAATTCAGCTTCAAAGCGGCAGGCCCGTACCTGACCGCCTTTTTCCTGCCCCTTCTGGTCATGATGGTGATCTTCCTGCAGCGCGGCATCTGGCCCTTCGGTGAAAGATGTTTTCTCCGGACAGACCTGTATCACCAGTACGCTCCCTTCTTCCAGGAACTGCGTACCAAACTGACATCCGGCGGTTCGCTGTTCTATTCCTGGAACATCGGCGGCGGCACCAATTTCTGGGCAGTCATCGCCTATTATCTGGCAAGCCCCTTCAATATCCTGATTGTTCTGTGTCCGCAGAAATATGTCATTGAATTTGTGACGGCCATGATCGTCCTCAAGATCGCGGCGTGTTCCCTCACGATGACCCTGTATCTCAACAAGCGGCACGGAAAAACCGGTCTTGAGGCCTATCCCGCTGTATTTTTCGGTCTGTTTTACGCGCTGTCCGGCTATATGGCCGCTTACAACTGGAACGTCATGTGGCTGGACTGCCTGTGGCTGTTCCCGCTTGTGATCCTTGGACTGGAGCAGCTGGTAAAGGAAAGCCGCGGCATGCTGTACTGTGTGACGCTGGCACTTACTATCTTTACCAATTACTACATCGCCGTCATGGTCTGCATGGGCATCGCCTGCTATTGCTTCTTCCTGCTGGGAACGGAACGCGAGATGCTGAAGGACTTCAGCACCAAGCTTTTGAAATTCATCTGCTATACGCTTCTCGCAGTAGCTTTCTCCTCCGTTATCCTGATCCCGTATATCAGATACTTCGGCATGACGGCCTCCGCGGAGAGTTCCTTCAACTGGGAATGGTACAGCTATTTCTCCGTGTTTGACCAGATGACCCGCCATCTTTTGAATGTGGAAGTCCATACCGGACTGGACCATTGGCCCAACATCTACTGCGGCGTGGCCGTTTTCCTGACCATTCCGCTTTATTACATGAACAAGAAGATCACACTCCGTGAAAAGATCGGCTATACGCTCCTTCTTCTGTTCTTCTACTTCAGTTTCTCCACAAGGTCGATGGATTTCATCTGGCACGTGCTGCACATTCCGAACAGCCTCCCGTGCCGTCAGGCCTTCATCTACATTTTCCTGCTGCTTGTCATGGGCTACCGCGGCTTCCAGGGGCTGAAGGACCGCACCTTCCGCGAGATCACTACCTGCATGCTGTTTGCGCTGGGCTTTACGATCATGGCGGAAAAACTGCAGTTTGATACCGATGGATATGAGATCTACGTCTTCTACGCCAGTGCGCTGTTCATGATCCTGTATACCATCGTCATGTATGTCTACCGTAAAGGCAGGTTCTACAAAGATATTCTCTTGGTGATCACCCTGGCTCTTGCCTGCATCGAAGCCTGCATCAACACCAGCGTCACGTCCGTCCCCACGGTCACCCGTTCCGATTACACCAGTTTTGATGAAGGAACGCGCGCGATCATGGCAGACATTGCAGCGGAAGAAGACAGTCTCTTCTATCGGACGGAAAAATATCAGCTCCGTACCAAAAACGACGGTTCCTGGTTGTCCTACCGTTCCATTTCCACCTTCTCTTCCGTGGGCAATGCCAATCTGACGGATTTTTACAAGACCATCGGTCTGGAATCCTCCACAAACGCGTACGGTTCCATGGGTAAGACCTTCTTCACCAACATGCTGATGGGGGTGAAGTACATCGTCTCCGATAAAGACCTGCATGAAGAGCCGGGCCTGTTCACACTGGTGGACAAGCAGGCCGGAGTGAATGTTTACCGGAATGAATACGCGCTTCCGCTGGGCTATATGATGGACAGGGACATTCTGAAAAGCTGGACGGACGAAGGCAAAACGCCCATCACCAACCAGAATCAGCTGGCCGGTCTTCTCACCGGAAACACGGATCTGTTCACTGACGTCACACCGACTCACGTGGATTCCACGGAAGTCACGATGACCGCGGAGACCAGTGGATATTATTACGCCTATTCGCCCAAAAACGGCGCCAAGGAGATCTCTGTAAATCATGAAGGCTTCTCCAAGACCTATCAGAATCTGAATCGCAGTTACACCATGGAAGTGGGCTGGGTGGAAGCCGGTGAAGAGATCAAGTTCAAAAACGAGGAGGATAACTCCACAAAGAACCTGGATATCACGCTGTATATTCTGAATACGGATCTTCTGAAACAGACCTATGATGTGCTTGCCGACAGCGTTCTGTTCCTGGATCGTTTCTCCGATACAAGGATCGACGGACATGTAAATGTTACCGCGGACAAGCCCACCCTGTTCACTACTATTCCCGCAGAAGAAGGCTGGAAGGTCTATGTGGACGGCAAGGAGTATGAATACTATACAGCCAAGAAGACCTATATCGCCATGGATCTTCCGGAGGGCACGCACACTGTGAGTTTTGTCTACCATGTGCCGTTCTTCACCGTCAGCCTGATCATCACCCTGTTTTCCGCAGCGATCATGCTCGCCGTTCTGGTGATCTCAAAACTGATGCAAAACGCGCGTAATAAGCAGTTTGCTGCCATTGAAAACGCTGTACCGGCTGTTGAAAACACCATCCCGCTGGAAGAAAGCAGCGCGCCGGAAGCGGCTCCCGCAGTAAAGACGCCGCCAATGGAGGCCCTTGATATTTCACTGACAGACGATGCCCCAAAGGATACAGATTCATGATTGCCTGAAGCCGCCCCTGCGGCATTCGGGATTGTGCGCACTTGCCAAATGGCCGCCGGGAAGACTTCCCGGCGGCCATTTTTCTCATTGCAAGGTATAAAGAAGGACGGGCGTGAAACCCGTCCTTTTTCTGTTTTTATCTTCCGTACACTCTTTCACGGAACATCCGCCTCACGGTTTCCAGATCGATTCCAAGAACCTCTCCTCCGGCACCCATGGTGTCATTCCACCAGGTATTGTCATAGGGGATCTGATCGCTTTCGATCCTGTAGGTCGCAAGGAACGGGATCCGCATGATGAGAAGCGTCATCTTGAGCCGGGACATGTTCGTTGTGATATTTTCCATCGTGGTCTGAGCCACCTTGAACAGCTGTACCGGATTGGTTTTCAAAACCTTTTTCAGCGCAGCCATAAGAACGGTCCGCTGACGGTTCGTACGGCCAAAGTCCGTTCCGATGTAACGAATACGCCCGTAAGCCAGCGCCTGCCGGCCGCTCAGTGTATGAACACCTTCCTCGTAGATCCAGCTGTCGTAGACATCCAGCCCCATCAGCAGGTTGATCTCTCCAAGGTACGGGTCCAGCCATCGAAGTTCTTCAGCGCTCACGTTGATATCCACTCCGCCGATGGCATCGATGATCTCAATGAACGAATAAAAATCAACTTTGGCATATCCGTCGATGCGGATGCCGAAGTTCTGCTCAATGGTCTGGATCAAAAGCCGTCCTCCGCCCATCTGATACGCATGATTCAAGCGGTTCATACCATAGCCCGGAATATCCACATAGGAATCACGAAGTACAGAAGTCATGTACATCTTATGCTTCAACGGACAGATGGAAAGAATGATCATGGAATCCGAGCGGCTGTCCTCTCCCACGATCCGGGCGTCCGTACCAACAAGAAGCACATTCATGACACCCTTCTCATACTGTCCGGGCAAGTTGTAATCTGCTTCCTCAGCAATGGGTTCCATGGGCTTATGATCCATGCGCCCCGTCAGTACAAATACCACAACGAATTCCACAAGTGCCAGAATCAGTATGAGCGTCAGCAGGAAGCGGAAAAAGCCGCCCTTTCTGCGCTTCTTTTTGCCGCTTTCTTCCTCATCTTCATCATAAAGGTCTTGCTCTTCTGTCACCGGTTTCTGTGACGCTTTTGAAGCCTTTTTTGAACTTTTACCGTGCTTTTCCACCGTTTCCCGCGCATTGGGATCCGCGGTCCGATGCTCTTCTTTTCCTCTCAGCGCTTCGGCCCGCCGGATGCGCGCCTCATGCTCCGCTTCTGTTTCCCGGACCGGCCGCTTTCCGGCTGCCGGCGCAGCGGTTCCGTTCGTTTTTTCTTCCCGCCGCGCACTTTCCTGCGGTTTTACCGCATCCTTTTTTTCACTTCCGCGTCCGCTTTCTTCATCCTGATAAATGATCGGGACCGAACGCCTTTTCACCGAAGCAGGCCTTCCGCTTTCAGAAACAGGCTTTCTGTGCCCGGAGTCCGTTTTTCCGTTCTCCGCACCGGGCTGCCCGTACCGTGACGGATAGCTGCTTCGCTTTTCTTCTTGATCTGTCAAATTATAAACCTCCGGGGCGGCATACACCGCCGATCTTTATTTCCTGCAAACGTACGAATGGCCTGCACGCAGCAGGCCATTTCCGTTTTACCTGGACCCTTTGCGCCGGAACACGGCGACGATGGTCTTTAAGAAGATCTTCAGGTCCAGCTGAAGACTCCAGTTATCAATGTAATAACAATCCAGACGCACCACTTCTTCAAAATCCGTGATATCGGACCGTCCGCTGACCTGCCACATGCCGGTAAGCCCCGGCTTCATGGAAAGACGGCGCTTGTGATGATCCTTGTACTGAACAAACTCGTCCACTGTGGGCGGGCGTGTTCCGATCAG
Organism: uncultured Lachnospiraceae bacterium; assembly: GCA_946040795.1. GTDB lineage: Bacteria > Bacillota > Clostridia > Lachnospirales > Lachnospiraceae > UBA1267. The sequence goes on from CAMGCK010000023.1 coordinate 12,685, forward strand.
ACTCATGTCGCCCTTTAAAATATTAAAGAACTGCGGGAACTCGTCCAGACTGGTCGCGCGAATGAATTTACCCACTTTGGTAATACGCGGATCGTCCGTGATCTTGAACATGAGACCGTTCATTTCATTCTTCTTCATGAGTTCCGCTTTGCGCGCTTCCGCGTCCTTATACATGGACCGGAATTTATACATGTAGAAGTATCGTCCGTTCAGTCCCACACGCTTCTGTTTAAAGAAGATGGGGCCCGGTGACTCCAGATAAATGACAGGTCCCAGGATGATCGTAAGAAGGATCGTAAAAACCGATCCCACGATGCCGCCGGCAATGTCGATGATCCTCTTCACGACCATCTTTTCCGAATCCTGCACATTCTGCGCGAATGTTGTGACCGGATAATTGGCCACATTGGACGCGGTCCGCACATAGTCGCTGACGCCCTCAAACTCACGGGCCGCTACATGGACGATGACGCCCATGGATTCAAATTCATTGACAAGACGGGCAATCAGATCCGACTTCTCATACGGAAGATAGATGAAGACTTCATCCACAACATCCTTGACGGTATACTCAAATACGCGGTCCAGTGTGGCAACGATCCTGACACCTTCAATGCTCTCGCCCACACGATCGGCATCGATAAGGGCTACCGCCTGGATCTCTCCGTAGGTATCCGAATTGTAATTCACGCTCCGGACGACCTGTTCCGCGCTGGCGCTTTCTGTCACAAGCAGCATGCGGCGCGTACCGCGGCTGCGGTTCTTGTTCAGCACCCTTTTAAATACCAGCCGGGCCAGAAAATCCGCCGGCAGGAAAAAAGCCAGTGTGAATGCCAGAACCATGCGTGACATAATCGTATACATGTGTGTCAGGAAAACAAGCAGTACCAGGATCATCAGGAACATAAAGGTACTCTTGATGACTGCCAGCAGTTCTTCCGCCTTGCTGCGTCTCAGATACTGGCGATTGGAATTAAAGAATACCGCCAGAATGAACAGCGCCAGGAATACCAGAAGCAGCGTATCCGGACTGTTTGCGCTTTCACGTTCAAAGAATGATTCATAAAGAACCAGACCGATCCCGTAGGACACGGCAAGTACGGCTGCATCCATAATGAACACATAAAGACTTACCAGTCCTCCTTTTCTTTGAAGCATTATGGCTTCCCTCCAAATAAATTAATGGTCTTCGTTAGCGCCCTGACCGTAGTAAGCGTTGGCACCGTGCTTTCTGAAATAATGTTTATCCAGAAGATACTGCGGCGCACGCTCCACGCCCGGATTCAGTGTCATGGTCTTGTAAGCCATTTCAGCGACTTTTTCAAGGACGACCGCGTTGTAAACAGAGCCGGCCGGTGTCTTTCCCCAGGCAAAGGGGCCGTGATTGCGGACAACGATGCCCGGAACGGCCATCGGATCCTTGTCACCGATGGTCTCCACAATGACATTGCCGGTGTTCAGCTCATAAGCCTCTTCGATCTCCTCCGCCGTAAGTGAGCGGGTGCAGGGAATGTCCCCGTAGAAATAGTCCGCATGTGTGGTTCCGAGTGCCGGTACATTCATGCCGGCCTGCGCAAAGGTCACGCCCCATACGGAATGGGTGTGGACCACGCCGCCGATCTCCGGATACGTCCTGTACATGACAAGATGTGTTGCGGTATCAGAGGACGGCTTATACCGTCCTTCCACGATGTTGCCTTCCAGGTCCACAACGGTCATGTCTTCAGGCTTCAGGACATCATAATCCACGCCGCTCGGCTTGATGACAACGAGGCCACTCTCGCGGTCGATACCGGAAACATTGCCCCAGGTATAAATAACCAGTCCTTTTTCGACCAGTTCCATATTTGCGTCATAAACGTCTTTTTTTAACTGCTCCAGCATTTCACAGCTCCTTTACAGTGATTTCGCGGATCCAGACGATCCTCTTACAGGGTTTCACATGCTGCCTTTTCAGCTGCAAGACCTGCTTTGTACTTTTCAATGAATGCGTCAAAGCCCTTGACACCCTCTTCCGTCGGATTCAGGGAATCGCCCTTTTCACCGTGGAATACCTGCTCCTGCAGGAAGGATGCCAGATCCTCGCCGTCCTTCTTGTTGACCATGTAAGAAGCAAGAAGCGCCATGCCCCAGGGGCCGCCCTCGCCTGCAGTCTCCATGACGGAAACCGGAGAATTCAGCGCGTCAGCAAGGAACTGCTGTGCTACGCCCTTGGTCTTGAAGATGCCGCCGTGACCGAACAGCGTATCGACGGTGACTTTCTCCTTCTTCATCAGGATGTCGTTGCCAACCTTTAAGGTTGCAAATGCGCTGTACAGATGCGCGCGCATGAAGTTTGCAAGGCTGAAATCCGCATTCTCACCGCGGACAACCATCGGACGGCCTTCAGTAAATCCGGTGATGGCTTCACCTGAAACATAGTTGTAAGCCATCAGACCGCCGCAGTCAGCGGCACCGTTTAAAGCATTTAAGTACAGTTTGCCGTAGAGCTCGTTCATGTCGACCTTAACGCCCATGAGTTCCAGATTCTGCTTGAACAGGTTGACCCATGCGTTCAGATCGGATGTGCAGTTATTGCAGTGAACCATGGCAACCGGTGCTCCTGCCGGCGTGGTGACCATGTCAATTTCTTCGTAATAATCGGACATTGCCTTTTCCAGTACGACCATGGAGAAAATGGAGGTACCTGCGGAAACGTTGCCGGTGCGGACAGCCACGCTGTTCGTTGCTGCCATGCCGGTGCCTGCGTCACCTTCCGGCGGACATACCGGAACGCCGGCCTGAAGATCACCAGCCGGGTCAATGAACTTTGCGCCCTCTTCCGTCAGGCAGCCTGCATTCTCACCTGCGGTAAGAACTGCCGGAAAGATATCGCGAAGCCGCCAGGAATAGCCGTCCTTCTCAACCAGCGCGTCAAATTTTTCAACCATTGCGGCATCAAAATCACCGGTAACGGAATCCACCGGAATCATGCCGGATGCTTCACCTACGCCAACGACCTTCTTACCGGTCAGCTTGTAATGAATATAACCTGCAAGGGTAGTGACCATTGCAAGATCAGCCACGTGCGGCTCCTTGTTCAACATAGCCTGACGGACATGGGAAATGGTCCAGCGCTGCGGAACATTGAACTTGAACAGTTCGGAAAGTTCCTTTGCAGCATCACCGGTAGTGGTATTTCTCCAGGTACGGAACGGAACCAGCTGCTTGCCGTCCTTGTCAAAAGCCAGATAGCCGTGCATCATTGCGGAGATGCCCATGGCCTTTAAGGAAGTCAGCTTCACGCCGTACTTTTCCTGTACATCGGCTTTTAACTGCGCGTAGCAGTCCTGAAGACCGTTTACAATGGCCTCCATGGAGTAGGTCCAGTAACCGTTCTCCAGTTTGTTTTCCCAGTCATGCGCGCCGCTGGCGATGGGATTGTGTGCCTCATCGATCAGTACCGCCTTAATGCGGGTGGAACCGAACTCCAGGCCCATGACGGCCTGTCCGTCTGCAATCAGTTTGCTGTAATCAGACATGATAATTCTCCTCTCAAATTACGGTGTCAGTCTCTTGGGACTTCTGAACAGGAACTCAGCCTCGTTGATGTGGAGGCCGGTAAGAAGCATGGTCAGACGGTCAATGCCAAGACCGAATCCGCCGTGGGGCGGGCAGCCATACTTGAAGAACTCCAGGTAGAACTTGACGTCGTTTGAAAGGCCCTTCTCTTCTGCCTGTGCTTTCAGGACATCATAGCGATGCTCACGCTGAGCACCGGTCGTGATCTCCACGCCGCGCCATACAAGGTCGTAGCCCTGCGGCACGCCGTTCTCATCGCGCATGTGATAGAACGCGCGCTTTTCCTTGGAATAATCGGTGATGAACAGGAATTCGTGATCATAATGCTTCTTGACCCACTCGTAGGAAAGACGCTCCGCCTCGGTGGTAAGATCGCCCTTTTCCTCTTCCGGAACCGTAAAGGAAAAGTCTTCTTCCAGCCCCTTGTAAAGATCCGCCAGCTTCACGCGCGGGAACGGAGTCGTGGGGACCTTGATCTCCATGCCGTACAGTTCCTTTAATTCCTCACCGTACTTATCATTGACCTTTGCCAGCATGTTTGCAAGAAGCTCTTCCTCGAACTTCATGACATCCTCAAAGGACTTGATGTAAGAGAATTCAATATCGAAGCAGGTGAACTCAGTGGCATGCTTGGAAGTGAAGGACTTCTCCGCGCGGAATACCGGGCCTACTTCAAAATAACGGTCAAAGCCGGCTGCCATTGCCATCTGCTTGTAGAACTGCGGACTTTGTGCAAGATAAGCCTTTCCGTCAAAATAATCCACTTCAAAAACTTCGGAGCCGGACTCGGAAGCGGTACCGATGAGCTTGGGCGTATGAACTTCAATGAAATCACGATCCAGCGCAAAGTCGCGGAGCGCACGGGTAACGGCGGTCTGCAGCTTGAACAGGAACTGATTTTTGTCGGTACGGAGATCGATCCAGCGATAGTCCAGCCGCTCATCCACGCCGGACTTCGGAACTGCCGGCTTCTTTTTCGTTGCCGGGATCTCTTCACGCTGAATGGGAAGTGCCGCTGCAATGGACTCGATCCTGATCTCGGACGGGATCATCTCAAGACCGTTCAGCTTCACGTATTCGCTTTCAGAAACCACACCCTTGACGGAAATGACGGAATCACCGGTCAGCGGTTCGATCACTGCGGCGATCTCCGGCAGTACTTCCTTCTCAATGGTGATCTGCAGCTTGCCGGTGATGTCCTTTAATACGATGAAGGCCATCTTGCTGGAATTTCTGAAATTCTCAACAAAACCCTGCACCAGGATCTCTTCATTCAGATGTGCACGCACATCCTTTAAATACACTCTTTCCATGGTCCCTTATCTCCTTTCGATCGGGTTCTCGTAAAACTCTTCAATATCCGTATATCCCTGAGAAGCCAGCTGCTCCTTCTGGAACTTTTTGTTCTTGATCATGGCAGCGACCAGGATCTCGCGGCCGTTCTTTCTTTCCTCGGCAGCCTTCTTTAAGACTTCCGCGGTCTTTTCCGGAGACAGGCCCTTTTCCATCAAATACGCGGTACGTGCCTTGCGGGTGGGGATCTGATAATTCTGTTCCAGCAGGATGGAAATGATGCGCTCGAAGCCGATGGAGAAACCGCACGCCGGTGTTGCCTGACCGGCAAACTTGCCGATCATCTCGTCATAGCGTCCGCCGCCGCCCACAGAGGAGCCGAACTCCGGAACCGCGATCTCAAAGATCGGACCGGTGTAATAGCCCATGCCGCGTACCAGCGTCGGGTCAAATACAAGCTCGAATGCCACATCAGAAGCGGTTCCGACAACGGTGAAGATTTCCTTCAGGTTGTCTGCGATCGCACTGTCCAGATATTCGCCCAGAGCCTCAGTGATGGCATCGATAGCTTCCGTTCCCTTCTTGCCTTCAATGGCTGAGAACAGACCGAGGTAACGCTGTACATTCTCTTCACTCATGCCGAGTTCCAGAAGTTCCTTCGTTACACCCTCCGTACCGATCTTGTCCATCTTGTCGAGGATGATGAAGATCTCATCGTACAGATCCTCGCTTAAACCGGAGGAAGCCGCCATGGCCTTTAAAATGCGGCGGTCATTGATGCGGATCTGGAAATCCCTGAAGCCGATCTTGGAAAGCAGTGTGGTGGTCGCAAGAATGAGTTCGGTCTCGCAGAGGTTCGTGGCATCGCCCAGGATGTCGATGTCGCACTGATAGAACTGACGGAAACGGCCCTTCTGCGGACGCTCCGCGCGCCACACCGGTCCGATCTGCAGCGCCTTGAAGGGCTTGGGCAGTTCAGCCTGATGATTGGCGTAATAACGGGAAAGCGGCATGGTCAGGTCATAACGAAGACCGCTGTCCGCAAGATCATTTTCATTCTGAGCAGTTTCCAGATTCAGCTTTTCGCCTCTCTTCATGATCTTGAACGTCAGCTTTTCATTCTCACCGCCCTGCTTGCCGGTCAGGTTCTCAATGGATTCCACACAGGGGGTTTCCATCGGAGTAAAGCCGAAGCTCTTATACGTTTCCTTAACAAGTGCAATCAGATAATCTCTGATCTCCATTTCTTTCGGCATGATGTCTCGCATGCCTGTTACGGGTTTCTTGTTCATAATGTCTCCTCTATACTCGTGTCCTTAAAAGGGCCGCGGAAAAGCCCTTCCGCAGGATCTGTACTTTCCCCTTTCTCAGATCAGATGATTTTCCCGCAGCACCTGCTTCACAAATTCCGTGTCGCTGTGCTCGTATTTCACGCCCATCTCTTCCTGCCAGGTCTCATGGCCCAAACCGATGATCGTGATGAGATCGCCCTCTTCCGCGTTTTCAATGGCATACCGGATGGCTTCCCTGCGGTTTTTGATAGCGATGTAATTCGGGTGCTCTGCCTTGTGAAGGCCCACCTCCGTATCCGCGAGAATGGCCTCAAAGGTCTCCCAGCGGTTGTGGCCGCTTGTGACGATGGAGAAGTCCGCCAGTTTGCCGGCTGCCTCGCCCATGCCGTAGCGCCGTCCCTTGGAGCGGTTTCCGTCCGCGCCGAATACGCACACCAGGCGTTTGGGGCGGAACTCGCGAAGCGCTTCCAGGTGGTGCCATGTGCTGGCACCGTTATGTGCAAAGTCCACGCAGACTGAAAACTTCGGTCCTTTGTAGACAATGTCATCGCGTCCTTTAATGTGAATGTTTCCAAGCGCCTTGTTCACAGCCTCTGCGGGAATCCCCATGTGGTCCGCTACACAGATTGCCGCAAGGGCATTCCATACATTGAAATCGCCCGGAAGATTGATCCAGCAGTCAAACGCGCACTTTCCGCTCACCTTGAAAGAAATGCCCGGCTGGTCCTCTTCTTCATCGAAGGTCTTCTCAATATCCGTCGCGCGGTAATCGGCGCGTTCGGTACTGCCGAACCATTCCACCGGTACCGTTACATGCTCCATCAGGCGGTCAACGAAGGGATCGTCCTGATGAACGAATGCCAGCGCGCTGTGCTGTAAAAGCTGTGCCTTGCACCAGATGTAATCCTCAAAGGTCTCATGCTCGTTGGGACCCACGTGATCCCCCTCCTGGATGTTCATCCAGATGCCGTAATCAAAGACAAAGCCGTCCACGCGGTGCTGCTTCATGCCCTGGGAGGATACCTCCAGAACCGCGGTATCGCAGCCGGCATCGACCATCTGTTTCAGATACATCTGAACCTCGTTGGATTCCGGCGTGGTGTTGGAAAGCTCGTGGACCTCACCGTCGATGATGGCGCCGTTCGTTCCAACAGTACCCACCTTATGACCGCCGGCCGTCAGAATGTCCGCCAGCATGTGGGTCGTGGTAGTCTTGCCCTTGGAGCCCGTGATGCCGATCACCGTAAGCTTTTCAGCCGGATGTCCGTACCAGGCCGCATAAACCTCCGCGCCGGCAGAACGGGTGTTTTTCACCCGGATCACCGTCGTACCCGCAGGACAGCAGGTCTCCTTTTCAGTAATAAATGCCCGGACACCGGCCTCCGCCAGTTTTTCCAGAACTTCACACTCATGTGTATCAAATCGTGCGCCGGTCGTACAGATAAACAGATCACCCGCTGCAGCCTTGCGATTATCGCGGCTGATTCCGGTGATCTCAACATCCGTCGTGCCGGACATAACGGAGTATTCGGAATGCTCCAGAAGTTCAGAAAGTCTCATCTTTCCTCCAAATGCGCATAGTATCACACATAGAGTCATTATACTCTCTTTTACAAAAAGCGTCAATGACAGAAACAGAGATGCTATAATAAAAGGAAAACACAGAAAAAGCTTTCCGGTACAAAACAAAAGCGAAGCGATTCCCTTTCCGGGTACGCTCCGCTTTCATTTGCAGTTATGCTCTGATTTACGGTCAGCAGCCGCAGATTTCATCCGCTACGTAAACGCCGCTCGCGGACGCGTGAGACAGAGAATGCGTCACACCGCTTCCGTCGCCGATGACATAGAGTCCCTTATGGCGGGTCTCCAGATGCTCGTCCACATCGACCTCCATGTTGTAGAACTTGACTTCCACACCGTATAACAGAGTATCGTCATTGGCCGTACCGGGCGCGATCTTGTCCAGCGCGTGAATCATTTCTATGATGCCGTCCAGAATACGTTTGGGAAGGACCAATGAAAGATCACCGGGCGTAGCCGCCAGCGTGGGACGGACTGTGCATTCCGCGATACGCTTCTCTGTACTTCTTCTGCCGCGTTCCAGGTCGCCGAAGCGCTGAACGATGACGCCGCCGCCCAGCATGTTGGACAGACGGGCAATGCTTTCACCATATCCGTTTGAATCCTTGAAGGGCTCGGAGAAATGCTTTGCCACAAGCAGCGCGAAGTTCGTGTTATCGGTCTTCTTTTCCGGATCTTCAAAACTGTGTCCGTTGACAGTGATAATGCCATTCGTGTTTTCGTTTACCACGATGCCGTGCGGATTCATGCAGAAGGTACGGACATTGTCTTCGAATTTTTCCGTGCGGTAAACGATCTTGCTCTCATAAAGCTCATCCGTGATATGAGAAAAGATATCCGCCGGGATCTCCACGCGGACACCGATGTCCACGCGGTTGGACTTTGTGGGGATCTGAAGATCCGCGCACACGGTCTCCATCCACTTGCTGCCGCTTCTGCCCACGGAAATGATGCACTTTTCGCAGCTGTAAGCCTCGCCCTTAGCATGTACCAGATATCCGCCGTTCTCCGTGATCTCCAGCGTGTCCACCGGCGTATCAAAGTAGAAATCCACCAGATCCTTCAGTTCATTGTACAGATTCTCAAGCACCACATAGTTGATGTCGGTACCCAGATGACGCACGGACGCAGACAGAAGATTCAGTTTGTTCTGCATGCAGATCTTTTTGAGGCTTGTTCCGGCTGTGGAATACATGGCCGTGCCCGCGCCGCCGTACTTCACATTGATCTCATCCACATAATTCATGAGTTCCAGCGCTTTTTCCTTGCCGATGTACTCGTAAAGCGTACCGCCGAAGTCATTCGTAATATTGTATTTGCCGTCAGAAAACGCGCCCGCGCCGCCAAAGCCGTTCATGATGGAGCAGGGCTTGCATCCGATGCAGCTTTTCACTTTTTTGCCGTCAATGGGACATTTTCTCTTTTCCAGCGGATGACCGGCCTCAAATACCGCCACTTTCAGGTCTGGTTTCTTCGCAAGTTCATACGCGCTGAAAATACCGCCGGGACCTGCGCCGATAATAATCACATCATAATTCATGTCCGTTCTCCTTTCATGTCATGCCGTGGTCTTTCTTCAATTATACACGACCATTTCGGATCCTGCAACGGGCTTTCCAATGCCCGGGCCTTTTGGGTTTCTCTTTCTTATTTTCCACGATGTCACCGTTTTTGGGCATAAAAAAAGAGAAGCTTACTGCCTCTCGTGGTGTCCGCGGCCTTTTCCGCCGCTCTGTTGTCGCGAAAATATACAGCCGCATTAAAATACGGCGGTCTCCTTCAAGGCCGCCGTTTATTATACAGTTTTTCACGTGAATTGCAACTGTTTTTCACGGATTTTTCCCGTTTTCCGGTATTTTATTTCTTCACATCCGCTGTCAGAACACCGTTTTCCACAGAAATCAGGATCACATCGCCCTGTGACAGCGTTCCCTGCAGAATGATGCGGGCTGCCGCTGTTTCCACGTTCTTCTGAAGATAACGCTTCAGCGGACGCGCGCCGTAAGTCGGATCGTAACCGTTCTCAATAACATATGCCAAAGCCTCATCCGTGAGTTCGATGCTGATCTCACGGTCCTGAAGACGCTTGTTGACATCCGCCACCATGAGCTTCACGATATCGCCGATGTCCTTCTTCGTCAGCGGCTTAAACAGAATGGTCTCATCCAGGCGGTTCAGAAACTCCGGACGGAAATGCATGCGAAGATCGTTCATGACGCTCTTCTCTGCCTCCGGCAGTATCGTGCCGTCCTCTGTTACACCGTCCAGAAGATACTGAGAACCGATGTTGGAGGTCATGATGAGGATCGTATTCTTGAAATCCACGGTACGGCCCTGAGAATCCGTGATGCGGCCGTCATCCAGCACCTGCAGAAGGACATTGAACACATCGGGGTGTGCCTTTTCCACTTCATCAAACAGGACAACGGAATACGGTTTCCGGCGCACGGCCTCTGTCAGCTGGCCGCCTTCATCGTAACCCACGTATCCGGGAGGCGCACCGATGAGACGAGCCACACTGTGTTTCTCCATATATTCACTCATGTCAATACGGACCATGTTCGTTTCATCGTCAAACAGGCTCTCGGAAAGTGCTTTCGCAAGTTCCGTTTTACCGACACCGGTGGGTCCCAGGAACAGGAAAGAACCAATGGGCTTCTTCGGGTCCTTGATGCCTGCTTTAGATCTTAAAATGGCTTCCGCCACCTTCTGCACGCCCTCTTCCTGGCCGATGACGCGTTTGTGAAGTTCTTCTTCCAGATGCAGGGTCTTGTTGCGCTCCGTCTCATTCAGTTTGGCTACCGGAATACCGGTCCAGCGGCTGATGATGCGGGCGATCTCCTCTTCCGTGACGGATTCATGCACCAGATGCAGCTCCATGCCGTTCATCTCCGCTTCCTCGGTCTTAAGTGTTTCCTGCAGTCTGGGAAGTTCACCGTACTGCAGGCGGGCTGCCTCGTTGAAATCGTATTTCTGTTTGGCAATCTCGATCTTTCCGTTCAGCTCCCCGATCTGTTCACGCAGCGCCGACAGTTTTTCGATGCGGGCCTTTTCATTGTCCCATTGTGCCTTTTCCGCGCTGAAGTGTTCGCGAAGCTCAGCCAGTTCCTTTTGAAGGTCCTGCAGACGTTCCTGTGACAGATGGTCCGTTTCTTTTTTAAGCGCGGTCTCTTCGATCTCCAGCTGCATGATCTTTCTGCGCTCGTCGTCCATTTCGGACGGCAGGGAATCCAGTTCCGTCTTGATCAGCGCGCAGGCTTCATCCACCAGGTCGATGGCTTTATCCGGCAGGAAACGGTCGGAAATGTAGCGGTTGGAAAGCGTCGCCGCGGATACCAGCGCGCCGTCCGTGATGGACACGTGATGGTAGTTTTCGTAGCGGTCCTTCAGGCCTCTTAAAATGGAGATGGTGTCTTCCACCGTGGGCTCATCCACCAGGACCGGCTGGAAACGACGTTCCAGAGCGGCATCCTTCTCGATGTATTTACGATACTCATCCAGCGTGGTCGCGCCGATGCAGTGCAGCTCGCCGCGGGCCAGCATAGGCTTTAGCATATTGCCGGCATCCATCGCGCCGTCGGTCTTGCCCGCGCCGACAATGAGATGCAGTTCATCCACAAACATGATGATGCGTCCTTCCGACTTCCGGACCTCTTCCAGAACGGCCTTCAGACGCTCCTCAAACTCACCGCGGTACTTGGCGCCGGCAACAAGCGCACCCATATCCAGGGAGAACAGTTTCTTCTCCTTTAAAGATTCCGGAACATCGCCCCGGACGATTCTCTGCGCCAGGCCTTCCACAACAGCGGTCTTACCAACACCGGGCTCGCCGATTAAGACCGGGTTGTTCTTGGTTTTACGGGACAGGATGCGGATCACGTTGCGGATCTCCTCATCTCTTCCGATGACCGGATCCAGCTTCTGAGACCGTGCCTCTTCCACCAGATCCTTGCCGTATTTCTCCAGGACCTCGTATGTGTCCTCCGGGGAATCGGAAGTCACGCGCTGGTTGCCGCGGACCGTGGAAAGAGCCTGTAAAAAGCGGTCTTTTGTGATGCCGTATTCACGGAACAGTTCGGCGATGTCGCGGTTGGGCTTTTTCATCATGGCAAGGAACAGGTGTTCCACGGAAACATATTCGTCTCCCATGGCTTTTGCCTCATCGGACGCGTTCAGAAGAACATCGTTCAGGGCCTGACTCACATAAGCATTTCCGCCCTGCACCTTGACCTGACGGTTCAGGACCGTTTCAAGGGAGTTCTTGAAGTCCGGAAGACTGATCTCCATTCTGGTGATCAGTTTTCCGATCAGGGATTCATCCTGTGTCAGAAGAGCATGTAAAAGATGCTCCTGGTCTATTTCCTGGTTGCCGTAATCCCGGGCGATCTTTTCGCACAGCTGAACGGCTTCCATCGATTTTTGTGTAAACTTGTTGAAATTCATAAGAAATACCTCCTTTGCGTCAGCATTTGCTTCGTACGATTTCATCATAGAACTTTTTGTTAGCACTGTCAACAGGTGAGTGCTAATTCAATTGTGAATCTTTTGTGAAGGGCCGCAGGAACGATCTGTTTCGGTGTGATTTCATCTGCCCAATGCTTCAGTTTCGCAAACAGCTCCATGTGCCTCTCCTCCTGACTTTCATACAGTACATCAAAGGTTTTCCACATATGCAAAAATTCTTTGAATTATCCTCAATTTTTGCACATCTGCTTCTTGTATAAATGAAGAAAAGCAGTTACAATATGAGTATCGATTCATTTTACTCAGTTTTAACAGGAGTTCCCTTATTCTATATGTCCAATCAATCTGAAAGAGAAAAAAACGCAAAAAGAAAAGCCCTTGAACGCGATAAAAAAAGGCGGGAACGCATTTATTTGTCTTTAATTTCCGTTGTTTTTATTGCAATAATTGCCGGTATTCTCGCTCTTGCAAATCGTGGAAAAATTGATAAAATTTATGCTGATTTGGGCACTGATCCAGGCACAACGGAGGCTACATCGGAGGCCAGTGTGTCTCAAAAAGAGCAGGAAAACCTGATTGAAGTCACCGTTGTGGAAAACACGGAGACAGAACCCCCCGCTGAACCGGAACCGGACCCTCGTCTGAACGTTCTGACACGGTATAACAACCTGGGCATCGTCATTGCGGAATCCTTCTTAAACATCCGCAGCACCCCGTCCCTTACCGGTTCCATCATCGGCAAGATCTGGCGGAACAGCGGTCTTGAGATTCTGGAGGACGATGGCAGCGGCTGGTACCGCATCCGTTCGGGAGGCATTGAAGGCTACTGCTATTCCGAGCTCATCGCCACCGGAGAAGAAGCCGCGGAACTGGCTGTGGAAAACTGTTTCCTGATGGCGAAGGTCAACGCCGTCTGTCTGAATGTCCGCGAAGAGCCCTCCATGAACGGCACCGTCTGGACACAGCTGAACTGCGACGAGATGCAGATCGTGGAACGTGTGGTGGATGACAACTGGCTGGAGGTGGCCATCAACTCGACTACCGGCTACATCAGTTCCGAGTTTACGGACCTGGGCTACTACCTGACGGAAGGCGTGGCATGGAGCCCCCTGGATGATACCACGGAGACCCGCCGCAATCTGGTCAACTACGGCATGCAGTTTTTGGGAACTCCGTACAAATACGGCGGCATGAGTCTGACACAGGGCATCGACTGTTCCGGTTTTACTCAGGAAGTATACAAAACCGCCAATGTTTCTCTCCACCGCGAATCCTATAACCAGAAGACGCAGGGTGTCTATGTAAACTCCATCCATGAAGCCAAGCCCGGCGATCTTCTCTTCTACACCGATCAGAACGGCCAGGTCAATCACGTGGCCATTTACATCGGCAGCAATCAGATCCTGCATGCCTGCGAATCCCGCGGCGGCGTGACCATCACCACTTATAATTACAGTACGGAACCCGCCTACATTAAAGACGTTATACAGGACTGATGCTTCCGGTCACACAGAAATAAAAAGGCGCTGTGAAAAAATCATTTTGATTTTTTCATGGCGCCTTCTTTGTGTTATGGGGTTATTTCACAGCCCTTTTTATGCATTTACGCAATCAAAAATACGTAATATTTCAGCTTAGTCAATGGTCTTGATGGTCCAGTTTTCACCGAAGATACCCGGGAAGCAGCCATGTTCAACCATGCCCTTCATGTCTTCATGAGCGATGAGCCACTTATTCTTAGCGGTTACCAGCGGATCCTTCTTCATTTCCGGATCGATATCGGTGTTGGTACCGCGCTGCAGACCTACTACGCAGGAGAAACCGGACTTGCTGACTTCACACGGGCAGAAATGAAGCGTATCGGAGTAAACTTCGATCATCTTTCCTTCCGGAAGATAGAAAGCCTTTACCTTTGCGGAATCCAGCTTGCCTTCCTTATTCAGGTCACCGCGCTTTGCAAGAAGCAGTACGAGGTCCGTAACACCAACATTGAATTCGTTGCAGGTATGCCATTCCAGAGCGTTCATGGTGCTGGAGTGACCCCAGCAAAGGCCCCACTGCTCATCCAGCTGACCGCAAAGGGTCTCGTTGTATTCCTGAGCAAGCGGCATGGTATCGATGGCTTCCAGTGCCGGAACATACTTGGAACCGGTCTCCGGGATCGGTGCGCTCTTCTTGACCATTTCGATCATTTCTGCGGGATCAACGTCCACTACACGGCCGTATGCGAGGAAGGAATCGTCACAAACGCACTTGATCTCGATCTGGGGATTCACTTTCTGAAGTTCTTCAAGTCTAGACATGATACATATCTCCTTTTGATTATCGGGCCACATTCCGGGTCCGTTTTCATTCTGTCGTGATTATAGCATCAGCCTTCTGTAAATTGCAATGTATTTTATCGATTTTCTGGCGCTTCCGCAGCATATTCCGCCCCCCGTTCCGCCCAGAAAGTCCGAATCCGCTCTTCGATACCCCCGATGTCCGTCACCTCATATTCCGCCCATTCCTTGGGGAACAGCCGGAGATTTTCCCGGTAGCGGAACCGTTCATCCAGAAGCAGAATGACACCTTCATCATCCACCGTACGGATCAATCGTCCGGCAGACTGCATGACCTTGTTGAATCCCGGAAAACGATATGCAAAGTCAAAGCCGTTTTCGCCGTTCATTTCATAGTAAGAACGGATGAGTTCGCGCTCGGTACATACCTGCGGCAGACCGGTTCCTACTGCTGCCACGCCGATCAGTGCCTCGTTTTTCAAGTCAATGCCCTCCGAGAACACGCCGCCCATGACACAGAGACCGATGAGGGAAGACTGATCGTCTCTGCTGTGCGGATCGTCAAACGCCGCCAGGAAATCTCTTCGGTCTTCCTCCGTCATGACTCTCCTCTGCGACAGGATCTCATAAGGCGGAAGGTAGACCTCTCCCTTCCGATCAGCTTCCTCCTCTTTTTTCAGAAGCATCTCGTCCAGCACCTCCCGGACTTCTTCCAGAAATTTATGAGACGGCAGGAACATCAGATAGTTTCCTTTCTTCTCCGCGCTCATTTTCACCGCATATTCGGCGATTTTACGGTACTCCTCATATCCACGCCTTGTGTATTTGGAACTGACATCAGAAGCAATGAAAAGTGCTTTTTTCCGCTGATCAAAAGGAGAATCCACATACATGGCATCCTCCTCCGTGTCACCGGCCAATAGTTCCTTGTAATAATTGACAGGCAGGAACGTCGCAGAGAAAAAGACCGTGGATACGACCTGATCCAGCCGTTCTTTCAGCCGCTCCGCCGGGTCGATGCAGAACAGTTTTACAAAGAACTGCCCTTCATCGTCAAACGCGGCATAGGTCATGTAGCCTTTTCCCATGACTTCATAAGTGGTGACCACATCGGACACCTCAAAATAAAAGGCGGCGATCTCATCGATTCCGGGCGCGGAAGGATTGCGGTCCATGAACACTTCCAGCGCTTCCTTCAGGTTTTCAAGATCGTAAATGAGCGCTGTCGGAAACGGCTCTTCTTCCGTGAACACCGTCACCTTTTCACAGCCTCTTTTCAGTTCCAGCATGGCCTTGTTGGCGCGCTCGATCCATCGGAGGATCCGTTTTGCTTTTTCCTTTTCAAACAGTTTTTTGGCCTGCAGCAGATGCTCCTTCACGAGCACCGCGGAATACATGTCGCGGGCGCGGTCCACCAGATTGTGCGCTTCATCGATGAGGAAAATGTAGGGGCCTTTTGCTCCGCTTGCAAAATAACGCTGCAGGAACACATGCGGCGCAAACGCGTAATTGTAATCACAGATGATGACATCCGTATAGTAGGAAACATCCAGCGACATCTCATAAGGGCAGACGCAGTGCTTTTCGGCATAGGCACTGATCGTGTCCGCCGTCACCGCGTTCTCATGGGTAATGAGATCATAGACCGCGGCATTAATACGGTCCAGATGCCCTTTTGCCCGGGGGCAGTCCACCGGATTGCAGGCACACTTTTCAAGCGGACACATTTTCTCCTTGGCCGTGATCTTCACAAAGGCGAACCGAAGACCGCGGTCGTACATGAGCTTCATGCCCTCTTCCGCCACCGTGGCGGTCACGGTCTTGGCCGTCAGATAGAAGATCTTGTCCCCCATGCCCTGGCCTACAGCCTGAACGGACGGATACAGCATTGACAGCGTCTTGCCGATTCCCGTCGGTGCCTGTACAAACAGATTCTTTTCATCCCGGATCGTCCTGTACACCTGACGCGTGATTTTCTGCTGTCCCGGGCGATACGGATACGGAAACGGAAAGTCCTGCACGGAAGCTGTACGTTCGGTACGATGCCTGACCGTAAACAGCGCCCACGGACGGTACATTTCCACATATTCCCCCAAACGGGCCTGCACTTCCTCTTTCGTATACTCAAAACAGAAGCGGCGGATCTCATCAGCCTTCACCTTGGGCGATTTACGCTTCTTTTCCGGTTCTTTATCCTCTTCCAGCTGAACATAGGTGATCTGAACGCCGATCCGCGGAAGATCCTCATCCGCCGCATGGATAGCGGCATAACAAAGAGCCTGCGCCAAATGTACCGGCACAGGCTCTTCCATGGCATAAATATCCCGATAGACGCCCTTGATCTCATCGATGGTGACAACTGCTTCTCCGGCCTCGTTTTCGCGCGTGAAAATACCATCGGCCCGGCCCTCAACAATCAGGCGCGCCGATGGACTTCCCTCCAGCATAAATTCGGTTTTCAGGAAAACCTCCGCCCGATAATCCCCACCCATGGACTTCTGGATCTTCCTGTGCGCGTTGGCGCCCTCAAACATGGCATCCGTCACCGCTGCGCCGGTACGGCGCGTGTCGATGTCTCCGCTTTTCAGGACAAATTCCACCAGTTCACGGACGGAAAGGCGTACTGCGTCATCCGTCGTCTTCACGTTCGTCTCACTCCGCCCGCATTCCGCGGGCCTTTTCTGTAAATTAACGGTCGGCTTCACGGCCGCCGTTCATCAGTACTGACGAATACCGTCGGTACCGTCATCTTCTATGTACTCGATCTTCCTGATCTCCACTTCGTAGCTGTACTTCGGATTCACCTGGACCGTGACCGTATCACCCACGCGGTGTCCCATCAGGGCTTTTCCCATGGGGGAATCCGTCGAGATGCGGCCGTCCACGGAATTTCCGCGAATGGAGGTCACGATCTTGTAGGTCTCTTCTTCCTCATCCTCGGGGATCCAGACCGTGACAGCCTTATTCAGACCCACGGTGCCCTCTTCCGAGGTATCTTCAATGATCACCGCATGACGGACGATGTTTTCCAGATACGCGATCCGGCTGTTATTCTGATTATTGGCACGCTTGGCCGCTGTATAATCCGCGTTTTCGGAAAGATCGCCCTGTTCACGCGCCACCTTCAGCGTATGACGCAGTTCCTGTCCGAATGCGCCCTTGCGATAATCCAGTTCCTCCTGGATCTTCTGAAGATCCATTTTTGTCATTTTCATGGCGAAAGCTCCTCTGTTTTCTGTCTTTTAAATTCCCGCCTGAGCCCTCAGTGCGGGTCTACCGCAGTCGGTGCCCCCGGGAAGAAAATCCCCGGAAGCTGTACGCGTTCATGCGCCTCGTTGTAAAGAAACACATCGAACCAGGGATTCTGCGGATTATTGGCATGCCAACCCTCTGCCACATTCAGCTGATAACCGGTACCGGACTTCACAAGCTTCACATAATCCGCCGCGCTGTTCAGCGGTTCCTCGGTGATCATGCCGAAGAGACATCCGTTGTCGCTGCCGCCGGCCTTATGAATGTCCGAACCCGCCGTCATGATGATGCCATGCTCCTTTGCGTAGGTGTAAGCCAGAATGTCCTGATAGGGCTTATTGCCGCAGTTTGCAACCTCCCAGGCATCGGAATGATGCGGGTGGATCTTGACCTCCGTCTGATAATTGCGCTCACGGAAGGGATGCGCCTGGACCACCAGACCGCCGTCCGCCTGCACATGCTCATACTGTTCCTTCTGATCCCAGTAACGGATGTCCGGGTGTTCAAGAAGCCATTCCTCATCCAGGCCGTAGATCAGGAAATCTTCACCGGCATAGGAAGTTTCCCAGCCAAAAAAGACCTTGAGGCCGATGGCATCGCCCGCCGCCTTGGTCTCCCGGTAAGCGTCGCAGTACCGATGCACCCACTCCTCCCAGGGAAGTTCCCTGGGTACGCAGGTGTTTCCAAGATAAAAATGATCTGTTACAAAAATGCCGTCATAGCCCAGCGCCTTGTAATAGGGAACGTATTCCGCTCCCTTTGAACGGCCGCATTTTGAGGATGTGGACGTATGAAGATGGGTTTCGTATTTATAGCTCATGGCTTTACCTCGCTCCAAATGCTCAAACTGGCCGGGTATTCCAGCGTCCGAAGGCAGCTTGCGTAAATAACCGGTTTTTTTATTGTACCAAATTTATCCGGAATTGTCATTAAAGTCCTGAATGTATTCCAAAAAGTTTTAGTGCCCTGCTTCCATACCGCAAAATTGCGGTATACCCGAATCATCAACTGATGCAGGAGGTCCGCATGCCGGTCTATGTCAACATCAAACAGGCCGGAAGCCGTAAAAACGCTCTGGCGCACGGTACAACGCCGCACAGCAATCATGGGCTTTGAAGACGGTCTTGTGCGGATGTCGATCCCAAAACAGCGGAGATCCTGAAATATTTCCGATAATTCTTCAAAGACCGTTTTGCTGAAATATAAAGAATAACATCACACCCCAAAAATCACGTATGTAATCTCCGGAAGCCGCTCTTGGCGGCATTCAGGGATTGTACGCAATCGTCAGGTGTCCGTTCAAACGGCATAAATACTTTCCTCATTACAGGACACAAAAAATGGGGCTGTGAAATAACCCTTTATAACATATGTGGGCGTTTTTATGTGATGATCT
>CAMGCK010000024.1 GCA_946040795.1 uncultured Lachnospiraceae bacterium
CCGGAGAATTATCGCGCGCCGGAAGGCGGTGAAGTGTTCCGCGAACTACTGGACCGCACGGCGGATTTCATGAAAAACACCGTGGAGCCCATGGCGGCTGCACATGACACGGAGCGGCTTCTGATCGTTTCGCACGGCGCCGCGATCTCTGCCATCATGTGTTATGTACGGCAGGTGGGAATCCGGGATTTCTGGAGCAGCGGCCTGTGTAAAAACTGCGGAGCGCATGTGTTGAAGCTGGATGAAAACGGCTATGAAATAATCGAGGAATCCAGAATTTATTATTGAGCATCAGACAGAATGAGAGAACCTGACGATGAAGAAGAAAATGGAAGAGTTATTTCCGGGTATCGCAGATCACCGGCGGTCATAAAAACGATCTCCGGCTGCGCGTGGACTTAAGCGGCAGTTCCTATGAGCGGCGCCGGGAGAAAAGGATGTAACAGTTGAAATTTATTCAGAAAAGCGCTATTATGCTGTTTGGGGGGATAAACCATCTGCATAACAGCGCTTTTTTGTATGCCGGGAATCGTGAGATGGCATCGGCGGCAGGCTGGATCAGATGGTTATCATTTTCAAAAAGGGGAATAGCAGGAAATGTTTAACAGAAGAGCAGATGGTATCCGAATCGGGGGATTGGATCCCATCGTACAGATGATGCCGTATCTTATGCCGATGCGGTGTGATTCGCAGGTGTTCCTGCAGCATCACATCGACCTCTCCAAGATGAATGCATACATTAAGAAGCAGCGGGATGAAAAAGGGGAAAAGATCTCGCACATGCAGATCATCATGGCGGCGTATATTCGTGCGGTCAGCAGCAACCCGCAGATCAACCGCTTCATCATGAACAAGCGGTATTATTCCAGAAACAACTGCAGCATCTCGTTTAATGTACTGAAGGATCCGCGTGACGCGGACATGGGAGAGACTGTTGTCAAATTGAAATTTGACCTCACGGATACGATCTATGATGTACGTGACCGTGTGGAAGCGGGCATCGCCGCAAATCGCGGGGATCAACCCAAGAACTTCATTGACCGGTTGGCATCCTTTGTGCTCAGCATTCCGGGACTGCCTACCGCGCTTGTGGCGATCGTCCGCATGCTGGACGCCATGAATATGTGCCCGAAGGTGCTGATCGATGAGCTGCCGTTCTATTCGGGACTGTATGTGACCAATACGGCTTCCATCGGCCTCAGCGATGTGTACCATCACATCTACAATTTCGGCAATGTCAGTATTTTCCTCAGCATGGGCAAGCCCGAACGTGTGGCACAGGGCGAGGGCGATACAACAAAGATGAAGCGTTTTCTGCCTGTCGGCATCACGGTCGATGAACGTGTCTGTTCCGGCGCGCATTACGCGCTGTTTTTTTCGGACATGAAGCATTATCTGGATCATCCCGAGCTTCTGGAACTTGCGCCGGAAACGGTCAAATTTGATAAAAACTGCGAGTATCATCAGGAAAAGCAGATGAAAGCATAAGCATAAAAACAGCCGCCGGAACGTGTTCCGGCGGCTGTTTTTTGCAGCCCGTAATGCAGCCGTGCGCGGCTTATGGTGATTCATGCTGCGTTTTATTCTGCACGTTATTTGTAAGTGGTTTTCTTTTTCTTTCGCGGATGATTCCAACGGACCATCACTGTTATGACGAGGATCAGAACGATCGTCAGGCCGACGATCGTCAGCAGAAGATAACCATCCAGCATGGAAAGGTTCGGCACCGGCTGCGGAGTCAGATCCACATCCTCTTCCGGAACAAAAAGCTGATTGGAGGCTTTGGCAGAAGAGTAGGAAAGTGTAACCGTTCCAAGCGGGTAGCCCTGGTAAGTGTAGGTGACCAGCTTGCCGTCATCTGTATCCTCCACGGTCTTATCCAGTTTGTCAAAGGTGACCGTGTCCGGCAGCAGGATGGAATCGGAACTGTCCACGGTGAGAAGGGATACGCCCGGTGTGGGCAGTGCCAATGAGGATGAGGTGAAGGAACTCTGGAGATCCAGCGAGCTATCCAGCTCAGCGGGGAGGACCAGATGGAAATAGTTGAAGCCGTAGTCCAGAAGGGACTGGGTAGCCACATACTGGCTGCCGTTTTCACAGCCCATGACAACAACGATCAGATGAACACCATCCTTTTCCGCGTAGGTGACCAGGTTGTATCCGGACTCCGCGGTATGGCCGGTCTTGCCGCACACAACGTATTCGTTGTGGTATTCGGAGGAGCGGATCATCATGTGGGTGTTGGTCATCGGGATGTCCTTGGGCAGAAG
Organism: uncultured Lachnospiraceae bacterium; assembly: GCA_946040795.1. Taxonomy (GTDB): domain Bacteria; phylum Bacillota; class Clostridia; order Lachnospirales; family Lachnospiraceae; genus UBA1267. The sequence continues at coordinate 2,271 of CAMGCK010000024.1, forward strand.
GTCATCGGCGTGGTGGACATAAGACTGCTGGGAGGCAATGTTCACCAGCGTGTCATTCTGAGAGAATTCCCGCATGACAAGCGCCAGGTCATAGGCACAGGTATGATGGCCTTCATCGTGAAGACCGTTGGGGTTGGTAAAGACCGTGTTGACGCCGCCCAGCTGGTAGACCTTTTCATTCATGCGGACCACAAATTCGCCGATGGAGCCGGAAACGTGCTCGGCAAGGGCGTTGGCGACTTCATTGGCGGAGGGCAGAAGCAGACCCAGAAGGCACTCCTTGAGAACCATCTTTTCTCCGCGGCGCATGCCGATGTGGCTGGAGCCGGACGGAATATTGACGGCTTTGGAGGAAAATTCGACGATATCGTTCATCGGGCAGCTTTCCGCGGTCAGAAGCGCGGTCACAAGCTTGGTCGTAGACGCGGGGAACATGGCTTCCGTGGCGTTTTTGGCGTACAGGATCTCACCGGAGTCCGCATCCATGAGAATGGCTGACCTGGCGGCAAGGGACGGTGCGGCCGGCCAGTCCTCCGGGATGGAACGGATGACCTTGTCCACGTCGTCCTTATCCGCGGCTTTCACAGAAACGGAAGAAGCACCGAAAACAAAACAGATCGTATATATAATTGTCAGTAATAAAACAGAAACACGTTTCATGACAGGTCCTTTCAATACGTGTAGTTTATCATACGTGCGGGGAAAAGAAAAGTGGTTTTCCGCTTGCAACAATGCGGGGAATGTCTTATAGTTAATGTGTATTTCTGTGTACCCGCTTCAGGAAGAAAAGGAGGCACTATGTTAAGAGACGTCATTACGGATCCCATTCAGATTGCAGAATATGCCATTCAGGAACATCTGGGTGAGATCTTGCTTGCTGTGAGTATTGCGGCAATCGCAGCGGTCGTGATTGTTGTTCTTGCGGTGCGCGCCAAAAAGAGAATCAAAAAGAAATAATATAAACGGAGGTTATGTATGAATCTTCCCCATTATCATGAGAACCAGAAGATGCTGCATGTAGGCACACGTGAAAAGCGCTCCTACTATGTTCCGGCATCGACTGCAGAACTCGCAGGCCTTCCGAGAGAAATTTCGGACCGTGCTGTATTCCTTTCCGGCGATTGGGCTTTCTCCTATCATGAGAACGACCGTGACCTGCCTGAAGACTTCTTCGCGGAGGACTTCGATTTCACCGGATTTGATGTGCTCCCGGTTCCGGGCTGCTTCCAGATCTACGGCTACGGTAGAAACAACTACACCAATGTACGTTATGCCATCCCGTTCGATCCGCCTTATGTTCCGAAGGACAACGCATGCGGTATCTACATTCGTGACTTTGACCTGGACGATGACAAGTTTGACAAGCATCTGGTATTTGAAGGTGTGGACTCCTGCTACTATGTCTGGGTAAACGGCAAGTTTGTCGGTTACAGCCAGGTTTCTCACGGTCAGTCCGAGTTCGATATCACGAAGTTTGTTCATGCCGGTGAGAACCGTATTGCGGTTCTTGTTTACCGTTGGTGTGACGGCACCTATCTTGAGGACCAGGATAAGCTCCGCATGACCGGTATCTTCCGTGACGTTTACGTACTGCTTCGTCCGAAGAACCGCGTGGAAGACTTCTTCATCCATCAGGATTTCTCCGCAAACTGGAAGACCGCGACCATCACGGTGGATTATAAGGTCAAGGGCAATGTCAAGGTTCATACCTATCTGACCGACGGTGAGACGGTCATTGCTGAGAGCTTTGACAAGGAGCCGGTACTTACTGTTAAGAATCCCAAGCTCTGGAACGCAGAGCATCCGTATCTGTATACCCTTGTTATCGAGACCCCGAATGAAGTGATTTCCAGGAATGTCGGTCTCCGTAAGGTCGAGGTCGTAAATCGTGCCATCGTCCTCAATGGTCAGAAGATCAAGTTCAAGGGCGTTAACCGTCACGATTCCAGCCCGTTCAACGGTTATGCTGTTACCATCGACGAGATGTATGAAGACATCACGCTGATGAAGGCCAACAACTTCAACGCGATCCGTACCTCTCATTATCCGAACAGCCCGCTGTTCCTGGAGTTTGCGGATGAGATCGGTATGTATGTCATTGACGAGTCTGACATCGAGATCCACGGCTGTGTTGAATTCTACGGCGGCTCTTACATGAATACCTATTCTTACATGGCAGATAACCCGGATTGGGCCGATGCCATTGTTGACCGCGTTCAGATGAATGTTGAGCGCGATAAGAACGTTACCTCTGTTCTGATCTGGTCCATGGGTAACGAAGCCGGCTACGGCTGCGGCTTCGAGGCTGCAACCAAGTGGACCAAGGACCGTGATCCGGCCCGTCTGTGCCACTACGAAGGTGCTATGTGGGCACATGAGTACAAGCCGGAAGAGAATGACTGCCTGCTGGAGTGGAACGGTTCCAAGCGCGGTACCGGTAAGTTTGATTTCAACTCCATCGACATGTATTCCCGTATGTATCCGACTGTCGAGCATATGCTGGAGTATGCAGAAAAAGGCGACAAGCCGATGATCCTCTGCGAGTACACTCATGCAATGGGCAACGGCCCGGGATGCACCGAGGATTACTGGAAGGCCATCTACGCACACGATGAACTGGTTGGCGCATTTGTCTGGGAGTGGTGTGACCACAGTGTTTATATGGGCAAGACGCCGGAAGGTAAGGATCAGTTCTACTACGGCGGCGACTGGGGCGATGTTCATAATGACGGCAACTTCTGCATGGATGGTCTGGTATACCCCGACCGCACACCGCATACCGGTCTTCTGGAACTGAAGAATGTCATGCGTCCGGTTCGCCTGATCTCTGAAAAGAACGGCGTATTCACCTTCAAGAACATGCTGGACTTCACGGATCTTCAGGAAAAGATCGGCATCTCTTACGAAATCAAGCGTGACGGGGAGCAGCTTTCCCGGGGTGACCTCGAGGTTCCGTCCGTTAAGCCGCATGCATCCTTCAAGATGACGCTTCCGGAAGAGATTCCGGTGGACGATCGTACCTCTGTTATCTTCCGTTACTGGAACAAGCAGGCTGCACTCACCGACTATATGCCGGATGAGATGGGCTTTGATCAGTTCGTGGTTCCGGTTCGCACCGTTGCCATCGGCATTGAGTCTGAAGCAGCTCCGGAAGTAACGGAGAACGAATACTACATTATTGTGGAAGGTAAGAATTTCCGCTACGTATATGACAAGGATAAGGCTGCATTCACGGAGATCGTGAACCGCAACGTATCTTATCTGGCAGCTCCGATGGAGACCAGCGTATGGCGTGCTCCTACCGATAATGACCGCAACATCCGCGAAGAGTGGCAGAAGGCCGGTTACGACCGTGCAATGGTTCGTGTATACGATACCAAGGTCAAGGCTGAAGACGGCAAGATCGTCATCACTTCCAAGTACGGTATGGCAGCGATCTTCCTTCAGAAGTTCATGAATGTGACCGCTCGTTATGAGATCAATGATAACGGCGAGCTGCTCATCGACCTGAAGGGTGATAAGCTTCCGATATTCCCGTTCCTGCCGCGCTTTGGTGTCCGCATGTTCCTGAAGAAGGACTTCGAGAACGTTTCCTACTATGGTTACGGTCCGAATGAAAGCTACATCGACAAGCGCCGCAGCTGCGTACTTGACCGCTTTGATGATACCGTTACCGGTATGCACGAAGACTATATCAAGCCGCAGGAGAACGGCAGCCATTACGGCTGTGAAGAGATGACCCTCACCAATGCAACCGGCGCAACGCTGACGGTTACCGGTGAAGAGTTCTCCTTCAATACTTCTCACTACACCGTCGAAGAACTCACAAAGAAGATGCACAATTACGAACTCGAAGAGTCCGCATATACTGTGCTTCACATCGATGAGCGTCAGAGCGGTATCGGTTCCAACTCCTGTGGTCCGGAACTGAAGGAAGAGTATCGTCTGGGCAATAAGCTTCATATGAGAGTCGTACTGTCCTTTGAAGCGTAAGTAAGACTAAAATCAGGAAAACCTGAAATAGGGCTGTGAAAGATCATTTTGATTTTTTACAGCCCTTTTATGTGTGTGGGGTGAAGAGGAAAATGGCTGGATTTTTGTTTGGCTTCCTTTGCTAAGAAACGTCTGAAATCTGGGGCCTTTTTGCAGATCGGGCTATATATGAGGAGTTGTTAAAAATGCAGGCTTGTGCGGTCGGAAATTTTGTCATGACACAGTGGGATATATCCCCCTTGACAAAAACAAGTCGGCGCGATGTGACGGTTGTTTTTTTGCAAAGGGGTGCAGATGCGCTTGATCTGTAAAAAAATTGTTAGAAATGTAGGATTTATTTTTGCAAATTGGACATCAGGTGAGCGTTTGTAAAAAAGCAAGCTTTATAAGAAGACTTGGCTGTCCGGTAAGATTGTTGCCGCATAAAAACGCCCACATGTTTTATAAGCTCCTGCGAAACTGCAAGGGACTTATAACTGTGAGCGTTTTTTACAATTAACTTTTTGGTGTTATGAGGTCATTTTGCGATGAACTCTTCTTTGAAGAGCTTGGAACGCGAACGCAATTCCTGCGGAATTGTCCCCTCAGCTGCCGCTTCGGCTGTCTCGCGTTCCGGTCCATCTCCCTGAACTTCCACACGGCAGCGCCAGCCCGTTTCCGGAGACCGGCAGCCCGACTTCATCAGCTTCCACATGTCCGCCGTATTTTGAAGCAACTTCCAGCGAGAGCATGTAGGAAAGGACGCCCGGCGCAAAACCGGTAGTGTAAGAGTTCAAAAGAACAAACAACGGATCATCAGAAAGAATCTCTGTGGTGAGTTTGACGAAGGGATGGAAGGCATCCTCGATTTTCCAGATCTCGCCCTTGGGTCCGCGGCCATACGACGGCGGATCCATAATGATGGCATCGTATTTGTTGCCGCGACGGATCTCACGTTCCACAAACTTCTGGCAGTCATCTACGAGCCAACGGATCGGCTTATCGGAAAGTCCGGAGGACACGGCGTTTTCCTTGGCCCACTGGACCATGCCCTTGGAGGCGTCCACATGGGTGACCTGCGCACCGGCAGCGGCAGCGGCAAGCGTTGCTCCGCCGGTGTATGCAAACAGATTCAGCACCTTGACCTGACGGCCTTCAGCTACACGCTCACGGATGAGTTTTCCGAACCAGTCCCAGTTAGCTGCCTGCTCCGGGAAAAGACCGGTGTGCTTGAAGGAAAAGGGTTTCAGATTGAAGGTGAGGTCACCGTAGGAAATGGTCCACTGTTCAGGCAGGTCAAAGAACTCCCACTCGCCGCCGCCCTTATTGGAACGATGGTAATGTGCATTCAGCTTCCGCCACTGCGGGGCTTTTTTTACATCCTGCCAGATGACCTGCGGATCCGGGCGGCAGAGGATATATTTTCCCCAGCGTTCCAGTTTTTCGCCGTCCGAGGTGTCGATGATCTCATAATCTTTCCAGTTGTCAGCAAGGTACATAAAATAAAAATACTCCTAAATATTATTGTTGTGCTTCGCAAACCGTCCCCTCATCAGGTAAACGTTCTGCTTCGCAGAACTGAAGCCGCGAACGCGCTTGTGCTTCGCAAACCGTCCACTCAGCTAGATGCGTTTCACTGCGTGAAACTGAAGCCGCGAACGCAATTCCTGCGGAATTGTCCCCTCAGCATCCGCTTCGGCTGTCTCGCGGCTTAGGGTCTGGCAAACGTCCCATCCGGCCTTCTTGCATTTGTCCAAGTAGGCAGTTTATCACTGCACGGGAAGGCCTTTGCGGCTTCTTCATCAAAATCCACACCGATGCCCGGCTTATTGTTTAAGTAAACATAGCCGTTTTCCAGTTCCGGACAGCCCGGGAACACATCCAGACAGCCCTGCTTGAAGCCGGCCCATTCCTGAATGCCGAAATTCCAGCTGGAGAGGTCCAGATGAACATTGACTGCGTGGCCGATGGGAGAAACATCGCCGGGACCGTGCCATGCGGTACGAACACCGAAAGCCTCGCAGAGAATCTGCAGTTTGCGTGCCGGCGTCAGACCGCCGATCTGTGAAATGTGCACGCGAATGTAGTCGATGAGGCGTTCTTTGATGAGACCCATCCACTCCATCGGATTGTTGAACAGTTCACCCATGGCAAGCGGCGTGCAGCTCTGCGCGCGGATTGTACGGAACCAGTCAACCTGTTCCGGCGGGAGGCAGTCCTCCAGATAGAACAGACGGTAAGGCTCCAGATCCTTGGCCAGGCGGACGGCATCGATGGGCTCCAGACGCTCATGAACATCGTGTAGGATCTCAAAGCGGTCGCCGTATTTTGAGCGTACGTGATCAATGGTCTGCACGGTCTCACGCATATAACGATGCGGATCGTAGTATTCACCGGGCACAGCGCCGACCGGCTTCATGGCTTCCAGCTCATGTACACCGCCGTAGCGGCCGTTCTGAATGCGGATGTACTGTGTTCCTTCTTCCAGGAACTGCTCGATCTGCATATCCAGCATTTCTTCTGAGGTCATCTTGCCGTAGCGCGGATCGGTCGTGGACCATGCGCCTGCATGACGATATACCGGCGCACCTTCACGAACTTTACCGCCCAGAAGTTCGTACAGCGGCATATTGGCCATTTTGCCTTTAATGTCCCACAGCGCCATGTCCACGCCGGACAGCGCGTTATTTAAAATGGGGCCGTTTCTCCAGTACGGAGATGCCATCGCCATCTGCCAGATGTCTTCAATGCGGGACACATCCTTGCCCACAAGAAGCGGCTTCATGTAGTTTTCCACAGCATCGGCAACGGTTTTCCAACGCTGGGTGTAGGTGGCACAGCCGAGTCCGTACAGGCCCGGTTCACTGGTCTCAACCTTGACGACCACGAGCGCGATGTTGTCCGGCGCAGTGCAGAAGGCTTTAATGTCTCTGATCGTAACCATAATTTTCTCCTTAAATAATAACGTATTTACGTTTTAAGCGCTCTCCGGCGCATTGAGTCTGAAAGGAAAGGTCCGGCCTCAGAAATTGCCAAAGACCAGGATCAGCGGATAGTCCCGAATCGGGAGATGTTTCAAAACGATGCAGTCCTCGGATTCGTATTCCAGGATCTCTCTTGGAATATCATAAATGCTGCCGTCCATTGGGTCAATCAGTTTTGGCGGATTTGCAACATCGGCGATCTCCAATGTGACCGTTCCTTCAAAATCCGTGGTCATGATGGAAGACGGATGCCAGTATGCGTAAGCTTTTGCACCGTTTTCGCGGATAAATCCTCCGGCGATGACTTCACGGTACGGAAGATCGTATCCGAAGATCCGCGGCGACTCCTCGGGCTTGTACAGAACGGGGAGTGTGCAGCTTTCAAAGTCCTCGGCAAAGAGGGAAGCCAGGACGGAGAGAGCAGTGTAGGACTGTTTGGGAGTGTATTCGCCGGTTGCCACACCGTTTTCGTCAAAATCGGCGGAAAGGACACCAAAATAACCGTAATCCAGCCAGCTGAGTTTGTCGCCGACTTTGCCGTTCAGTGCTTCGATCATGTCCATGCAGGAGAAATAGGAGGTGAACTGCACATTCGTCATGAGGTCGGCCATCGTATGACGGAGCAGCTGCTTGGCCTGCTTTCGCTGCGTCCAGGCGCCGGTCTTCAGCGCACCGTTTCCGCCGCTTCGAGACTGAGAACCGGACTCGCCCTGAATGATCTTCATGTTTGGGTTGAACTTCCGGCCGATGGCCCGCAGTCCGTCCACACGCTCAAACACCAGCTCTTCGCGGTCAGTATACTCATGGAAGGAGATGGCATCGATGGTTTCCCCCATGCCGGTCTTCAGTGCTTCATTGATAAAATGCAGGTCGCGGCTGTAGATGACACCGCCGATGATCTCTGCCTCCGCGTATTCTTCACGGATGATGCGTGCAGTATCCCGTGTGAATTCGCCCAGTTCGCGGGCGTTCACACCGTGCTTCCAGCACCAGATGCCGTCCGGCTCATTCCAGATCTCATAAGCCTGCACGCGGTCCTTAAAATGGCGGACAAGGGCACGCACATAACCGGCCCAGCCGGTCCGCTGTTCCTCTGTGAAAATAGGCGGACATCCAACAGCGCCGAAAACCTCTTCCGCCTGTCCGCCGTACAGTGCATTTCCGTAACAGAGACAGATCCAGGGCTTCATGCCGCGGGAAATGAGATTGTCCACGACACGGTCCAGCCAGCTGAACTCATAGACACCTTTTTCTTTTTCTGTTTTCTGCCAGCCGGATTGCAGACGGATCCATTTTACCCCGATGGCAGCGACCTTATCGTACGCCTTTTCGGGATCGAATACATCGCGGTCCAGTTTTTCAAAACCGATGCCGATCCGTGAATGATGCACTTCCAGTGACGATTTGACGGGGACTTCCCCCACTTTCAAAAGCCTTTCCATGAAATGCCTCCTTTTTTCTTTCATTTTACACGAATTCGATATTTTGTGAAGTGTAAAATGGGGATTTGGGAGACATTCAGAGGCGGCAGCGGCATTGTATTTCAATAAAGTTAAAAAAATAACAATAATTCAACAAAGTATATAAAAGCCCTTGATTTTTCTCACAATAAGCGGTAGAATAACCACGTACGGGTATTGAAATGATGACAATACCACCTAATATCTCAGGAGGAGTATTAATATGGCAGTTAAAGTTGCAATTAATGGTTTCGGTCGTATCGGTCGTCTGGCTTTCCGTCAGATGTTCGGCGCAGAAGGTTACGAAGTAGTTGCTATCAACGACTTAACAAAGCCGTCTATGTTAGCACATCTTTTAAAGTATGATACCGCTCAGGGCGGATACTGCGGCAAGATGGGTGAAGGTCTTCACACCGTTTCTGCTGATGATGAAGCAGGCACCATCACTGTTGATGGCAAGACCCTTAAGATCTACGCTGAGAAGGACGCTGTAAATTGCCCGTGGGGCGAGCTTGGTGTTGACGTCGTTCTGGAGTGCACCGGCTTCTACTGCTCTAAGGAAAAGTCCATGGCTCACATCACCGCTGGTGCTAAGAAGGTTGTTATCTCCGCTCCGGCTGGCAATGATCTGAAGACCATTGTATTCTCTGTAAATGAAGAGACCCTGACCGCTGATGATCAGATCATCTCTGCTGCATCCTGCACCACCAACTGCCTCGCTCCGATGGCTAAGGCTCTGAATGACTACGCTCCGATCCAGTCCGGTATCATGAGCACCATTCATGCTTACACCGGTGACCAGATGATCCTTGATGGCCCGCATCGTAAGGGCGACCTTCGTCGTGCTCGTGCCGGCGCTGCTAACATCGTTCCGAACTCTACCGGTGCTGCAAAGGCAATCGGCCTTGTTATTCCGGAACTGAACGGCAAGCTCATCGGTTCTGCACAGCGTGTTCCGGTTCCGACCGGTTCTACCACCATCCTTACCGCTGTTGTTAAGGGTGCAGACGTAACCAAGGAAGGCATCAATGCAGCTATGAAGGCAGCAGCTTCTGCTTCTTACGGCTACAACGAAGATCCGATCGTTTCTTCTGACGTTATCGGCATGACCTACGGTTCTCTGTTCGATGCTACTCAGACCATGGTTGCTAAGATCGCTGATGATCTGTACGAAGTTCAGGTTGTTTCTTGGTATGACAACGAGAACTCTTACACCTCTCAGATGGTTCGTACCATCAAGTACTTTGCTGAACTTGCATAAAACAATGAGACAAATATGAAAAGCAGCTGCTTGCAGGTGACTTTTCGAATTTGGCGAATGTAACGCATGAGCAGTGCAGGGTATGCCCGGAACTGCGAAGGCGTCGATGACGGGAGTGCTAAGCACGGAGTCATCGGTTTTATGAAAGTCAATGAGACAAATATGAAAAGCAGCTGCTTGCAGGTGACTTTTCGAATTTGGCGAATGTAACGCATGAGCAGTGCAGGGTATGCCCGGAACTGCGAAGGCGTCGATGACGGGAGTGCTAAGCACGGAGTCATCGGTTTTATGAAAGTAAGAGAACTTCTTCGTTCGGCAAATAGTGTTCGACAAAAGAAATTCTGAGGAATTCAATAACGACTCATTAGGGTCCGGCCCACTGTGTTGGACCGGACCCTTTCTTAATTTATTACAACATTAAAGGAGAATATCCATGTTAAAGAAGACTGTAGAAGACCTTGGCAATATCCAGGGCAAGCGCGTACTTGTACGCTGCGACTTCAATGTACCGCTTAAGAACGGCGTGATCACCGACGACACCCGTGTCGTAGCTGCTCTGCCGACCATCAACTACCTGATCAACGGCGGCGCAAAGGTTATCCTTTGCTCTCACCTTGGCAAGGTTAAGGAAGGCCCGAACGAGAAGGAATCTTTAGCTCCGGTTGCTGCTATGCTGTCTGAAAAGCTTGGCAAGGCTGTAAAATTCGTACCTGATTACAATGTTACCGGTGAAGCAGCTACCGCTGCTGTAGCTGCTATGAACAACGGTGATGTTGTTCTTCTTCAGAACACTCGTTTCCGCGGTAAGGAAGAGACCAAGAACGGCGAAGAATTCTCTAAGGAACTTGCTGATCTTGCTGATCATTATGTATGTGACGCATTCGGTTCTTCTCATCGAGCTCATGCATCTGTTGAAGGTGTTACCAAGTTCATCTCCGCTAAGGGCGGCATCAACGCTGTTGGCTACCTGATGGAGAAGGAAATCAACTTCCTCGGCAATGCAGTTGAGAATCCGGTTCGTCCGTTCGTTGCAATCCTTGGCGGTTCCAAGGTTTCCACCAAGATCTCCGTTATCAACAATCTCCTTGAGAAGGTTGATACTCTGATCATCGGCGGTGGTATGGCTTACACCTTCTTCAAGGCTATGGGCTACGAAGTCGGTCAGTCTTTAGTAGAAGATGAGTTCCTGGATTACGCCAAGGAAATGATCGAAAAGGCTGAGAAGCTTGGCAAGAAGCTTCTTCTTCCGATCGATACCACCATCGCTAAGAACTTCCCGGATCCGATCGATGGACCGATCGAAGTTTCCACCGTTGACTCTGACAAGATCCCGGCTGACATGCAGGGCCTTGACATCGGCCCGAAGACCGCTCAGCTTTTCGCTGACGCTGTAAAGGATGCTAAGACCGTTGTTTGGAACGGACCGATGGGCGTATTCGAGAACCCGACTCTTGCAGCTGGTACCATCGCAGTTGCTAAGGCTCTGGCTGATATCGAAGGCACCACCATCATCGGCGGCGGCGACTCTGCAGCAGCAGTTAACCAGCTTGGTTTTGCTGACAAGATGAGCCACATCTCCACCGGCGGCGGCGCTTCCCTTGAGTACCTTGAAGGCAAGGCGCTTCCGGGCGTTGTTGCAGCTGATGACAAATAATCAGTAAATGAGTTTTTGCGAGGCGGGTGTCTTCGGACAACCAGGCGGATGCTTCTTGGCATTCCGAAGGATGATCTGAGCGGCCGCCTCGTTTTAATCTTTTCAAAGGAGACCATTATGCGTAAGAAAATTATTGCTGGCAACTGGAAAATGAACATGACTCCGTCTCAGGCAGTTGAACTGTGCGAGACCTTAAAGCCGCTGGTAAAGGATTCTCAGGCTGACGTAGTATTCTGCGTACCGGCTATCGACATCGTTCCGGTTGTTGCTGCTGTTGAAGGCACCAACATTGCAGTTGGCGCTGAAAACTTCTACATTGAAGACAAGGGTGCTTTCACCGGTGAAATTTCTGCTCCGATGCTCGTTGAAGCAGGCGTTAAGTACATCATCATCGGCCACTCTGAGAGAAGAGATATCTTCGGCGAGAACGATATTCTCATCAACCAGAAGGTTAAGAAGGCATTCGCATCCGGCCTGACCCCGATCCTTTGCTGTGGTGAGTCTCTTACTCTTCGTAAGAACGGCACCTACAAGGAATGGATCGCTCGTCAGATTGCTTGGGATCTGACCGGCATCACTGCTGACCAGGTTAAGGAACTCGTTATCGCATACGAGCCGATCTGGGCTATCGGTACCGGCGAGACCGCTACTTCTGAACAGGCTCAGGAAGTTTGCAAGCTGATCCGTGACATCATCGCTGAAATGTACGATACGGACACTGCTGAGAAGGTTCGCATCCAGTACGGCGGTTCCATGAACGCTGCTAACGCTGCTGAACTTCTGGCTATGCCCGATATCGATGGCGGCCTCATCGGCGGCGCTTCTCTGAAGCCCGACTTCGGTGTTGTTGCTAACGCTGCTAACAAGTAATCAATAAATGATGAACGCTGAAAGCATACCTGTTGCAGGTATGCTTTCAAGCGGTTTACAGGAAGGTATAATATGAATAAAAGACCTACAGTATTAATGATTCTGGACGGTTACGGTCTGGCTGCTCCCTGCAAGGGCAATGCAATTGCGCTTGCAAACACTCCGGTCATGGACAAGCTGATGCGTGAGTATCCCTTTGTGAAGGGCTATGCAAGCGGCATGGCAGTCGGTCTTCCGGATGGTCAGATGGGTAACTCTGAAGTCGGCCACATGAACATGGGTGCCGGCCGCATTGTTTATCAGGATCTTACCCGCATCACCAAGTCCATTCAGGACGGTGATTTCTATGAAAACGAAGCTCTTCTGGGTGCTATGAAGCACTGCAGGGACAACGATTCCGCACTGCATATGTTCGGTCTTCTGTCCGATGGCGGTGTTCACAGTCACAATACTCATCTGTATGCAATCCTCGACATGGCAAAGCGTCAGGGCCTTGAAAAGGTCTATGTACATTGCTTCCTGGACGGCCGTGATACTCCTCCGGCATCCGGTAAGGATTACGTTGCAGCTCTTTGCGAAGAGATGAAGAAGATCGGTGTTGGTGAAGTAGCAACCTTAAACGGCCGTTATTACGCTATGGACCGTGATAAGAACTACGACCGTGTTGAAAAGGCTTACCTTGCGATGACCAAGGGTGAAGGCGTTGAAGGCACCTGCCCGGTTGAAGCTATGCAGGCTTCTTACGACAACGGTGTTACCGATGAATTCGTTCTTCCGACCGTCATCAAGAAGGATGGCCAGCCGGTTGGCATGATTCAGGACCACGATTCTGTTATCTTCTTCAACTTCCGTCCGGACCGCGCTCGTGAAATCACCCGCGCATTCTGCGATGATGAGTTCACCGGCTTCGAGCGTACCCGCCTTCAGGACCTCACCTTTGTCTGCTTCAAGGACTATGATGAAACCATTGCAAATAAGGAAATCGCTTTTAAGAAGGAAGAACTGACCAACACCTTCGGTCAGTGGCTTGCATCAAACGGCCTGAAGCAGGCGCGTATCGCCGAGACTGAGAAGTACGCACATGTTACGTTCTTCTTCAACGGCGGTGTAGAAGAGCCGAATGAGAACGAGGATCGTATCCTTGTCAACTCTCCGAAGTATGTTGCTACCTATGACCAGGAGCCGATGATGAGCGCTTATCAGGTAAGCTATCAGCTCACCTCTGCGATCCGTTCCGGCAAGTACGATGTCATCATCGTCAACTTCGCTAATCCGGACATGGTCGGTCATACCGGTGTCATTCCGTCCGTTGTTAAGGCCATCGAAGTCGTTGACGAGTGTGTTGGCGAAGCAGTTAAGGCTGTCAAGGAGATGGGCGGCCAGATGTTCATCTGTGCTGACCATGGTAACGCTGATAAGCTGATCGATGAAGAGACCGGTGCTCCGTTCACCGCTCATACCACCAATCCGGTTCCGTTCATCCTTGTCAATGCTGATCCCAAGTACGATCTCCGTGAAGGCGGCTGCCTGGCGGACATCGTTCCGACGCTGATCCAGCTGATGGAAATGGAACAGCCGGCTGAAATGACCGGAAAGTCTCTGCTGATTGAAAAGTAATTTTCAAGAGGAACGTGAAATCGTTTTCAGTTAAATCGTAATATGAAAGCCTGTAAGGTTGTGATCCGCGTGCGGGGGAAGCTTTACAGGCTTTTTGTTTGTGGTTTTCAGAAATTTTCAGCGATCCGGCATAGCGATTGGGCAATGCTTGTCATTATTATTGAATTGATGTGAATTGATGTGAATTGAGCATGTGAATTGATGTGAATTGAGCATGTGAATTGATGCTGCAAGCAATTGTTATTATTATATAATTAATGCTTGCAAATGCTTGCATAATGAAATAAAATGAAAGCATCGGATAAAGGAGGATAAAGGAGGAATCATCATGGCAAACACAGCAGTTTACGCACGTATCGATTCAACATTAAAGGAGAGTGCCGAGAGCATTTTACAGCAGCTTGGAATATCTCCGTCAAGCGCAATTCAAATGTTTTATAGTCAGATCGTAATGACGCGCAGTTTACCGCTGGATCTCAGACTTCCGGCAGAAAAACCGACGGCCATCGGCGGTATGACGAAAGAGCAGTTGAATGCGGAATTGGCAGCGGGCATTGAATCCCTGAAGGATAGTAAAGTCTATTCGGTGGATGAAGTGGATCGGGAGATGGAAAAGGAGTTTGGGCTATGATCAATCGTTATGAAGTGGTCTATTCTTCGAAAGCATTGGAGGATTTGAGAAATCTGTACCGATATATTGCTTTGAAACTAAAAGTGCCCGGCACGGCGAAAAGGAAAAATGAGCGATTACGAAAGGCAGTTCGGTCATTGGAATATTTGCCGGCCAGGCACGCGGTTTACGATGCAGAACCATGGAAAAGCATGGGAATGCATAAATTATCTGTAGATAATCACGTGATATTCTATCTGATCGATGAGGTGAATTTTGTTGTGTCAATCATTCGAATCGTGTACAGCGGCACAAACGTGGATGATTTACAGATTTAAAAATATCTTCTTAATTCAAACTTATCTTTAAATTCAAAATTTCTTTCCAGCATTTTACTACATACACCAATTACACTTCCATTTACTAGTGCACAAAAAATCGTTCCCAGTTTTACTCCCTCAAAATGTAAGAAGCCAAAGAAAATAAAAGAAAGCAAGATTGCAATTACGCAGCTGCAGCAGTCATATACTGTTTTGAATTTGTGGATGTCTTTGTGATATTTCGCAGAGAGTTCTTTTACGAACAATTCGTAGGCTTCCGGTGCGATGTAGGTATGGAACAACAGCGCCACACCAACTGAGCATGCCAGCAATCCAACCACGTAGAAAAGAAGTCTTCCGAAGAGTGTTCCCATAGGCAGAAGACCGATCAAAGCCATCATGCCGTCCAGGACAAAGCCGTAAAACACGGCGGTCACAAATGAGAAAAGAAAGGTGAGCTTGAATTTTCGAAGCAGGATGGCGATCAGAATGAGCAGGACTGCTTGCAGGGTGTATTCTGCCATGCCGAAGGAAAAGAAGGGCAGGATTTGAGAAATCTTCAGGTGCAGGATGTAGGCGGGCGCCACGACCATCGACACACCGAAGTTCGCGCGCTCCATGAATGCGGTGCCAAGCGCCAGAATCAAGATGCCGAACAGGTAGGAAAGTTCTGTGTAAAACGTCTTTTTGTTTTTCATGAAAGTACCTCATAGTTGATTGGGATTTTCCGTTAAGATGAAGAGAGGATCCTCTGTCACAACGAAGTGAGGATCATCCGTCAAACGACGCGTTGATCTGTGAACGGAATTGGCTGACGTTTGGCACAGAAACGGCAAAAGATGAGGTTGAATGTCCGAACGTTGTTTCATGGATTGCGCGGGCGGACACAAAGTCCTATTATAAACGAACGAGGCTGAAAATCAAGCCGGAGTATTGCTGATAAAAATTACGATAAGGACAGAAAAGAAGCTATGACTGTACATAGACAGCCGTGTGCGCAGCTGGCACGATATACCATGTTGCTGAAAGCACAAAAGGGGATTTTCGTTTTTATGTGAATCATCAGTTGCACAAACCGGTCTGTAATAGTATTCTTAATGTAGCATTTTAAAATGGAGAGTTTCGGTTTCGATTCAGGAGAAAGACCGTTCTTTTACAGCAACTGTATTTCTGTTGAAGAAGAATCGTTTGGGAAGCATAAATCGGCTTCCGTAATAGTGTGAAAAGGAGAAGCGATATGAGAAAATCCGAACTTGAAAAATATGCCCGTTTGATTGCCCGGAAGGGTGTCAATGTACAGCCCGGCCAGCTGGTCACTGTCAATGCCAATGTACAGGACGCTGAATTCGCGCGTATGGTCGTAAAGGAATGTTATGCAGCCGGTGCTGCCAAGGTCGATGTGGACTGGACGGATGATGAAATGACAGCCCTGCATTATCAGTACGCTGACACCAAGGCGCTTTCCGAATTCCCGAAGTGGGAGGCTGAGAAGTGGAAATACAATGCAAAGCATCTGCCGTGTAAGATCTACATCGATTCGTCCGATCCGGATGCCATGAATGCCATCGACCAGGATAAGATGATGAAGGTCCGCCGCGCACGTTCACCCAAGATCTGGAAATTCCGTAAGCCGATGGAAGGTCACTACCAGTGGACCATCGTGGCGATGCCGTCCCCGGCTTGGGCAAAGAAGCTTTTCCCGGAAGATACGGAAAAATCCGCCATGGAAAAACTGTGGAAGGCCATCGTAAAGACGGCTCGTCTGGAGGGCGACCCGGTGAAGAACTGGGATGCGCATACCAAAAATCTGGCAGATAAGTGCGCTATGTTAAATGCTCTTCATATCAAAAAACTGACGCTGAAGAACAGCCTCGGCACCGACTTTACCGTTGGTCTCATGCCGCAGGCCATTTTCTGTGCCGGCAGTGAGACGACCTTTGAAGGCGTGACCTTCCTGCCGAATATGCCCACGGAAGAGTGCTTTACCTCTCCGGACAATACAACGGCTGAAGGCACTGTCATGGCAGCGCTTCCGCTTTCCCTGATGGGCAAGGTCGTGAAGGACTTTGGCTTCCGCTTTGAAAAGGGAAGAGTGGTCGAGGTCATCGCCCGCAACGAAGAAGAAAAGCATATGCTGGAAACACTTGTGGCCATGGATGAAGGTGCAGCACGCCTGGGTGAAGTTGCGCTGGTACCGTTTACTTCACCGGTCAATGAAACCGGTCTGCTGTTCTACAACACCCTGTTCGATGAAAATGCCGTGTGTCATCTGGCTATCGGCATGGGCTTCAACGATGTCATTCCGGGTTATGATACATTGACGGAAGAGGAAAAGGCGGCGCTTCCGCTGAATGACTCCTCCATCCATACGGACTTCATGATCGGTACGGCGGATCTTTCCATCGTTTCCGAAAACGAAGACGGTACGGAGACTGTAATTTTCAAGGACGGTACCTGGGCCATCTGATGACAGGCAGTATGCGTGAACTGAGACAGCAGGAAAGCATCTGTAAATGCGCTGACATCGCGGCAATAAGGAGACATCCTGAGCGGTATGCTGTTCAAGGTGAAAGAAGGAGAAACATGGGGGCGCTTCATAGAGAATAAGGAGATATAAGCAATATGAGATCCAAAGATCTGACAGAAGGAAATATCAGTAAACAGCTGCTGCTGTTTTTCCTGCCCATTGCGGCGGGAACCCTGTTTCAGCAGTTTTATTCCGCGGCCGACGCGTTGATCGTCGGCAAATTTGTGGGAACGGTGGCGCTTGCAGCAGTTGGCGGAAGTGCCGGCCACATTACTAACATACTTGTGGGCTTTTTTGTGGCACTTTCAGGCGGCGCTTCTGTTGTGGTGGGGCACTTTTTCGGGGCAAAGGACGATGAACATCTGCGGCAGGCAACCGGAACCGCAGTGGAATTCTGCCTGATTGCGGGCATATGTCTCACGGTTGTCGGCCTGATTTTTGCCAAGCCCATGTTAGTTCTTCTGAAAACACCGGAGGACACGATCGCAGGCGCAGCTCTTTATGTGCGCATCATTTTCCTGGGCGTGATTCCGCAGCTTCTTTATAATATGGAAGCCGGACTGCTGCGTGCCGTGGGCGATTCCAGACGGCCGTTTATTTACCTGTTCATCGCATGCATCACGAATATCATCCTGGATATCGTTTTTGTAGTTGTATTTTCTTTAGGAGTTGCCGGTGTGGCAATGGCTACAGTGCTTTCTCAGCTCCTGAGTGCAGTTCTTGCAACGGTTCAGCTTGCGCGTTCCAAAGAAGCATATCGGTTCGATGTGCGCGCCATCCGCATTGATCCGTTCATTTTAAAACGCATGATGACCATCGGCATCCCGGCAGGTCTGCAGAATTCCATGTACGCAGTTTCCAACATGATCGTGCAGGTGGCTGTCAATTCGCTTGGAACCGCGGTCGTTGCGGCGTGGTCATTGACCGGCAAACTGGACGGTGTCTACTGGGCCGTCAGTAATGCGGTCGGCATGTCCGTCATGAGTTTTGCGGCACAGAATTACGGCGCCGGCAAGTTCGACCGCGTCAAGAAATGTGAGCGGCTGAGTCTTTCCGTATTCATGGTCCTGACGTTTATTTTAAGTGGAGCGATCCTGCTTGTTGCCAGAATCATTCTTCCGTTCTTTACAGATGATCCGGCGGTCAGAAGCGCAACGTGGACGATGCTTCTCATCTTTGTCCCGACTTATTTTACATGGACATTCATCGAGATTCTCTCCGGTATTCTTCGCGGCATCGGCGATGCCATCAAACCGGTCATCATCTGCGGTCTGGGAATCTGCCTGCTCCGTGTAATCTGGATCCTGACAGTCTTCATGATCTGGCCGGGAATCTTCACTGTCAGCGTGGTTTACCCTGTTTCCTGGGTGGTGACGGACATTGCGTTTATTGTTTATTACAGAAAAGGCTCTAAAATGAGCAAGATCAAAGCATGATAATCAGCAGAAAGCGGTTGGGGATTTGCAATTTCGTGATTTGCTGTTTTGGGATTTGCCGTTTTGGAATTTGCTGTTTTGTGATTTACCGTTTCGTGATTTGCTGTTTTGGGATCTGCCGTTTTGCGGTGCTCTATTTTTGGCATATATTTAGGTAGTTGTTTTTGAAAGGGTGCTGATGTAAAGTCAGCGCCTTTTTCATTGAAAATCTCTTCATAATAAGAAACGTCCCCATTGTCACCGGGTGACAAAAAGAAACGCCCCCGTTGTCATATATCATTGTAAATTCCTCGCATTCGCGGTATAATGAACTGATTATATCCGAAAATCGGCACGTACTGTGCTAAGCCGGCCCGGGTGAACAGCCGGCTGACCTGTTCGGTAGTGGCTGCAGGCAGACGACATTGCCTGCTGGACAGCATACATGTGGAGATCAAATGAAGATTATCGATATTTTACACCTGATTCATGAATACAAGGTCTATGATGATGACGAGCAGGAAGTGGGCTCCGTCCGCGCATTGAACGATGTCACGCTTTCACTGGAGGAAGGCTCCTTTGTGGTTGTGCTGGGCCATAACGGCTGCGGCAAATCCACGCTTGCCAAGCATCTGAACGCGCTTCTTCTTCCCACGGAAGGCATGGTCTATGTCTGTGGAAACAACACGCAGGAAGAAGATGATATCTGGAAAATTCGTAAAAACGCGGGAATGATTTTTCAGAACCCGGATAACCAGATCGTAGGAAATGTCGTGGAAGAAGATGTTGCCTTTGGCCCCGAGAATATCGGCGTTCCGACGGAAAAAATGGTAAAAAGAGTAACGGAAGCACTTAAAAAAGTCGGCATGGAAGCTTACCGCCTGAATTCTCCTAACCAGCTTTCCGGCGGCCAGAAGCAGCGTATCGGCATTGCCGGTATGCTGGCGATGCGCCCCAAGGTCATTCTGATGGATGAGCCGACGGCCATGCTGGATCCCTCCGGCCGTAAAGATGTGTTGAACATCGTCCATGAACTGAATAAGAAAGAGGGAATGACCGTTGTTCTCATCACGCACTACATGGAAGAAGCGGTCGATGCAGACCGCGTCATCGTCATGGACGGCGGAGAGATCAAGATGGACGGTACGCCGCGCGAGATCTTCTCTCGGGTCGATGAACTGAAAAACTATCGTCTGACGGTTCCGCAGGTCACGGAACTGGCGTGGGAACTGAAAAAGGAGGGCGTGGACCTTCCGGACGGCATCCTGACCAAGGAAGAACTTGTGGAGGCATTATGCAGCTTACACTGAAATCTGTTTCATATGTATATAATTCCGACGCAGTCGAGCCCCGCTATGCGGTAAAGGATGTATCTTTTACACTGAACAAGGGCGAGTTTGTGGGCCTCATCGGTCACACGGGCTCCGGTAAATCCACACTGGTACAGTTCCTGGACGGCCTCTTGAAGCCGACCTCCGGCCAGGTGCTTTGTGACGGAGAGGATATTTTTGAAAAGGGTTATCCGCTTCGCGAGCTTCGTAAAAAAGTCGGTCTGGTGTTCCAGTATCCGGAGCATCAGCTGTTTGAATCCGACATTCTGAAGGATGTGTGCTTTGGCCCCAAAAACATGGGCTGTTCACAGGAAGAGCAGCTGGAGCGCGCGAAAAAAGCCATCGCCCTGGTCGGCCTGGATGAGTCTTATTACACCAAGTCCCCCTTTGACCTCTCCGGCGGTGAAAAGCGCCGCGTGGCCATTGCCGGTATTCTGGCGATGGGCCCGGACATTCTGGTCCTGGACGAGCCGACGGCCGGCCTGGATCCGGCGGGACGTGATGAGATCCTGGATCAGGTGGAACGCCTCAATAAGGAAGAGGGCATTGGCGTGGTTCTGGTTTCTCACAGTATGGAAGATGTGGCCGAGCGCACGGATCGCATTCTGGTCATGAGCGGCGGTGTGCTTCAATACGATGATACACCGCGGAACGTGTTCCGCCATCGCGAGGAACTGGCTGCACTTGGCCTGGACATTCCGCAGGTGACGGATATCTGCCACACACTTCGCGACAAGGGCTTTGACATCCCCGAGGACATTCTCACAGTCGCGGAAGCAAAAGAAGAAATTTTAAAGGTGCTGAAAAAATCATGATTCGAGACATCACGCTCGGTCAGTATTATTCCGTGGATTCGGTCATTCACAAGCTGGATCCCCGGGTAAAACTGGTCTTTACAATTTTATATATCGTATCGCTTTATGTGGGCAGCGGTGTCTGGTGCTATGTATACGCAGCTGCATTTCTTGGCCTGGTGATCATTTTATCCAAGGTCCCGGTCAAATTCATGGTAAAGGGTCTCCGGAGCATTCTGTTCCTGCTGGTCCTGTCTGCCTGTTTCAACCTGTTTTTAGTGGACGGCAATGTACTGGTGAAGTTCTGGATCATCCGCATTACGGACAACGGTCTCCGCACGGCCTCCAA
Source organism: uncultured Lachnospiraceae bacterium (assembly GCA_946040795.1). Lineage (GTDB taxonomy): Bacteria > Bacillota > Clostridia > Lachnospirales > Lachnospiraceae > UBA1267. The sequence continues at coordinate 23,435 of CAMGCK010000024.1, forward strand.
AATGGTCATCCGCATGGTGTTCCTGATCATGGGCTCCAGCCTGATGACGCTGACCACCACGCCGAACGACCTGACCGATGGTCTGGAAAAGGGCCTCGGCTTCCTGAAGGTCATTCGCGTGCCGGTGCATGAGATCGGCATGATGATGAGCATTGCCCTCCGGTTCATTCCGATCCTGATTGAAGAGGTCAATAAGATCATGAAAGCCCAGATGGCCCGCGGCGCCGATTTTGAGACCGGCGGCCTGATCAAGAAGGCCAAGGCCATGGTGCCGCTTCTCATTCCGCTGTTTATTTCCGCCTTCCGCCGCGCAAGCGATCTGGCGCTGGCCATGGAAGCGCGCTGCTATCACGGCGGTGAAGGCTGCACCAAGCTGCATCCGCTGCAGTATCATACGCGGGATTATGTGGCGTATGTGATCCTGATTTTATATCTGGTGAGTATGATCCTGCTGGGAAAGCTGCTGGGATAAGACTTGACACTGCTGAATGCAGGCAGGATGCTGCCTGAAGTTCGGGCTGTAAGAGGAAATGATTTTTTAAAAACTCCTGCCGGAAAGGGTTTGAGGAGTAAGTTGTTTACAGGGAGTTTGCCATGCGACGTATTCGGCTGACAATTTCATATGATGGCACCAACTATGTGGGGTGGCAGCTGCAGCCGAACGGCACGGCCATTGAGGAAGTGTTGAACAAGGCATTGTCCAAGCTCCTGAAAGAGGAGATTCAGGTCATCGGCGCGAGCCGCACGGACTCCGGCGTTCACGCAGACGGCAATATCTGCGTCTTTGATACGGAAAGCCGCATCCCCGCGGACAAATTCCGCTTCGCGCTGAACGAATTCCTGCCGCAGGACATTGTGGTCCAGGATTCCGATGAGGTCCCGCTGACCTTCCATCCCCGCAAGGTGAATTCCAGAAAGACCTACGAGTACCGCATCCTGAACCGGAAGCTGCCGCTTCCCAAAGAGCGGAATTACTCCTATTTTTATTACTACGACCTGGATGTGGAAAAGATGCAGCGGGCGGCTTCCGTGCTCGTCGGCGAGCATGATTTCAAGAGCTTCTGCTCCATCCGCACCGATGTAGAAGAGACAGTCCGCCGCATCTACGAATGTACGGTTCGCAAAGAGGGCGATGTCATCACAATCCGCATCAGCGGCAACGGTTTCCTCTACAACATGGTCCGTATCATTGTGGGAACGCTGGTGAAGATTGGCTGCGGCTTGATTCCGGAAGAGTCCATGAAGGAAATTCTGGAAGCACGTGACCGCGCGAAGGCTGGTCCCCGCGCACCGGCGCAGGGCCTGACGCTGAAGTCCATTTACGAGGAAGAAGAACTGGTGCCGGTGATCGATGAAGAGAATCCACATTGGTCCTATGTGCTGGATCAGCGGGAAATCGTGAGCGATGGAATCGGCCGGCTGCAGATCCGACGAGTGGATGAAGCGGACTATGACCGGATGCTGTTAAGACTCACGAAGCAGCTGTCCAGAAACGGTGCGGAGAAGATCGTCATTACCGATGAGACAGGCCGGCTGAAGGATGGCATGACTGAAGATTATTTCACGTATCATCTGCAGGAAGACGGTACGTTTGTGACAAGGGATGAACACAAAGAGAAGGAAATTGCGGAGGAAGAAGGAAGCTGCTGATTGTTAAGCGGCAGCAGAAAAAGAATTAATATAAGAAACTATTATAAATAGCAGAAAACAGGCGCAGTGAGAAAATCAAAACGATTTTTTTACTGCGCCTGTTTTGCTGCTCAAGCTCACTTTTCAGTATCTTCCATATTATCAGGTGAAAATTCAACGTGCTTTAGTAATTGGTGTATGCTTTAAATGCAGTACGTAAGGATACTTTGACAATGTTTTTTATTGTTGACATTAAAGATGTATAATGATTATGATAGTAAACATAAAATAATACAAGAGGCATATGTTATGAAGAAAGCAGCGTATAATATTGTACCGACAACAGAAGAGATATTAAAGAACATGGGAGAGCAGATAAAACTGGCAAGACTACGCAGAGACTTATCTGCACAATTGGTTGCAGAGCGTGCAGGAATCAGCAGGGCTTCTCTGTGGAAAGTAGAATCCGGCAATCCTGCTGTTGCTATGGGAATATATGCAGCTGTTTTGCATGCTCTTAATAATATGGATAAGGATTTATTACTTGTTGCCAAAGATGACGAATTTGGAAGACAGATGCAGGATTTAAGCCTTATGACAAGAAAGCGTGCTACAAGGAGGAAGAGTTAATGGCAGGAGAAGACAAAACGATTCTCGGATATGATGATTTTTCAGCTGATGTACCAATGCTTTTAGGAAAGCTTTAATTATTGGTTAATGATGAAGATAACAGAATTTCGATTCCTCTTGCAATAAGTGCTGCGCCAAAATTTGGAATAACAGAAGCAAAAGCAAAGGAACTTGCAGATGAGATTCTTAAGGTAGAAAAAAATAACTGGGAACGTATGGCCAAAGAATATGGCTTATCACGAGGACAGATTGAAAATATGAGACCGGCGTTCATTATTGAGGCGATGGATAGTTGAGTTCTCCTGTTACGTCAGATGCCGGAATTAAACGGTTGATGTTTTACCCCGCATTTGGTATTATCCAAATGCGGGGATTTTTCAATTCAGCTTTTCAATTCTGAAGAGAATTTTTGGAAATTACAGCTAAAGCTTCGCGGAATCCCGTATAAAATAAGTAAAAAGTGAAGGTTAACATATGAAACTTTTAATCGTTCGCCACGGCGACCCGGATTACGAACACGACACCCTGACCGAAAGAGGCTGGGTGGAAGCGGAATATCTTGCTGAAAAAATGAAGAACATCGAGGCCAAGGCCTACTATGTTTCTCCGCTTGGCCGCGCCAAGGATACGGCATCTCTCACACTGAAGGCGGTTGGCAGAGAAGCGGAGGAGTGCTGGTGGCTGGAAGAATTTTTCAGACCGCAGATCCATCGGCCGGATAATACGAACGGCACCTCCATCGCGTGGGACTGGCTGCCCGGCGACTGGACCAGGTATCCGGACCTGTTTGACCGCAACGCCTGGAAGGAAAACCCGATCATGAAAGAGGGCGGCGTTGGTGAGGCTTACGACAAGGTCTGCGCGGCTTTTGACGAACTGCTTGCCAAGCACGGCTATGTCCGTGAGGGCGATATTTACAAGACCGAGCAGGGCAATAATGATACCATCGTGTTCTTCTGCCACCTGGGCCTGGAGTGCGTGCTTTTAAGCCACCTCATCGGCACTTCGCCGATGATCTTCTGGCAGGGATTTGCCGGCGCGCCCACGTCCGTGACCACGGTCGTTACCGAAGAGCGCCGCAAAGGTACGGCAAGCTTCCGCATTACGCAGTTTGGCTCCGTGGAACATCTGTATGTAAAGGGCATGGAACCGTCATTCGCGGCGCGCTTCCGCGAGACTTATGAAAACGACTGGGAGAGACTGGACTGATGTTTGGTATTGCGCTTACCAATGTGCTGATCACGATCTTCTACATCCTGCCGGGCTATGTGATCCGCAAAATACATGTGGTAAAAGAGCAGGAGCTTGGAATGGCATCCGGTATTCTGGTGTACATCGGAACGCCGTTCCTCATTCTGTCCGCATTTCTGGATATGGACTTTTCCTGGGGACTGATGGGAGAACTGGGACTGTTTTTCCTGATCTCACTGGCTTGCCAGGGGGCGTTTCTGGGGATTCTGTGGCTGTTGTTCCGGAAGAAGTTCAGCCACGTTTATTACCGACTGCTCTGCATCACTTCGGAACTGGGCAATGTGGGATTTTTCGGCATTCCCATCGTCCGCGCGCTGTTTCCGAATAACCCGGAGACCAGCTGCTACTGTACGATGTACATGATGTCCATGAACGTCATTGCGTTCACCATCGGCACGTACTGTCTGACGGAAGATAAGAAATATATCTCACTGAAATCGGCGATCTTCAACCCGACGACCCTGGGCATTGTGGTTGCCCTGCCGATGTACATGATCGGCGCGCGTCATTTCCTGCCGGCGGCACTGCTGAACGGCATCCGCGCATTGGGTGGTCTATGTACACCGCTTGCCATGATCATTCTGGGCATCCGGCTGGCATCGGCACCGGTAACGGACATTTTCAAGAACAAAATGGTCTATCCGGCGGTATTTCTGAAACTGATCCTGTTCCCGCTGTTTGCCTACGCGGTCGTTCTGTTCCTGCCGCTTCCCGCAAGCTTTAAGGCCACGATCCTGGTGCTGTCATCCACCCCCGGCGCGGCCATTACCTTAAGCCTTGCGGAGCTTCATCACAGCGAGACCAAAATGGCAGCCAATATACTCATTTTGAGTACGGTTCTGTGCTTTATTACGATTCCGTTACTTACGCTGCTGATACCGTGAGATTCAGTTTTCTGCGACGATGCGCAGCAACTATTTTGTATCGAAACTACTGATCTCCTGACCCCGCCTGTACGATCCGCGGGGCAGAATATAAACTCCTGAATAAGACAGGAAAGAATTTACTCATATGGAGGGAGAAATTTATGAGACTTGGCATGAATGGCGGCCTGCAGGCTGACGGCCCGGAGGATTGGGCGCAGAAAATGGCTGACCTCGGCGTACGCGCGGTAGCATTCCCCGTGACGTTTGAGGCGGACATGAAGACCATCGATGCATATGCGGAAGCAATCCGCGCGCATGACATTGTCATCGCGGAAGTAGGTGCATGGTGCAACCCGCTTTGCCCGGATCAGAAGGTGGCGGAGGAAGCGGAGCATCGCTGCATTGAACAGCTGAAGCTGGCTGATTACCTTGGTGCAAACTGTGCCTGCAACATTACCGGTGCGGACGGCCCGATCTGGGACGGCTGGTATCCGGGAAACTACAGCCCTGCGTTTTATGACAAGATCGTTACCACGACGCAGCGCATCATTGAGAAGGCTGCTCCCAAGAACACCTGCTGGTCCCTGGAGCCGATGCCCAACATGGTACCGGCCGGTCCGGATGAGTATTTAAAGCTCATGGAAGATGTGGGCTCTGAACATCTGAAGGCGCATCTTGACATCATTAACTGGATGAATTCCTTTGACCGTTTCCTGCATCAGCGTGAGTTCATGGACGATGTTTTTGCAAAGATGCACGGCAAGATCGTCAGCTGCCACTTCAAGGATATCATTCTGAAGCAGGAACTGACCTTCCAGATTGTGGAAGCACCGGTGGGCGATGGCATGTTTGACATCGACTACTACGTCAAGAAGGTCAATGAGGAAGATCCGGAACTGCCGCTCATGATCGAGCATCAGCCCAATGATGAAGCTTATATCCGCAGCATGAAGTTTGTGACGGAGCGTTATAAGGATCTGATCTGAGTTTTATAGGGCCTGAAATGACCGGCGATAAGAAAAAGAGGCCATTCGCGATAATGATATGCTACCCCCAAGTAGGACACTGAAATATAAAACCTACTTGGGGGTATTGCTATGTCCAGAAAGAGTAAAATTGATCCAGCACTGAAGGTTGAACTCGTAGAAAGGTATCTTGAAGGAGAGATTAGCGTCAAAGAGGCCGGGCGACTGGCAGGGCTAGCCGGAGACGGTGCAGATACTTTCCATAAATGGGTCAACATCTATCGTAATGAGGGACCAGAAGGCTTGTTGGCACAAAGCCATAACAGGCACTATTCTGAAGAAACCAAACTACAGGCTGTCTATGATTATCTTGACGGAAAGGGATCTCAGATGGTTATAGCAGCCCGGTATGGACTTCGTTCAAAAAGGCAGTTGCAAATGTGGCTTAAGGAGTATAATACTCATGGAGAAATCAAATCCCGCACAAGCGGTGGAGGTAGCTACATGAGGAAAGCCAGACAGACGACGCCTGAAGAACGTATTGAGATCGTACAGGATTGCCTTGCCAATAATAAGAATTATGGTGCAGCTGCATTGAAATACAACTGCTCCTATCAACAGGTACGCAACTGGGTATTGCGTTATGAGAAGATGGGATCAGCTGGCCTGGAAGACCGACGTGGAAGGCGCACAGGCACACAGCCTGCGCGGACACCTGAAGAAGAACTTCGGGATAAAATCGCAGAACTGGAGCGAAAGAACTGCGACCTCCAGATGGAGAATGATCTGTTAAAAAAAGTCAGAGAGTTAGAGATGAAAGATCGCTATCTCTGACTCGACATCTGTATAAGTATCAGGCGATCAAGGAACTATCAGAGACTAAGCACTATCCTGTACAGCGGCTCTGTAAATATCTGCATCTGTCACGGGGAGCCTACTACCGCTGGCTGAAAAACCCGGTCAGTTACAATGAGAAGAAGAACCAGGAGATTGCAGAAAAAGTCAAGACCATCCATGAGAGACATCCTGATATGGGATATCGCAGAATACGGGACGAACTTGACAGGCATCATGATATCGATGTCAATGATAAGCGGATCCTTCGAATCTGTAGAAAAGAGCATATCCAGTCTACGATTAAGTGGAAGCCTAAGAGTTGCACCAGGAACAGCAATGATCCAGTACATATCGCAAAGAACTATCTGAACCGGGATTTTCATGCTGACGCACCGAACGAGAAATGGCTTACCGATGTGACAGAGTTCAAGTATTACATCGGCATTGAAGTTCACAAGGTATACTTAAGCGCTATCCTGGATCTTTATGACCGAAGGATCGTTGCTTTTAAAATTGGTGATCACAACGATAATCCACTCGTCATGGACACTTTTGATGAGGCTGCAGTCCTTGAGTCGGACGCCCATCCATTGTTCCATAGTGACAGAGGATATCAGTACACAAGCAAGCAGTTCTCTGCAAGGCTTAAGAAACACCATATGAAGCAGAGTATGTCCAGAGTGGCTCACTGTATAGACAATGGTCCGATGGAAGGGTTCTGGGGCATTCTAAAGCGTGAAACGTACTATGGAAAACGCTTTACTTCAAAAAAGGATTTGATTGACGCAATAGCATCCTATATTCATTACTACAACACGGAACGCATACAGCGGAAGCTTCACTTGATGACTCCTGTTGAATACCATGAGAACTATTATGCGGCTGCATAAGAATACCGCCAGCCGATTACGCGACTGGCGGAACGAAACTTTTTAATTATTCACTGTCCTCTTGACGGGTAGCACACCATTTTGCTGGGCGATGGCCCTTTTTCATGTTAAAAATCCGTCGGAATCGTTATGAT
>CAMGCK010000025.1 GCA_946040795.1 uncultured Lachnospiraceae bacterium
CTCTCACCAGCAAAGAAAGGACTGTGAAAAACCGAAATGATTTTTCACAGCCCCTGTTTCTTATTTCAGAAGCCGAATGCCGCCGATGAGGGGCATCGTGAAGGACTCCCCCTTTGCTGCGTGGACAATGCCCATGATCATCAGAACAAAGGCAAAAATGTATGCAGCGGGGCCTGCGATCCAGCCGAGGATCGGAATCGGGCTGACAACGGACGCAATGGTCATGAGAAGAGCCAGAATAAGGCCGTTATTGGCATGGTGACGAACATAGGGCTTGTCTTTAAAAAGCAGGATCGGAAGAAGCACGATCCAGCCCAGATAGCAGATGATGCTCATGATCTTGACATAAGCCTTCAGCTGAAACGGGGTCAGGGCGGCGATGTCATCGGCTTCCGAGCCGGTATAGGTATATGAGGTCGAATTTACGGTCTGCTGTTCATGCGCTGTGTGCGCTGTCTGAGCGGCGCCGCAGGACGGACAATAACCGGAACCGTCCGGAATTTCAGTGCCACAATTTCTGCAATACATGGAAAACCTCCTTATGTTGGTTGAATTTGTCGAAAGAAGTAAAGAATTCTTTCTGAATACGTTTCTATTATAGTACGGTGTTCCGGCGGTGGCAAGGACCCTTCCTGCATTGCAATAGGTTCTATTTTGCGAAAAAAGCAAAATAGGATTTAGGTGGGCTCAGGCTGTTGATTTTTCCGTGATGATGGGCTAAAATTAAGTCTCACGAATAAAGGAGATCTTGCTGATTATGAATTTACTTTTTATCCTGAACAGCATCTTATTCGGTATTGGCCTGGCCATGGATGCCTTTTCTGTATCCATGGCAAACGGTCTGAATGAACCCGGCATGAAAAAGAACCGCATGACGCTGATCGCGGGAACATTTGCCGGATTCCAGATCGTGATGCCGCTCATCGGCTGGTTCTGTGTCCGCACCATTGCAAAAACTTTCCAGGCGTTCCAGAAGTTTATTCCGTGGATCGCGCTGATCCTGCTTCTGTATATTGGCGGAAAGATGCTGATTGAAGGTATTCGCAATAAGGAGGATGACGATGAGGAATGCGGAGCGGTCGGTATCGGCGCGCTGATGGTTCAGGGTGTTGCGACATCCATCGACGCTTTGTCTGTCGGTTTTACCATTGCGCAGTATCACCTTGTGGCGGCGCTTGTGGAAGCACTGATCATCGGCGTGGTTACTTTCGCTATCTGCATTGCGGGTCTGATCATCGGTAAGAAGTTCGGTACCCGTCTGAAAAGCAAGGCTGCGATCCTGGGCGGTGTGATCCTGATTCTGATCGGACTTGAGATCTTCATTAAAGGTGTATTTTTCTAAGGAGGATTTGACATGCAGCAAATGTGGCTTGTTGTTTTATTGTTTGTTATTGGTCTGTTATGCCTGATCAAGGGCGGTGACTGGTTTGTGGATGGCGCGTCCGGACTGGCACACAGACTGCATATTCCGGAGCTGATCATTGGTGCGACGATCGTTTCCATCGGTACTACATTGCCGGAGGTCATGGTTTCTTCCACGGCCGCGGCGCAGGGAAACGGCGGTATTGCCTATGGTAATGCCATTGGTTCGGTCATCTGCAATACAGCACTGATCTCAGCGCTGACCATTGCCATCCGGCCGTCCAGGGTGGATCCGAAGTCCTTCCGCACTCCGGTCATCTTCTATTTCATCGCAGCGGCGCTGTACTGCGTGGGTGCTTACGTATTCGGAAGTTTTGAGCGCTGGATGGGATTTATCCTGCTGGCAGTTTTTGTGATCTACATGCTGCTGACGATTTACAACGGTAAGAAGCATCCGGATGAAGTGGAAGAGGATGAAGAGGGCGCAAAAGATATGCCGTTATGGAAGGAAATTGCGGCATTGGTCGTCGGAGCTGTACTGATTGCCGTCGGCGCGCGTCTTCTGGTTGACAACGGTACGCTGATCGCTTCAGCACTGGGTGTTCCGGATTCTGTTATCGCAGTCACGTTTGTGGCACTGGGTACGTCGCTGCCGGAGCTGGTAACAGCGGTCACTGCGCTCGCAAAGGGACACAGTGCGCTGTCTCTGGGCAACATTGTCGGCGCGAACCTGTTCAATCTGGTACTGGTTTCCGGATGCGCGACGGCCATCCGTCCGTTTGAAATTCCGGCGGAAAAGATGCTGTTTGGACACAATGCTTCGCTGGTACTGGATATCCCGCTCATGATCCTGGTCATGGCGTTTATGACGCTGCCGGCATTGAAGCGCGGTAAGCTTGCGCGGGTGCAGGGCATCGTGCTGCTGTGTGTATATGCTGCGTATATCGTATTCCAGTTCTTCTTCTGAGGAAATTTTCGTATGAGACATAAAGATATGCAGGCTGTTTTGAATCATTTTCTCCGGGCTTTATGATCCTCTTCAATTTCTGCGGCCCAATTGTCTTCCAGTGCGCAGCCGCTTAGCACATTTGCCACGGCCTTTGACAGCACCCGGAAATTCAGTTCCGTCCCGATGGGGTCGGCCTCCAGTCCGCTCATGGAACCGCTGCGGTCCAGAATAAATACGATCTCCGTCAAGTCCTTTTTCATGATATACCTCCTCATCACAGTCCCGTGTGGAGACTGTTTTGTGTTTGATTTATTTACACGTACAGTATAGTGCAGTGAAAAAGAAAAGGGTCACCTGGCAGGCGACCTTTGATTTCAGTGAATACCGTAAAAACAATAACCATTCTTTTCAATTCGTGATATGATAAATAAAACATATTTAAAAATGCAGCCGGATGAGCGCGCGGCGTCAAAAGGAACGCACACACATCTGACTGCAAACATCATCGGAGGTCCCCATGATCTACACCGTGACATTAAATCCCGGCCTTGACTACAATCTTTACGCAAACACCATGGACTACGGCAAAACGAACCGCTGTCATGACGAATATTTTGTCCCGGGCGGCAAAGGCATGAACGTTTCTGTCATGCTGTCCAATTTCGGTATTCCGTCCGTGGCATTTGGTTTTGCCTCCGGCTTCACCGGCAGGGAGCTGGTCCGGCTGATGGCGGAGCGTGATGTCCCCTGTGATTTCGTGGATGTGGAAGAAGGCTTTACCCGCATCAATGTAAAGGTCATCACTGAAAAGGTCACTGAATACAACGGCGCCGGCATCAGCCTGAAAGAGGAGCATATCCGCGCGCTGGAAGAGAAGATCGCCGCGCTTAACGAGGACGATATGCTGATCATGTCCGGCAGTATTCCGAAAGGTGCGGACAGCGGCATCTATGCCCGCCTCATGGCGGCAACCAGGGCGCGCACAGTGCTGGACACCTCCGGCGAGTCCCTGGTTAAAGGCCTTGCCCACAAGCCCTTTCTGATCAAGCCGAATGATGAAGAGATCGCTGCGTTTGCAGACGGTCCCATTACCTGTATGGACGATATGATCGCCACTGCGCATAAACTGCAGAATATGGGTGCTGAAAATGTGCTGGTGTCCCTGGGCGCAGACGGCGCGTTTCTTCTGGCTTCCGATGGCAAGGTATATGCGGCAGAACCGCCGCGTGTACCGGACGGACTCAAGCTGAACACAGTCGCCGCCGGTGATTCTATGCTGGGCGGATTCCTGTACGCATGGACGCAGACACCCACTGAGTTTGAAGAGATCCTGAAGTTCAGCGTTGCCACGGGTACGGCGGCAGCGTACAGTCACTGGATCCCGGAAGCGGAGTTTGCGCACAGACTGTATGAGAGTATGTAAAAACGTTTTTCCCGGAAAATGAATGACAATAGAAAAGCCCGGTCCGAAAACCCAATCGGACCGGGTTATTTAGTTGGATCGGAAATCTGCCGGAAGGGCGATAGTCGATCCTGACACCCGGTAAAAAGAGGAGAGAGGAAAAACCGGATGCTGTATATTGGATCCTGTCACATAATGTGCAGGTGAAATAATCTTTGTTTACAGTACACAGTATATAAGGCGTTTGTGAAGTCCAAATTTAAATTTTGAAAACGTTTTTTGAACAAAAATTCGCGGCTGTTCATTTTTTGTTCATAATTGTCAAAATAATAACAGGAAACGTTGCCTTGACAAAATGTCAGTAAATCAGTATCTTTTATGTAAATTAAAGCAACAAATGAACAACATGATGTGAAAAATGCCTCAAGTTAATCGACAAATTCAGTAAATAATCAACTTGAAAGACAGCAATCATTGAAGTAAAAAGTTAATTAATTTATAAACAAAGGGGGGGGACTGCATGCCGCGAAATAAAAAAATCACCTGCGAAGAGATTGCAGCGCATTTCAATCTGAACAAATCGACTGTCAGCCGGGCGTTATCCGGAAAGGGCAGCATGCGTGAGGAACTTCGTCAGGAGATCATTGAATATGCCCGGAAAGAGGGCTATATAAGCGCACACGAGAATAAAGAAGTAAAACGGACCAAGAATATTGCCGTTGTATTGCCCAGAAACCTGCTGGACAATTCTGTCTTTTTTGCGGAAAGTCTGGTGGGCATCGTCGAATGCGTGGCACTTCAGGGGAACGATGTCATCGTGGCGCTGGAGGAAGGAAATTCGCTGAATCAGCTGACGGAGATCGTGGAAAACAATAAATGTGACGGCGTTGTCCTTCTTCAGGTTTATGAAGAAGATGTACAGACTCGTTATCTGATGCGGCAGGGCATGCCGTTCATTGCCGTTGGAACGACACCGGAGGATATTTATCAGATCGACAGTGACATGCGTTTTGCTTCGCGTGAGCTTGTCAGCGGCCTGATGGCACAGGGCTGCAAGAAGATCGCGTACATTGGCGGACGGAGAAACTATACGGTCAATAAGCGCCGCTACCGCGGCTACGAACAGGCACTTGAGGAGCAGATGGTTCGGATCGATCCGGATATTGTCTTCTACGACGTGGAAACGGCGATGCAGATGCGCTACGCAACGAATCGCATCCTGAAAAACAAGTGTGACTGTATTGTTTGCGGCGATGACCTTCTGGCTCTTGGCGTGTATAAGATCCTGGTGGAGGAAGGCATCCATGTTCCGCAGGAGATCAAGTTGGCCAGTCTTTACAACAGCACCTATACCGAACTGAATAATCCGCCCATTACATCGGTGGCGGTGAACGCGCATGAGCAGGGCTTCATGGCCGCTCAGATCCTGATGGATGTGATCAGCGGAAAGCACGCGGAAAAGGTCACCCGGGTCGTTACAGGGATCCAATGGCGCGAATCTACCGGTAATTATTGACGGACGGAAGCAAAAATTGCCTTAATTTAAAGCAACAAAAAGCAACAATAGAAAACATAGGGGGAGTCCGGTTCCAAAATTTGGAAATTTTGACGAAAAGCAAAAAATCAGAGTATCAATTACATCTGAATTTTTTGGTTTTATTGTCAAGTGTTTCCATTTTGGAGGGGCTCTTTTTTGTATACTATGACATGACGAATTGGTTGTTGCCTTTCAAAAAACCTTGATTTTTAAAGAAAAATATATGGTATATAAGGCAACAAAATGATATATCAATATTCACTATGTTAAAAAACACGGAATAAAAATAGTCATTTTGCAAATGGAAATCATTTCACATTTGATATATGTTAAATGTAACCAAAAAACAGTATTCTAAATCGTGGTTTGTTAGTTCTTTCACATAAACTGCGAAGATAGCGGAGGAAAACATGGCAAAGAAAACGAAAGAGCAGAAGGCGCTGGAAAAACAAGCGCGGATCCCGTTTCTGAAAGTTATCAGAAAACACTGGCTTCTTCTGCTGATGCTTGTTCCGGCAATCGCATATGTAGTGATCTTCTCTTACATCCCGATGACCGGTATCGTAATGGCCTTCAAGAGATTCACCGCCAAAGGCGGCATTTACGGTTCACCGTGGGTGGGTCTGAAGAACTTCAAATCGCTGATCATTTCCAATAAGCTCTGGATGATCACAAGAAATACGCTGCTTTACAATGTGGCGTTCATTTTCCTCGGAATGATCTGTGAGATGGGCTTTGCAATCCTGTTAAACGAACTGGCAAGTAAGACTTTCAAAAAGATTGCTCAGTCCTTCATGTTCCTGCCGTACTTCATCAGCTGGGTAGTTGCAGGCGCCATCATGTTCAACATCTTCAACTATGAGCAGGGCGTTTTCAACCACATCATGAGAAACCTCGGTTTACCGGATATGGATCTGTACAACACTCCCAAGTACTGGCCCATCGTACTGGTTCTCTTAAAACTCTGGAAGGCAACCGGTTACGGAACCGTTGTTTATCTGGCTGCCATTACCGGCCTCGATCAGGAAATGTTTGAAGCAGCTGCCATCGACGGCGCGAACGCATGGCAGAAGATCCGCTACCTGACCATCCCGTCCCTGATCCCGACGATGATGACCCTGGTTCTTCTGGCAATCGGCAACATCTTCCGCGGCGACTTCGGTCTGTTCTATCAGACAGTCAAGAGTTCTTCACTCCTGCAGCCGGTTACGGAAGTTATTGATACTTACATCTTCAAACTCCTCATGGATACCGGTGACTTTGGTGTTTCCAGTGCAGCCGGCCTGTATCAGTCCGTTCTCTGCTTCTGCACGATCATGATCTGCAACGGCATCGTCAAGAAGGTCAATCCGGACTACGCATTATACTAAGGGGAGGCTAAAGAACATGGCAAAGAAAGATACGGCTTTATATCAGCCCAAGAAAATAAAAGTCGGCGGCGATGTCATCGCCCTCAATATCATTGGCTATGTACTGATCAGCATTTTCGCGCTGTTATGTCTGATGCCGTTCTACCTGATCATCATTGCATCATTTACATCCAACGCGGAACTGATCCGCAGCGGCTATCCGCTGATTCCGAAGAGCTTCTCGCTTGAAGCTTATCAGCTCTGCTTGAAGAATCCGATGACGATCGTCCGTGCATATGCAAATACCATCGGTGTTACCGTTGTAGGTACTTTCCTGGCAATCACGATGGCAACCATGACCGGTTATGTATTATCCAGACAGGACTTCCCGTGGAGAAACGGATTTGCGTTTTTCTTCTTCTTCACGACCCTGTTCAACGGCGGTCTTGTTCCGTGGTACGTGCTCTGCACCCGTTACCTGCACTTCAAGGACAGCTACCTGGCTATCCTGATCCCGATGATGTTCTCTGTATGGAACATGATCATTGCAAAGTCTTTCATGCGCGGCATTCCGGCAGCTATTTCCGAATCCGCTAAGATTGACGGCGCAAATGACTTCACCATTTATGTACGTCTGATCCTGCCGCTTTCCAAGCCGCTGATCGCAACGCTTGGTCTGTTCGCAGCACTGGCTTACTGGAATGATTGGTACAACTGTATGCTGTTCATCAACAAGGAAGAGTTCTGGAACCTTCAGTACTACCTGCAGCGTATGTTAGGCTCTGCGGAAGCAATGAGAATTGTTGCTGAAAAATCCGGTCTGCCGTTAACGAATGTACCGCTTCAGAGTATGAAGATGGCCATGACGGTCATCGCAACCGGCCCGATCATCCTTCTGTACCCCTTTGTGCAGCGGTATTTCGTTAAGGGTCTTACCATCGGCGCTGTTAAGGGCTGATGCATTCAAACATGGTTTTCTGTACAGCGGAGAAGCTGTGCAAAAAATAAAAACAAAAAAGGAGAAACAAACAATGAAAAAGTACTTAGCAATGCTGCTTGCAGCAATGATGGTACTGTCAGCTCTGGCTGGTTGTGGCACTAAGGGTGGCGACACCGAAACGACCACAAAGGGCACTGCTGACACCACGACCAAGGCAGAAGGCGGAGAAGATACTCCGGCTGCTGACCCGCTTGCAGATCTTCCGGCAGAGATTGCTCCCGGCGTACAGATTAAGGCTACTCCGGATATGTATCCGAATACCGATCTCAGCGAGGAAGAGACCGTTTACATCTACCTCATCGGTGATACCCCGAACGATTTCGACCAGATCGTTGAAAAGGCTAACGAATACCTCGCTGACTTCAATACCAAGCTCGATTTCACCATCTGGGCATGGTCTGATTACAGCAAACTGTATTCCATGAACCTTGCAGCCGGTGAGGACATCGACCTGATCTTCACCGCTCCGTGGTGCTACCTCTGGACTGAAGCTCCGAAGGGCTCCTTCATGGCTCTGTCTGAGGACTTCATCGCAGATTACATGCCGCTTTCCAAGAAGTATCAGCTTCCGGCATCCTGGGACGGCGTTAAGCTGAACGGCGAGATCATCGCAGTTCCGCAGAACGCCACCAACCCGAACGGTAAGATCGTTGCCATTCGTCAGGACCTTGCTGACAAGTACGGCATCGGCGAACTGAAGAGCTGGGATGATTACAAGAACTTCTGCCTTACCATCGCTGAAAAGGAAACTCCGGAATCCGGTATCCTTGCTATGGCAGCAGCAGGCAGCAACAGCGAACTTTGGGATACCTACAGACAGCAGTTCGGTTCCATGACCGCGATCTCCAACCAGACCTACCTTCAGTACTTATACGCTTATGACGGCGGTGTACCGGCTCCGGAAGATCTTATGTTCGCATGGGAGACCGACTGGTTCGCTTCTTACTGCGCAGATATGAAGGAAATGGCTGATGCAGGCTGCTGGAGCCGTGACGCTCTGAACAACCAGGTTTCTGATGATGACGCATTCGGTTCTCTGGCCGGCGCTTCCATCGCATGGAATACTTCCGTCTTCACTTACATGGAAATGGCTGAGAAGACCGAAGGTGTTGAGTGTGCTGCATACAGCATCACTGAAGATAAGTTCGCTACCGGTGAGCCGTACAACAACAACGATATGGCTATTACCGCTTCTACCGAGCATCCGGAACGTACCGCAATGGTACTTGACCTGATCAAGAACGATACCTACCTGAACCACCTGTTCAGACTTGGTATTGAAGGCACTCACTATGAAATCGATGCTGAAGGCCACTACACCGAACTTGAGAAGTCTGCTGATTATCCGGCTGATAACCTCTCTATGTGCTGGGCTGTAAAGAACGGCGATATCGAGCAGACCGGTGCTGACCCGCGTAAGGTTGCTATCAACGACGCAGCTAAGGAAATCATGGTTGCAACTCCCACTGAAGGTTTCGTATTCAGCGATGTTGAGGTTCAGGCTGAAGCACAGGCTGTAGACGCTGTCTTCAAGGAGTACATCCCGTCTCTGCAGCTTGGTCTGTACGATGATCCGGCAGCTAAGATCGCTGAGATGATGGATGCTGCAAAGGCAGTTGGTCTTGAGACTGTTCAGGAAGAAATGCTGAAGCAGTACACAGCATGGTATGAATCTATGAACTAATGATCCGTTTTACAGGATCGATTTTGTCTGACAATTGGGGGTGACCCCAATGAAAGGGCGGCGGCATTACGCTGTCGCCCTTTTTGCAGCCCGGAATACCGCCATGTGCGGCTTCCGGTGACTGTATAAAAATTGCAGTTTTTAAGGAGACCGCCATGAGAAACACTGAATTAATTAATAAAAACTGGCTGTTCAAACTGGAAGATCAGGACGCTTTCAAAGAGACCTCCGCAGATGAACAGGGCTTCAGAACATTAAACCTTCCGCACGACTGGAGTGTGGATTATGAACCTGATAAAGATGAAAAGACCGGCGGCGGTGGCGGCTATGGAAAGTCCGGTATTGCTTGGTACAGAAAGCATCTGAGCATTGAAAACATCACTGAAAACGAAAAGATCTACCTCTGTTTTGAGGGTGTATATATGGATTCCACCGTTTACGTCAATGGTAAAAAGGCGGGTGGACACGGATACGGCTATACCACTTTCTATGTAGACATCACGGAGCAGGCCCTGGAAGGCGAAAACGTCATTGCCGTCCGCGTTAACAACGGACTGGTTCCGAACTCCCGCTGGTATTCCGGTTCCGGTATTTACCGCGATGTATATTTAGTTCGTACTGAGAAGGTACATTTTGCACACTTCGGTGTCCGCGTTGCCACGAACGGCCTGTATCCGAAGCAGGATAGTGCAGATCTTCAGATCAAGGCGATGGTCACCAATGACAGCTGTGCTCCGGCACACGTTGGTGTTCAGCACAAGCTGTACGATGCAGAAGGCAATCTGGTTTCCACGTCCGGTATTGCGCTGTATCTGGATGCCGGTGAGACCAGCGACTGTATGGTACGTCCGCTGATCCAGGGCCCGCATCTCTGGACCGATGAAGATCCGTATCTTTACACGCTCGTCAGCACGGTCATCGTCGATGGTGCTCCGGTTGATGAATTCACCTGCAAGACCGGTATCCGTACCGCAACCTTTGATGCAGTAAAGGGCTTCCTGTTAAACGGAGAGACCGTCAAGATCAAGGGTATGTGCCTGCATCATGACTGTGGTCTGACCGGCGCCGTGGGCTACCGCGATACCTGGGAACGTCGTCTGAAGAAGTTAAAGGAAATGGGCTGCAACGGCGTTCGCTGCGCACACAACCCGCCGGTTCCGGCACTTCTGGATCTTTGCGATGAACTGGGCTTCCTGGTCATGGATGAAGCATTTGATGAATGGCTTCTGGCAAAGAACAAAACCGACAACTATTATTCCGAAGCACTGGCTTACGGTTCTTCCATGTTCTTCACGAATCATGCAGAAGAGGATCTGACCACCATGCTTCGCCGCGATTACAATCATCCGTCTGTTGTGATCTGGAGCATCGGCAACGAGATCCCGGAACAGTCTTCCATCGACGGCGTGGAGATTCTGAAGAAGCTTCAGGACATCTGCCATCGTGAAGATACCAGCCGTATGGTTACCTCTGCTTGCGATAACATCGTGGCAGTCGAGCCCATCCGTACCAGACGTGAGTTTGAAAATGCGCTTGATGTGGTTGGTTACAACTATGCAGGCCGTTGGAGAGAGCGTGCAGAGACCTTCTATGAAGAAGACAAGATGGAATATCCGGATCGCCGCATGATCGGTACTGAGAATGGTTCCGCAGGCGGTACCCGCGGCGACTATTCCGGCAAGGGCCGTGGGGGCGGTTATGCACAGGCTTCCATGCATCATGAAGCACTGTGGCGTTATACGGCAAGTCATGACTTTGTTTCCGGTGACTATCTGTGGACCGGCATCGATTACCTCGGTGAGACTCGTTGGCCGTCCAGAGGCGCAGGAAGCGGACCCATCGATACCGCAGGTTTTGAGAAGGATACTTATTACTACTTCCGTTCCATCTGGAACACGAAGGAAACCACTCTTCATCTGCTGCCGGCATGGAATTTCAAGGGTCAGGAAGGAGAGTACAAGGCCGTTGTTGCGTACACGAACTGCCAGTATGTCAAACTGTACATCAATGGTAAGTTCGTTGGTGAGCGCGGCTATGAGTGCCCGCGTTTTGGCTGCACCAAGTCATGGCTGGACGGTGCTGGCAAGCACTACACCACCAATGATCTTCATCTGGCCTGGGATGTTGCTTACGAACCGGGAACGCTGAGAGCAGAAGGCTACATCGACGGTGAACTGGTTGCGGTTGAAGAAATCACCACCACCGGCGAGATGACGTCACTGAAGGCTGAAGCTGACAAGTGCGTCAACAAGGTCGATGGTCTCTTCCAGATCGAGATCAGCGCAGAGGATGCAGAAGGCCGCTTTGTTCCGGACGCATGCCCGATGATCTCCTGTGAGGTGGAAGGCCCGGCTCACCTTGTCGGCATGGATGCCGGCGACCTGCTGGATCTCAGCCTTTACGGAAATGCAAACCGCAAGATGTTCAACGGCAAGATTCTTGCAGTTGTACAGGCAGATGCCCCCGGCGACATCAAGGTCAGGATCACCGCTGAAAGCGGCGAGACTGCTGTTGTCACGGTAAAAGCGGAATAAGTGACAAGGAGAAACGTCCCCATTGGCATAAGTGACAAAGAGAAACGTCCCCATTGGCATACGGATTTTCTATGGAGGTACAATCATGAAAGCATCAGAGAAAATTAAGGGAATCGTATTTGCCTACAATACGGAAGGCGAGTATGGCATGGTAAAGGATCTCGGCATGGAATGGATGCGGATGCATGTCAGTTTTCCGTGGACGGATCGCATGTTTGGCACGATCTCAGAGCAGTATCTGAAGGAGAAGGAAGAAATCATCGCCGTCCATGACTGTGGATTTGAGATCATGGTTACGACGCCTGGGCTGGGCGCTTATCGTTTTGATGAAGCGCTCGGAAAGACCCGCTGGATGGAAACCATTCCGGATTTCTGTGGTGAAAAGGGAACAAAGGAATATTATGATAATGTTCGCGATGCCTGTGAATTCATCTGCCGCGACCTGGGCGATGCGGCCGGCATTTACTGGCAGTGCATGAATGAGATCGACAATCCGATCTTTGCCAGCCACTATTCCGATGAGATCGTTACGATGACAGCCCGTGTTCAGGCTGAGGGTATTGTCAAGGGCAACCCGGAGGCACGCTGCGGCATCAATCTTTCCGCATATACTCCGCGTGCGCTGGAGATTGCGGATCTGGTCTACGCGCCGGGCCATTCCTTCTATTACATGGGCGATGACCAGTATTACGGCTCATGGCAGGAAGGCACCGTGGAGACCTGGACGGAGACCATCGACAAGCTGTATGAGCGGTACGGTCTGCCGGTTCTTGCCAATGAGTGGGGCTATTCCTCCGGCGGCGAATATTCCGATCATCACTATGTGGAACCCAAGATGGTTCCTTTCGGCCTTCCGGAAGAGTGCTACACCCAGAAGTGGTATTTTACCGCACCGGGCGGACACACGGATGAAGTTCAGGCGGATTTTGTTTACCGCGGACTGCAGATCTTTGCAGAGCATCCGCACTGCATCGGCTCGTTCCTGTTCTGCTGGAGAGATGCTTACAAGTGCTACCACTGCGGCGGTGAGACCTGCCCGTCCGAAGATTACTGGGGCATCGTCACCAAGGACTGTAAGCCTAAGCCGGCATATTACGCGGTGCAGAAGGCATTAAAGGAATTCTATAGCTGACATTGAGGCTGTTTGTGACAGCGGGTGACGGCAGGTGAAAGCTGGTGACAACATTGTCACCCAGAACAGAAAACAAATAAAAGAGACGGTGTGAAATAATCAAGAATGATTGTTCACACCGCCTTTTTTATATTCAGTTGTTTTAAATCGATGTTATGCAGCTTTGCTTCTTCTGAGTGATTTTCTGCCGATCCTGATCAGCTGTACAGCCACAGTGGAGAGAACCAGGTTAGTTGCGGTTTCAACGATGAAGTTCATGCCGACCAGTCCGAAGATCATGTAAGCGCCTGCATTTGCAAAGCCCGCGCCTTCTGCCCAGACCTTGATGGTATCAAAGAAGAAGAGACGGCATCCAAGTAAAAAGATTCCGGTATTGCAGATGGGAGCCACAAGAGCTGCCAGAATGACGGCGATCCAGGTGTTCTTCTTTTCAAGAAGCTTGTACACCGCACCGGCTGCTGCACCGGCTGCCATACCCTTTAAAACACAGGTTAAAATGGTTCCGGGAACACTGATGGCCAGGAATGCGCCTGCGTCTGTAAACAGTACTACAACGCCAAAAACAAAGCCCAGCCACGCACCTGCAAGCCAGCCATATAGTGCCGCACCGACTACTATTGGAATCAGGACCAGCGTGATGCTGAAGATACCGAAACGGATGTTGACTGCAAGAGCCTGAAGAACGACGACGATGGCCGTAAACAGTCCCAGACCTGCGATCTGTTGTGCTTTCAGTTTCATATTAAATTTTCCTCCTGCTGCTGTTTCGTTAACCCGAATACAGCGCACATTTATTATACCATATTGCAAAAAACAATAAACCGTCAGCTTTTATAAAAATGGGGGAAACAATTCTGTTAATATTGAAAGAAATTACAGAAATGGGTTTTACTTTTTGGGGAATGTGGTATCATTAGCATAGAAACAAGTGTCTTCAGTGTCTGCAAGCATCTGTATTTCGGCATTGAAAACAACATAAGGAGAAGAGTACATGAACACTTTTGAAACCATTATGAGCCGTAAAAGCGTTCGCAAATTTACGGACGAAGCCATTTCAGACAGTGATCTGAATGCCATGCTGGAAGCTGCCATGGCCGGTCCGTCTGCAGCCAATGCGCGTCCTTTTGAGTTCCTTGTTGTCCGCGATAAGGAAATGCTGGCACAGATGGCTGAAAAAACAAGTAAATACTCCGGTCCCCTGAAGAATGCCGCGCTGGGCATCGTGGTCTTAGCGAATAAAAACAGAATGTTCCCGGATGCGCCCGGTTATGCAGCTGTTGATACCTCCATCGCCACGGAAAATATGATCCTGGCGGCATGGAGCATGGGGATCGGCTCGGTCTGGCTCGGCGTATGGCCCAGTCAGTCCAACATCGATGCGCTGACGGAACTCCTGAACCTGCCGGCCGATATTGAACCACAGCATCTGATTGCTTTCGGTTATCCGGAGGATCCGATGCCGAATGCGCGGGAAGGTCGTTTTGAAGAGAACCGGATCCACTACGAAAAGTGGTAAATGTTATTTCAAGTATGTGATTGCTGTGATGAATACAGTAAATAAGACATCATAAAGGAGAACAACATGGAAAAAATCAATCTGGCTCTGTCCGTTGCCCGTGACGCACAGATCCTGGAGGCAGCACCGGACAAGATGCTTGTGGTTTACGGAAAGAACCACGGCGGCGCGTCTCTGGAAGGTACCGTAGGCACAAAGCATCGCTACATCGTCGGCGATATCGAGCTTTTGGAGGATCACTGCATTCCGTTCATGCTTCGGTTTTATGCAGCCGGTGAAACAGAAGAGCGTCTTGTCTATCGTTTCGGTCTTCTGCCGGGCGTCAAGACACGCGTCCGTTTTGACCTGAACTACATGGACGCGCACACCATTTACACGACCCGTACGCCGGGTATGCTGAAGCTGGTATGCCATGGCCATCGCATCACGATGGACGAGTGCGTCAAGATCGAACTCGGTATTGAAGACGCATTCCATGATATCAAGGTCACGCTGTCTGATTTCTATCTTGCAGATGAAGAACCGTCTGAATTCCCGCTTCCGGACATCAAGCTGGTTGATGAATTCGGCCAGTGGAAACCCAAGGAATGGCCGGGCAAGGTCAAATCCTTTGAAGAGCTGGTTGAAGTTGTCAAGGCAAATGAAGGTCCGGTTGCTTATCCGCAGTCCGATTGGGACAAGTGGGGCGGCTACCTGGGCCACAAGGTCAAGGAAGGCACCGGCTTCTTTTCTACCGCAAAGGTGGACGGCCGCTGGTATCTTACGGACCCGGATGGCTATTCTTACTTCTCTCATGGTGTCTGCGGCGTTGGCCAGATGCACCTGGGCGATCGCATTGACGGCCTGGAGAAGTTCTGTGACTGGCTCCCGGACAGAGAAGGCGAATACAAGGATTTCTACGATGAGCGCATCGTTCAGCGTACACCTTACATGCCGGCTGAGCATCAGATCATGTTCGGCTTCGGAAAGGCCAATATTCATCGTGTTTACGGCGAGAAGGCAGAAGAACAGTGGGAGCAGAACTACAACCACATTATGTCCACTCTCGGTCTGAACACCACCGGTTCTCATCCGACGATGGGCTGGTCCGCCAAGCGTTACTGTGAAGTAAACGGTCTTGACATCAACACCTTCAAGGTTCCGTCCGTTCCGATTCCGTACGTTCAGCAGATCGGTATGCTGTACCCGGATACTGAGACCCGTATCTACCGTGACTTCCCGGATGTTCTGTCCGAAGAGTACAAGCAGAATGCAATTCCCTTCGCTGAGCAGCTGCGTCCGTACAAGGATGATCCGATGCTGATCGGTTACTTCATGAGAAACGAACCGGAATTCAACTTCATTGAAGACCTTGTCATCGCCGATGAAGTTCTTTACAACCCGGCACAGACCGCTTGCCGCGCCGGCCTGAAGGCATGGCTCATGGAGCGTTATGAGACCATTGACGCCCTGAATGCAGCATGGGGCTCTTCCTTCGAGTCCTTTGATGATTTTGACAAGTCTATCCGTGACTGCTCCAAGATCTCCAAGGCCTGTGAAAAGGATCTTCGTGAGTATTCCGTATTCCTGGTACGTGAGTATGTTCGTATCCCGGCAGAGGCTTGCCGCAAGGTAGACCCGAACCATCTGAACCTGGGTCTTCGCTGGTCCAAGGCTTACAATGCCGACATGTGCGCAGGCTGGGAATACTGCGATGTATTCTCCATCAACTGCTATTCCTTTGATCCGTCCATCGATATGGATTTTGCTGTCAAGGCAGGCGTTGACCGCCCGATCCTGATCGGTGAGTTCCATTTCGGCGCACTGGACCGCGGGCTTCCGGCTACCGGCCTGAAGGGCGTTACAAACCAGATCGAGCGTGCCAAGGCTTACCGTTCCTTCGTTGAGAAGACGGCTGAGCATCCGTACGGTGTCGGTACCCATTGGTTCCAGTGGCAGGATCAGTTCTGTCTGGGCCGTATGGACGGTGAAAACTACCAGATCGGTCTCATCGATGTCTGCACCCGTCCGTATCCGGAAATGGCCGATGCCATGAAGGAATGCGCAAAGACCCTGTACGAAGTACGCCGCGGCGCGGTTCCGGCTTACTATGAGGAGACGGAACACATTCCGATGATTGGTTACTGATATACCTTGAAATGCAGGAATCAATGTGGGTAACCAATCATGGTACATGATCGGTTACTGATGTAACTCAAGATATTATTACAGAAACAGCCGGCTGTTTTCACATGGCCGGCTGTTATTAAGGTAAATTATGTTTGCAAACGTAAGAAAAAGTTATAAACACACAATTTATGCGGCCTACTTAAGCTACATCATGCAGGCCCTCATCAACAACCTGCCGCCGCTTCTGTTCCTGATTTTCCGGGACACTTTCGGCTTTTCGCTGCAGCAGATCACACTGATCTCCACCATTAACTTCGCGATCCAGCTTCTGGTGGACATTTTCGGCGCAAAATACGCGGACAGGATCGGCTACCGTACGCTGATCGTGGGCGGACATGTGGCATCGACGATCGGCCTTGTGGGGCTTGCGTTCCTGCCGTTCATTCTGCCGAATGCTTATGCGGGACTTCTCATCTGCGTGTTCTTCAATGCCATCGGCGGCGGTATCAGCGAAGTGCTGGTAAGCCCCATCGTGGAGGCGTGTCCAACGGACAAGAACAAACAGGCGGCAATGAGCCTGCTGCACTCTTTTTACTGCTGGGGCTGTGTGGCGGTCGTGCTTCTGACCACTGTTTTCCTGAAGGTATTCGGCAAGGAAAGCTGGCGGGTCCTGACTTGTTTGTGGGCGCTTCTGCCGTTGTTCAATGCCGGCTATCTGATGCTGGTTCCCATCAACAATCTGGTGGAAGAGGGCAGCGGAATGACCATCGGCGCGCTCTTCCGTTCCGGAATGTTCTGGATCTTTGCGCTTCTTATGGTCATGGCCGGCGCGTCGGAGCTTGCGATGGCGCAGTGGGCGTCTGCCTTTGCGGAAGGCGGTCTGAAGGTCTCCAAGACCATGGGCGATATCCTGGGTCCCTGTTTCTTTGCAGTCACCATGGGCATTGCGCGCGTGGTTTTTGCGAAGCTTGCCGGAAAGATCGATCTTATGAAATATATGATCGGCTGTGCAGCGCTGTGTATTCTGGCGTATATGATCGCCGTGTTTGCACCCTGGCCGGTTGTATCGCTCCTGGGATGCGGCCTGTGCGGTTTCTCCGTGGGCGTCATGTGGCCGGGAGTATTCTCCACGGCACAGCAGCGGATGCCGCTGGGGGGAACGGCGATGTTTGCGCTTCTTGCGCTTTTTGGTGATCTGGGCTGCAGCTCCGGACCGACGCTGGTTGGCATGGTGTCATCGGCAGCGGGAGACAATCTGAAAGCCGGATTGCTGGCGGCGGCATGTTTCCCGGCGATCCTGATCGCAGGTGTACTGATGCTGATGAAACAGAAAGAGAATAAGGCCCGAAGTAAAACGAAAAGTTCATAAAGCGCGTAAAAAGACCTGCATTCATTAAGAAATGCAGGTCTTTTTCCTGGGTGGAAGTGATTACAGCGCCCACTCGAGGCCGGTCACAAGGTGCTTGCGCCAGAAATCAAAGTCGTGATGGCCGGGTTCCGTGACAAAGGTGTAAGGAATGTTGTGGACGTCCATGAATTCGCAGAATGCACGGTTCGGGGCGATGAGGCTGTCGTCCGTGCCGCAGGCCAGGAACATTGCCGGGATCTGTTTGCCCTCTTTTAAGAGTTCTTCCATCAGGAATTCCGGGTCGCTTGCGGTTTCCTTCAGGTGGTCCAGGTCGCCGAACATCTGATGGTAGTAATCGTAATTGGCAACCGGATTTCCCGTACCGGGCTTCATGCCTACAAGGCCGTTGACGATCAGCGCAGATGAGAGCGCGATGACGCGGGAGAAGTTATCCGGATAAGCCAGTGCGGTGTGGATCGCGCCGAAGCCGCCCATGGAATAACCACCGATGAAGGTGTCCTCCTTTTCGCAGGACAGATTGAAGGTCTTCCGGGTGTATTCGATGAATTCTTTTCCCACATATTCGGCATACTTGAAGCCTGTGGCCGGCTGGTCCAGGTAGAAGCTGTTTTCACCCGAGGGCATGAAGAAATTCACATTGTACTTGTTTGCGACCTCGCAGAGCGGGGCATTGAGGCCCCAGTCGGAATCGCAGCCGCAGTAACCGTGCAGAAGATAAACGTTCTTTTTCGGACGTGCGTAGTGCGGGTTGACCTCCGGGGCGACCGTGTTATCATTGGAAAGAATGGCAGTGAAGCGCATGTTTCTCTGCATCACCGCTGAAAAATAAGTGCCGCTTAAATTGGCCATGACAGTGCTCCTTTCATTCCCGCGGCTTATGGATCCGCAGGACTCATTGTTTTTTCCGGTGCGTTTGGTATGTTAGTGTCATTATGAAACTTCCGGCTGCTTTCGGCAAGTAAAAAGCAAAAAACAGTCGATAAAAAAACACTTGATTTATGCTTTTGAAAGAAGTAGAATGAGTGTGTTTCCAGGAGAAACAGCATATTTGGGGGCGTAGCTCAGTTGGGAGAGCGTACGGTTCGCATCCGTAAGGTCGTGGGTTCGACTCCCATCGTCTCCATTCGTATAACGCGGGTAAAACGGGGGTTTTGCCCGCGTTTTTATGACAATGGGGATGTTTTTATAAACCTGCTGTTTGGTGTCACAGATGCAACGTTTGCATTTCGCACAACCTTTCTGGCTTCAAATGGAGTGTCTGCGTCTCAGATCGGCCTCATATTTTCCGTCATGAGCATCTTTTCGATGATCTCTCCGGTCATCGGCGGAATCCTTGCAGATAAAGTCCTTACCCGTCGAGTACGGAACCGTGTACATCATCAGGCTTACTTTCCTGCAACCTTCTCCACCACCATATACACCCCTGCCACGACCATTGACAGCAGGAAGAACGCCGCCGCTGCGATTCCGATGGAAAGGATCCACGGATCCGTCAGCATCATATGATAGTGATCCGTCCAGACATGGTTCAGCACAAAATAGATATAGAAGATGCCGTAAGTAAGTACCGGAATCAGGCCGAAAAATGCATGCCACAGCTTCAGCCTGGCCCCGCGTTCCAGCAGGATGAGCGATAGAAAGGCCTCAATCGGCACCAGAAGATGCGCGTACAGCTGACTCCCCTTGAACAGGTTTTTCAGGTGGACGACCGGCCCCAGGTAGCACGCCGCTGTCAGAAAGGTGACCATGACGGCACAGGCTGCCGTGTATTTCAGGATCAGCACACCGCGATGAGCGGTGCGGCGCTTGGCAATCAGGCACTCGATGAGATCGAAGGCCATAATGAAGGACACGATGCCCGCGTAAATATTGGAATCAAAGGTGAAAAAGACAACTGCACCTTTCAGATTCCCCAGGTTTTCCGCGAAATAGCGGACTTCCTGAATAAAAATCACAATGTTGGCAATGAGTGCCAGAACCATGAGGATCTGCGCGTTTTTTTTCGCTTTGTTCATATCACTTTCCCCGGAAGTAAAAACTACAAATGTCAAAAAGCAAAATTGCAAGTATCAGAATATCAAGGCTGCAGATGTTATAACAGCGGCATCAGTCCATCAGCGTGTACTGGAACATTTCATACTTGAGCTGACTGCCTTCACGAATGCTTTCCGGAAGCAGAGCGCGTGCCACCAGCTTCAGATCATCGAACGGAGCATCCGTGCGCTTTAAGTGGGCGTAATCGCCGTCGATGGTTTCAACGATATAATACATGGTTTCCATAAAAATCTCCGTTTGTTTGTTTTCTGTCGGAACCATTACAAGACCGGCAGTTCATTACGCTAACTATAACACATAAACCGAAGTCCCTTCAAATACATTCCGTGAATTTCACCCCCTATTTCGCAGTTGTTTTTTAATAATACTGTTTTCTGTTTGCATCTCATTCTCATTTGGACTATGCTAAAGAAAAAGTATCGGGAGGGCATTATGAAACCGGAACTTAAGGAATATGAATATCAGAAGGACATTGTGGGTGGTAGGATCGTTACATTTGAAATGGAAATGGTGCCGTATCCGGACCATCGGACACGGAAAATACGAGTGTATCTGCCGGATGCTTATGACGGTGTGCGTCGTTTCCCGGTCATCTATATGCACGACGGCCAGGGAGTTTTTCGAAATGAACAGGATGAAGTGAAGATCGACATGGATCGTGCGCTCACGGAAACAGGTGTGGAAGCCATCGTAGTCGCTGTCGATAACGCCGATACCCGCGGCACGGAACTCACTCCGGCAGCACCCCGCGGCGAAGTCGGTGTGGTAGTACGCGGTTTCAGGATTCCGGTCATTCCGGGGGAGAGTACCACAGATCTCTATGCGGATTTTGTCATTGGAGCGTTGATGGAAACGATCAATGAGAACTTCATGACACTGACAGGACCGGAGAACACGACCATCGGCGGCATTTCCGCAGGCGGGACCACCTCGTATTACATGATGCTCAGAAATCCGGAAGTGTTCGGAAAGGCCATCATCTGTTCACCGGGCTTCCCGATGTTCGATCTGAACGGCATGCTGAAGATCCTGGATGAGTATGATTTTACAAAGCTTGGAGGTCATAAGTTTGCTTTTTATAACGGCGATCAGGGCATCGATGTAACGAGCGTGGATCATGTGCTCGCGGTCTATCGTAAGCTGATGGAGAAGGGCATTGACAAGGAACATCTGATGTTTCTGCTGGATACGCGCCAGTCGCATTGCAACGAGGCGTGGAAGAAGTATATGCCGGAGATTTTGAGATTTCTGTTCAAATAAAAATACGTCCCCGGTGTCACCTGCAGATGAATTCTTGACAGCATTCCCGCAGATATGTTATATTTTATAAGTTACTGAAGTAACATCTGCAATGCAGAAGCATTGAGTTATACCTTTGCCGCAGGCAGCGGCAGATTATTTTACTGATCCGGTATGTTCAGGAAGGCATACGTATTCCCAACAAGGGAGTCGTATGCCTTCTTTTTCAATCAGCTGCTCGGAAACTCATGCGTTGACAGGTGATTCCATCGGCATACACTCCGACATAACACAGCCACGTTTCAGAAAGGACCCACATGACATTACAGGAATTTTTCCGGGAAAACCCGAAAACAGCCATTGCCTTTTCCGGTGGAGTGGATTCTGCGTATCTTCTTTACGCAGGCATTCATTACGGCGCGGAGGTTCACGCGTACTATGTAAAGTCCGCGTTTCAGCCACAGTTTGAGCTGGACGATGCCCTTCGCCTCGCAAACGAACTGCATGCGGAAATGACCGTCATCGACGCCGATGTCCTTTCCGAACCGGCTGTGGCATCGAACCCCAGGGACCGCTGTTATTACTGCAAGCGCGCGATTTTTGAAAAGATTCTGAATGCAGCAGCAGCCGATGGCTTCACCGTGCTTCTGGACGGCACCAATGCCTCCGATGACGCCGGCGACCGCCCCGGCATGCGTGCCCTGCGCGAACTGGAGGTCAAATCGCCGCTTCGCATCTGCGGCCTGACCAAGTCGGAGATCCGCCGCCTTTCAAAAGAAGCGGGGCTGTTCACCTGGGATAAACCGGCTTACGCCTGTCTGGCAACACGCATTCCAACAGGTGAGCCCATCACCCTTGAAAAACTGCAGGCCACGGAACGGGCGGAAGACTTTCTGTTTGGCCTCGGCTTCACGGATTTCCGTGTAAGAAGAGGTACAGACGGCGCAGCAAGACTGCAGTTTCCGGAAAATCAGCTTGAACGGGTCCTTGCGAACCGGAAAGCCATCGTAACCGAACTAAAAAAAGATTATCCCTCCGTTGTACTGGACCTGGAGGTCCGCGGAGAGTAAGCGAGGACAACATGAACAGCGAGATCAGAAAGACTTTAGAAGCGCTGCAGCGCGGAGACATTACAGTGGACGATGCCATGCTGGCGGTCAAGAAGGAGCCCTTTGAGGACCTTGGTTATGCCAAGATCGATCTTCATCGCGGCATCCGTCAGGGGGCGGCCGAGGTCATTTACGGCGCGAGCAAAACCGCGGAGCAGATGATCGGCATTGTCGAAGCCATGAAGAATAACGGTGTGAAAACGATCCTGATCACACGTCTGTCCGAAGAATCGGCGGAAGAAATCATGAAGGTGCATGAAATGGATTATCGGAAGCAGGCCAGGATCGGTGTGATCGGACAGTTGCCTGCCGCCGATGGTATCGGTAAAATCGTGGTCGCAACGGGCGGAACATCCGATATACCCGTTGCGGAGGAAGCGGCTCTGACCGCGGAAGCACACGGAAATGAAGTGGTGCGTCTTTACGACGTGGGCGTGGCAGGTCTTCACCGGCTGCTTGCGCACATGGATGAGATCATGAGCGCATCGGTCATCATTGCCATTGCCGGCATGGAAGGCGCGCTGGCGAGCGTCATCGGCGGTCTTGCGGACTGCCCGGTCATCGCCGTCCCCACCAGTGTCGGTTACGGTGCTTCCTTCAACGGCCTTTCAGCCCTTCTCTCCATGCTGAACTCCTGTGCAAGCGGCGTGTCTGTAGTGAACATAGACAACGGCTTTGGCGCCGGATATTTAGCCAGCATGATCAACCACATGGAAGCAAAATAGTGAGGTGAATTGTTATGCATATGGCTGACGCTTTACTGACACCGGCAGTGGCCGGCGTCATGTACGCTGCATCCGCAGGTGCTGCGGGTACATCCATCGTAAAACTTAAAAAGGAAGCAAAGGACCTGACGGCTCCGGCTTCTGTGAAACTTCCCACCATGGCCATCATGTCTGCGATGGTCTTTGCGGGACAGATGATCAACTACACCATTCCGGGTACCGGTTCTTCCGGACATCTTTGCGGCGGCATGCTGCTGTCCGCGATCCTGGGACCCTGGGCGGGCTTTTTGAGCATGATCGTCATTCTGGCGATCCAATGTCTGTTCTTTGCGGACGGCGGCCTGATGGCCCTGGGCGCGAATATCTGGAACATGGCGTTTTACGGCTGTTTTGTGGGCTATTTCCTGATTTGGCGGCCCATCATGAACAGCAGACTGTTTGGCGCGGGAAGAGGTGCATCCCGCGGAAAGATCCTGCTTGCGGCGATCCTGGGCTGTATGCTGACGCTGCAGTTGGGCGCGTTTTCCGTGGTTCTGGAAACGTCGCTTTCCGGCATCACCGAGCTGCCCTTCAGCGCGTTTCTGGCGCTGATGCAGCCCATTCATCTGGCCATCGGCCTCATTGAAGGCGTGGTAACGGCAGCAGTCCTGGTGTTCGTACACGAAATGCGGCCGGAACTTTTAAGCGGTGTACAGGAAGAAGCCGCGAAGAGCAGAGGCTCTGTAAAGACCACGCTCGGCATTCTTGCTGTGACAGCGCTGGTCATTGGCGGCGGATGCTCACTTCTGGCAAGCTCAAATCCGGATGGTCTGGAGTGGTCCCTGTTCGGCAATGCGGAAGAAGGCTGGTCCGATAACATGGGCCTGGACGAGGAAGACTACGGTGTGTCCTCAAGTGTGGCCGATGCTGCTGCGAGCGTTCAGGATAAGACCGCGTTCCTTCCGGACTATGCCTTTGCGGGCGATAGCGAGAACCCGGCCGGCACATCCGTATCCGGTATCGTGGGCTGCGCGATCGTGGCAGCTGCGGCGGGCCTGATTGCGGCACTGACAGGCTTCCTGAAGAAAAAGAAAGCGTAAATTTGGAGGACAACTGTCCGGAAGCGGGCAGTTGTCTTTGCTGTAACGGTGGCAGGTGCTGCTGTTTGGGAACACAGGTAACGTTAATGAACAAACTGGAAAAAGCCCGGCTTGAGGTCCGGGAAATGGACGATCTTGCTGCGGGAAACTCGCCGGTGCATGGCATGACACCGCTTTCCAAGCTTTTTGTGACGGTCCTATACATCGTCACGGTCGTCTCATTTCATAAATATGATATCACCGGGCTTTTTGCGGCGGTGCTGATACCGTTCATCGGCTATCAGATCGCCTCGGTGCCGGTGAGGACCTGCTTCCGCAAGCTGCGCCATGTGCTGCCGCTTGTGGCCTTTGTGGGCCTTCTGAATCCGCTGTTTGATAAAAGCATACAGATGGTGATCGGAAATGTGCGTGTTTCCGGCGGTGTTCTGTCCATGCTGACGCTCATGATGAAGGGCGTGTTCTGCCTGATGGCATCCTTCCTTCTTGCAGCGACTACCTCCATTGAAGAAATCTGCGCGGGGCTTCGGAAGCTGCATGTTCCTAAGATACTGACTTCGCTGCTTCTTCTGACCTTCCGCTATGTGGGACTGCTTCTTTCAGAAGCTGCGGACATGACGGAAGCGTACAGTTTACGTGCGCCGGGACAGAAGGGTGTTCGCGTGGAAGCCTGGGGATCGTTCCTGGGACAGCTCCTGCTTCGAAGCATGGACCGCGCGGAAGAACTTTACAACAGTATGCTGCTCCGCGGTTATAACGGGGAGTTTTATTATGCAAAGAAACGGGAATACGGACGATATTCCTGGCCGGCGGCGCTGATCACGGCGGCCTGTACGGTGTTGATGCGCTTTGTGAATGTGCCTGCATGGATCTCGCATGTGATTGGCGGATTCTGATGCAAGAGGTGAGAACGATGTTAAAGTTTGAAAATGTAACCTATACTTATCCCGGCGGAGAAACGGTGCTGAATGGTCTTTCCTTTGAGATCTGTGCAGGCGAGTGTGTGGGACTGATCGGTGCAAACGGCGTGGGAAAGAGCACACTGATGAAAGC
This sequence comes from uncultured Lachnospiraceae bacterium, assembly GCA_946040795.1. Lineage (GTDB taxonomy): Bacteria > Bacillota > Clostridia > Lachnospirales > Lachnospiraceae > UBA1267. Next base: position 25,201 of record CAMGCK010000025.1, read on the forward strand.
CGCTCTGGGACTGGTATCGGCCCGGGGGACGATCACTGTCGGAGAGAACGGAAACCCTTCTGAGGCCGGAAATGCGGTCTCAAAAGCGCTTGTCATGAATGCGGAGAATCTTCCGGCCATTCGCCGGATGCTTGGATATCTGCTGCAGGATTCAGACAGTCAGATGTTCATGCCGACCGTGCTGGAGGACATGATCTTCGGACCGATGAATTACGGAATGCCTCGCGCGGAAGCGGAGAAGAAGGCGGATGAAGTCCTGGAAAGGCTGGGACTGCAGTATCTCAAGACACGGCAGAACCATCGAATGTCAGGCGGTGAAAAGCGAATGGCTGCAATTGCCGTACTTCTTGCGATGGAGCCTTCCATGCTTCTCATGGATGAGCCTTCTGCTTCTCTGGATCCCAAAAACCGGCGCAAACTGATCCGGCTTCTGAAGGAACTGCCGGGAACCAAACTGATCTCCTCGCACGATCTGGACATGGTGCTGGAGACCTGTGAGCGCGTGCTGATCCTGAAGGACGGTCAGATCGTTGCAGACGGTCCGGCAGGGGAGATTCTGAGAAATCAGACACTTCTTGAAGAGAATGACCTGGAGCTTCCGTTCTGTCTTCAAATTCAGGGTTGATTTTGGCATCGGAAAGTATAAAATAAAGGTCATCAGAAGGAGTCCGGGGTTATATCCGAGGACTTGGAAGCGGAGGAAACGAACAATGGATTTAAGGGGAAAGAAGATCAATTTTCTGGGTGACAGCATCACAGAGGGACATGGTGTGGATCGTATTGAAAACACTTATCCGGAAGTGCTTCGCCGCATGGAAGGCCTCGCGGAAGCGCGGAATTACGGTATCAGCGGAACGCGTATTGCAGTTCAGATGAAGCCGTCTGACGAGCCCCGCTGGGATCTGGACTTTATCTCCCGCGTGGATGAAATGGATGCCGACGCGGATGCAGTTGTTGTATTTGGCGGCACGAACGATTACGGTCACGGTGACGCGCCCATCGGCAGCATGGATGACCGCACTCCGTACACCTTCTACGGCGCGCTGCATGTGCTGTACAATAAATTATTCGAGCGTTTCCCGAACGCGCTGATCGTGGTACTGACTCCGCTCCATCGTGATAATGAACAGCGTCCCACGGGTGACGGCTACAAAGCACCAACCCTTCCGTTAAAGGGATATGTGGATATTATCCGTGAAGTTGCCGAATACTATTCCGTTCCGGTTCTGGATCTGTACAGCTGTTATGGCGTGAACCCCATCGTTCCTGTTCTGAAGGAAAAGTTCATGCCGGACGGCCTGCATCCGAATGCTGCCGGCCAGAAGATCCTGGCCGATCGTATCGCAGGTTTTTTAAAGACTTTGTAAAATAAAGGATGGACTGCGGCGCAAAGACTGTGCGCATCGTAAAGCCGTATAAGGACCGCGACAAGATCATTGCCCAGCTGCAGGAGGCAGAAGCGCTTGGAGAAGTGGCAGTCGGTATGGACACCGCCTCCTTTGATCCTTCCGTGATCCATATGAGAAATTTCTAATATCCGTGCCGGAATGAGGCACCGATGGGCTTAACAAAAGAAGCGCCGCAAAGAATCAGAAATGATTTTTCGCGGCGCTTTGTTATGCGTTTTTTGTTAAGGGATCGTTCTTACAGCTTGAAAGCCGTTCCGGTGAATACCGCGCACAGACGGTCAAAAGAGTCACGGACCTTGACTTCACAGAAGGTCGTGGTTTTTCCGGTGCGGAGTACCCGGGATTCCGCAATCAGTTTGTCGCCTTTGGCCGGGACCAGGAAGGTGATGTTGGAATCCATGCCCACGGTGATCTTGTGTACATTGTTTACGGACACCGCAAACGCGAAATCCGCCAGGGTGAAATAGACACCGCCCATGACCGTTCCGTTGGCATTTAAGTGATTTTCGGCGATCGTCATGCTGCAGACTGCATAATCCTCACCGATCTCATCGATGGTCATGCCGTTTGTCAGCGCGAATTTATCGCCTTTAAAAAATTCTCTTGCTTCATCCAGATTTTCAAATACCATGATACGCTCCGTTCATTACAGGGTGATGATCGTGAAGCTCTTGGCCGGAAGCTTGAAAGAATCGGTGAACGGTACCTTGGAGGTCTCCACCTTGGCATGCGTCTCATCCACTGCGGTCATCTGTTCCATGGTAACGGATGCGGGAGCCATTGCGCAGGTTTCACATGCGCCGCAGCCCACACCGTCGATTGTCAGCGTCAGCGGGAATTCTTCATCGTTCATGTTGACGACCTTGATGATGCGGTGATCCGCATTGCGGTCATAAGTGACGCTGATGAAGACATTTTTTTCACGGAAGGTCTTTTCCTGTCCGTCCATGGGGATCGTGTCCGTTGCGGTGTTGCAGCTGTACATCTTCTGGACATAGTAGCTGGGCGTGCGGTCCACAGATTCGCTGTCAAACCAGATCATGTCCGGAGCCCACTGGGTGAAGTCCTTGCGTGCAAAGAGCGGTGCATAGGAGGAAAGAACAACGACATCGGAGTTCTTTTCCACACCGGTCAGGAATGCTGCTTCAGACAGCGCGCCGACGGTGGTGTTGTGATGACGGCCCGGAGCGGTACCGCGTGCGGGATGTGCTGCATATTCACCGGAGAAGACCTTGACGTCACGCGGGTATTCATCATAGAAATCAGCGTGCTCGGTGAACCATACCGGCGGCATGTAGTAGTGTTCATCCACGGCATAGGCTGCGGACGGATTGACGGCAGCCTGCTTGTTGATGAAATCCCATGCAGCGGTCCAGTGGTCGGAGATGACATCGGGACCTGCGGAGCCAATCAGGCGCATTTCCGGATATTTTTCGTGAATGGCTTTCTCAAATGCCATATAACGCTCAAAAAAGCGCGATTTCGGGGTTTCCCACTGCTCATTGCCAATACCCATCATCGTGAGATTGAACGGCTCGGAATGGCCCATGGAAGCGCGCAGCGCGCCCCATTTGGTGGTGGCATCGCCGTTCGCGAATTCAATGAGATCCAGGGCATCCTGAATGAACTCATTGAACATGGGATCTTCCGGCTCGATGAGTTCCAGAGACTGATACTGGCAGGCCAGACCCACATTCAGGACCGGCAGCGGCTTTGCGCCAAGAAGGTCGCAGAGCAGGAAATATTCATAGTAACCCATGCCAAGTGTCTGATTGTAATGAGAGAAGGGCGTGTGCTGGTTATAAGCTTCACCTTCGTGGATGGCCCAGCGGTTCCAGTTGGAGCGGCGGTCTTCGATGCGGCCGACGGATTTTTTCCACTGATAGCGGTTTGCCAGCGTGTTGCCTTCGATGATGCATCCGCCCGGGAAACGAATGAAGCCCGGCTTCAGTTCCTTCAGTGCTTCAAACAGATCCTTGCGGAAGACACCGCCCACGGCATCGCCCGGCATCATGGAGATGAAATCGAATTCCACCTCGCCGGCTTCTGTCAGGAAAATACTGAAATCACCGGCTTTGACATCCGCGTCGGCGGTGAGTTCCAGCTCGTAGCGGTTCCACTTCTGCCAGACACCGCGTTCTTCATGGATTAGTTCAACGACCTTGGAGGTGATCTCCACACCGTCCTTCATGACAGCGACTTTTACATCGCCGGTCCAGTACTTGGCAGCGCGTGCCCAGAAGGAGACCTTGTAGGGGAGACCGGCCTTCATGTAGATGCCGGCATAGGCCTTGTTTTTGAAGCCCTGGCCGGGTTTGTCCGCAAAGAAGCGGAGATAGTGCGGATTGACTTCGGAAACCGGACTTCCGGTGACAAACATCATGCGGCCGCCGTTTACGACAGACCAGCCGTATTCCGGCGCGTCCACGGTGTAGTAATCATAGTGCTCGCCGTATACATCCACGAATTCAAATCCGCGGTTTTCCAGCATTTCCGCGTACAGACCGCCGTCTGCCGCGTAGTTGATGTCCTCAAAGAACAGGCCGAACAGATCGTCCGGAATGCTGTGACCGAGGGCGTTTGAGATCTTCAGTTCCATAATGCCTCCTTATAGTTAATGTATGATCAACGGATGTCTGCTGCAATTTTGAGCGTTCACGCATCGGCATGTTACAGGTCTTTCCGTACCCGGCGGATCGTGCTGATGATGAGCGGGATGACCATGATGTTCCAGACCACGGGCTCGGTTGCGATGATCGCGTTATAGCCGAAGACCGGAGTCAGGGCGAATGCAAAGACCAGTTTGCCGACGAGCTCCAGGGAACTGGAGACGATGGGCGTGCGGGTGTCCGTCATGCCCTGCAGGCTGGTTCTGAGCGTGCTGATGGCCATGGGTGCCAGGTAAAAAGCGGTATCCACGCGCTGGTATAAAACAGCGGTGTTGACGATTTCAGGAATGGTCTGAGCGGTGATCAGCGTGATCAGCGTACCGCAGACGGTATTGGCAATGATCTGCACACAGACGACCCAGGCAGCGCCCATGAGCAGCGCGGCTGTAAGACCCTTTCGGATGCGGTCCATGCGCTTGGCGCCGTAGTTCTGACCGCAGAAGGTGGCCATGGAAGTAGCCATTGCATTATAGGGCATCATGAACAGGAAGGTGAGTCTTCTGGTGGCCGCATGCGCGACAATGGTGTTCTCACCCAGACCGTTGATGGCAGACTGAAGCGATACCGTACCGAAGTTCACCAGGCTTGACATGAGTGCCATGGAGATACCGGATGCAAACATGGGCCGGACAAATTCCTTCTGCGGGGCCGTTTCCTTTAAGGTGATGCGGAGCATCGGATGGCGGTAGCGGATGTAGATCGAGCAGAGGATCACGGAGATCAGCTGTGACAGAATCGTGGCAAGTGCCGTACCGCGGACATCCAGATGGAACACGCCCACAAACAGCAGATCCAGGCCAACATTGATGCAGGCGGACAGGATCAGGAACAGAAGCGGCGTGTACGCGTCGCCGATGGCACGCAGATTAGCGGCCAGGACATTGTACATGAAGGAAAAGATCATGCCGCCCATGATGATCGTGAGATACTGGGTGGCATCGCCGTGATAAACCGGATCCACATTCAACAGATTTAATACAAACGGCAGGCACAGG
>CAMGCK010000026.1 GCA_946040795.1 uncultured Lachnospiraceae bacterium
GTCGGCAGCGTCAGATGTGTATAAGAGACAGGATACGACCCTTATGTAAAACCACTGTCACTCTCTTTGTAAAAGCTTTGTAAAATCCATGTGTTTTACAAAAATCTTACCTAAATCCGATAATCATTTTTACACAAAACAACTATGCTCCTCCCTGTAAAGGAGGAGCATTTATGAAAACTCTTTGGAATTATATCGATGGTAAGAACCATAAAGCCGTTACCAAATTTCACCTTGTCTATCTGATCATCGGACCTCTGGCAATGCTCATGGGACTTGCTCTTTGGGCCGCCGTACGCACGCAGGGTCTTTCCGGCGCAGACTGGATGCTCTGTTTCATGGGCTATCCGGCAGCAGCCGCGTGGTTCACTCTTCTGCTCTATTCCTTCCGTCATCCGTTCCACGACGGAAGACCGCGGCATTGATGTCCCGGATGGCTTTCTGGATCCGGTTTCCCATCTGGATCATTTCACTGTTCAGCTCCCGCAGCTGTTCATCAAATTTCACTCTCATGTTTCACCTCTCATTAACCGAATCTACCGGTGATATAGTCCTCCGTACGCTTATCCTGCGGATAGGAGAAGATCTGCCTGGTATTGCCGAATTCGATCAGGTTTCCCAGCAGGAAGAACGCGGTATCGTCCGCAACACGCACAGCCTGCTGCATATTATGTGTCACGATAACGACTGTGTATTTCTTCTTCAGTTCTTCCATCAGGTCCTCGATCTTGGATGTGGAGATGGGGTCCAGCGCAGATGTCGGTTCATCCATTAAAAGGACTTCCGGCTGAACGGCCAGCGCTCTTGCGATACAGAGACGCTGCTGCTGACCACCCGAAAGACCCAGTGCTGATTTTTTCAGACGATCCTTGACTTCTTCAAAAATTGCTGCGCCCTGCAGGCTCTCTTCCACAATCTGATCCAGTTTCCATTTGTCACGGATTCCGTGCACACGCAGACCGTATGCCACATTGTCATATATGCTCATCGGGAACGGATTGGGCTGCTGAAAGACCATACCCACTTTTTTACGAAGTACCGTGGTATCCACGCCGGGGGCATAAATATCATCTCCGTCCAGAAGAACTGTTCCTTCAATACGCACATTTTCCACAAGATCATTCATGCGGTTCAAGGTCTTCAAAAAGGTGGATTTTCCGCATCCGGAGGGGCCGATGAAGGCCGTGACGGCATTCGGACGAATCTCCATGCTGATATCCTTAAGTGCGTGATTATCACCGTAATACAGGTTCAGTCCCTGTACACTGATCTTAGATTTCTGTTCCATTTTATTTTTTCCTTGTCATATCATGGATAAAGCAAGCTTTATCCATGTTTTCAGTCGCCAATATCTACCCATGCAAGCATGGCAGTTGCTTGGCTCGTTGTGTATCATACTTAGCGGCCAATCGCTTGGTTACCAGATTGATCAGAAATACCAGCACCAGAAGCACCACTGCGGATCCGAAGGCGGTATCAAAATCGCCCTCACTTGTCGCGGAAAGATAAAGATTGATGGTCATCGTACCGCCCGACTGGAAGATCTTGGGGAAGATTGCAACAAATGTTTTGGGCAGTGCCTTTCCGCTTCCGGCTGTGAAAAGCAGAGCTGCGGACTCTCCGACGATTCGGCCGATGGCCAGTATCACACCGGTAATAATACCCGGCATGGAAGACGGCAAAAGAATCGTCCGAATAGTGTACCACTTTCCGGCGCCCAGTCCCACAGCACCGTGCCGATAGCTGTTCGGCACCGTTTTCAATGCTTCCTGTGTATTTCTTGTAATCAGCGGAAGTACCATCAGGATCAGTGTCAATGCACCGGTGAGCAAAGAATATCCCAGCCCTAAAGTCTCACCAAAGAATATACGTCCAAAAAGACCAAAAATGATGGACGGAATGCCGGACAGCGTTTCCGTTGCAAATTCGATGATCCGGACTGCTTTTCCGGGCTTTGCATATTCATTCAGATAGATTGCCGCGCCAACGCCCACCGGAGTTGCGATGAACATAGTAAGAATCACGATCATGACCGTATTTACGATATTGCCGGCGATGCCTACCGTTCCTTTTCGAACGGAAGTCACAGTCGTCAGAAATTGCCAGTTTACACTGCCGATGCCGCGCATGAGAACATACACAATAATGCTCACAAGCAGCAACACCGCAAAAGCTGCACACAGACCGATCAGAACATACAGGATCATATCTGAGATCCTCCATTTTCCGGAAAGCCGGGATCCGTTGTTATGCTTCATTTTCGACCGCCTCCTTTCGCAGCTTCAGCAAGAGCAGATTGATCACCATAATAAATACATAAAGGACCAAACCTACGGAAAAGAGCACCTGCCTGTGGATTCCTTCCGCATATCCCATTTCGCTGACAAGCTGGGTCGTGAGGAAACGGACTGAATTGAAGGGCAATGGGAGGTTCACCGATCCTCCGGCTACCATGTTGATGGCCATGGCTTCTCCCAATGCGCGTCCGATTCCGAGTACGACGCCCGTCATGATACCGGACTTAGCCGCCGGAACGGTCACTTTAAATATGGTCTGCATCTTGCTTGCCCCAAGAGCCATGGAGGCAGCTCTCAGTTCTTTGGAAACCGCGCGAATGGAGGATGCACTGACATTCACCACGGTTGGGAGGATCATAATTGCCAGCACCAGGACCGCAGAGATCATATTGGCACCGCCGGTGAACTGATGCGTTTCAGATCCCGCAAAAAGGATCCGTTCCAGCTTATACATAAGGGGATTGAGAAGCATGAGGCCCAGTAAGCCGTAAATGACGGACGGAATTGCCGCCAGCAGTTCGATCGCCGGCTGTACCACAGCCGCAAGACGCTTGCCGGACACCTCCGTTAAGAAAACGGCTGTAAAGAGTCCGATCGGAACTCCCAGGAGCACGCTTGCTGCCGTGCCCACGATGGATGAAAGAATAATATACTGAATACCGAATGAAGGTTCTGCCGCGGTCGGCTTCCAAAGCGTTCCGAATAAAAGTTCAGACACTCCGACATTCTTAAATGCCGGAGTGCCCTTTGCAATCATATAGACCGTGATGGAACAAACCGCAAAAACCGCCAGCACCGCGCAGAATGTGAAAATGTATTTCGCTGCAGATTCAACGATGTGGAGCTTTGCCTTGTTTGTCATATTTCAGCGCTCCCTTACTGCGGAAGGATCAGACCTATGTCTGTGATAATGCTCTGACCTTCTTCAGAAGCCACATAATCAAACCAGGCGCGGACAAGTTCATTCTGCTCGGAGATCTCACCCATGGTTGCCATGACGAAGGGTCTGGAGAGAAGGTACTTTCCTGCTACGATATTTGCCTCAGATGCTTCCACACCGTCTAAGGAAAGTGCGAGTACAGAGTCATCGATTACATCGAGAGAAACATATCCGATGGCACCCGGGGTTGAAGCGACCTTTGCCAGTACAGCACCGGTATTGTCCAGTTCCTGTGCGTAGCTGCAGGCATCTTCGATCTTCAGAAGCTCTTCAAAAGCGGATCTGGTACCGGAACCTGCTTCACGGCCGATTACAACAATCGCTTCATCTTCGCCGCCGATTTCGTTCCAGTTTGTTACATTGCCGGTGTAAATATCGGCCAGCTGCTCTGCGGTCAGATCCTTCACGGAGTTATCCTTGTCCGTGATGACTGCGATACCGTCGATGGCTACGATATTTTCCACAGCACCCTGTTCCTTTTCGCCGTCCTTTAACGCACGGGAAGCATTGCCGATGTCGATGCTGCCCTGTACCAGGGATTCAAGACCTGCACCGGAACCGGTATATTCCACAGTTACGGTAATATCGGTATAGGTTTCCATAAAGCCTTCGCTCATGGCTTCACATAACTTTTTCATGGAAGTGGAACCGGCAAGCGTTACCGTGCCGGAAAGATTCTCCGCCTGGGTCGTTTCAGCCTTGGTCGTCTGAGCAGCCTCAGTGCTCTTCTTGATCTCTGCAGCTGCAGCGGTCGTGGTTTCATTTTCCACGCTGCCGCATCCCGCCAGGCTTCCAAGCATCATGCATGCAGCAAATATTGCCGCAGCAGTCTTTAATGTTTTCTTCTTCATATTGAGCCTCCTGTAGTTCACTCAAGATTTTGTACCTCTCTTGGTTACAGGGAGCATTCTATTTATTTCCTGTAAAATTCAAAATCCGCCGATGGTAAAGTCCCGGTAAAAAGTTTGAGCTTGAATCACCGTAAGCCACACAGGGCTGCATTACGTGTCATTAAAAAACTCCCTCACCGATACCCGGCAAGGGAGTTTTTACGGAAACTTTTATTTTTTCTTCAGAACACAGATGGGGTTCTCCTGATCGTAGTCAAAGATCCATTCTCCGCCCTCTTCTTTTCCCCCGTGCACCGCCTCAAAGACCCAGGCGGTATCTTCATGGAATTCCGCAACAAAGGCTTCCTCGGCACCATCCCGGATCAGGATCACATCATTGTCCACCGGAATCCAGGTGCTTTCCGGTACAGAGCAGGACGGAAGATTCAGCCAGATACGGCTGTCATTTCCAATACTCAGATAATGGTCACCGGCCTCGTAACGCCCCATGATCCGGTTCATGTTCTCCTTCTGTATGCCGGCGTTCCGCATCAGGATCAGTGTGACAACGGCCAGCAGTACCAGTACGACAAACAGACCGATCAGATTTTTATTGTTCCTTACAAAGTTTCTCATATTCTCTGCCTCCTTACCGTTTTATTTCACACCGTTCAACCGCGCTTCTGTGTTCAGCCCTTCCGCACGCGGATCAGCAGCACATGCCCTTCACCCACGGAAACCGATGCCGTCTTTCCCTTCAGCGGCTCATTACTGATGCCAAGCGGAAACTCCGTCGTAAGCTCCGCATTTTCCAGCGGATAATACGCGTCCTTCACTGTAATCCCCCGCGCCACACCATAGATGTTCAGCAGCGAGAAATACGGAAAACGATCCTCAATGTATTTGGGCTCCCGGCCGACGATCTCCATTTCCGAATAATCGTCCAGAATCACCGCTTTCTTTCCCATATTATCCAGCATTTCCAGAATCGCCACATTTCCGAGGGTATGGTCCAGACGGTTGCCCACCACACCGATCAGAAGGAAATCGGCAAATCCCCGCTTTACGGCTTCTTTTACCGCAAAAACCGTGTCCGTATCGTCCTTTTCGTGCGGCAGGACGATGGTTTCAATCTCCGCATGCGGATTTTCATGCGAATCAAAATCTCCGATGATGAGCGACGGCTCCCGCATCAGGCCCTCCCGATGCTTCAGTCCGCAATCGCAATAAATCAGATAATCATCTTTTTTTAAAGCAGCACGCACGGTCTCATAATCTCCGATGGCCGCGCCGCCCACGATCACACATCTTGTCATTTTTACCTCCTGCGGCTTCAGTGCATGCGTTCATATAATATTTTTATCATATCACATCGGCTGCGAATGCGCCAGTATGAGGCTGTGCTTCCTGAAAAAGTCACAGATCTGCACAATTTTTGAGTATTACCATGACAGCACCACAATATCTTCCGCTTTACATGGTCTTTCTTCAATTTATAATGAGTACTAAAGAGACTCGCAAAGGAGATTTTTCATGGAATACAGCAGCATTCAGTACGTTTCAAAGCCGGTTTCCCGCCTGTTTTACGGCACCACCTCCATTCCCGGCGTGGAGGATCCTTTCGCGCTTCTGGACTGCGCTTACGAGAACGGCATCAACGCTTTTGACACGGCGCGTGTATACAGCGCCGGCAGATCCGAAGCGATTCTCGGTGACTGGATCCGTACCCGCGGTTATGAGGACAAAGTCACCGTGCTTTCCAAGTGCGGCCACTTCGATCTGGAGACCCGGGTGGGACGCGCAAACCGTGACGGCATCCTGGAAGACATCGACCTCACCCTGCAGTCCATGAAAATGGAGCACATCGACCTGTATCTGCTGCACCGCGACGATGAAAGTGTCCCGGTCAGTGAATTCGTGGAGACCTTCAATGAAATCAAAAAAGCCGGAAAGATCGATGCCTTTGGCGGTTCCAACTGGACACATGCACGCCTTCAGGAGGCCAATGACTATGCGCTGGCGCACGGTCTGCAGCCCTTCACCGCTTCCAGCCCGAACTACGGCGTGGGCGAACAGGCCTTTGACCTGTGGGGCGGCGGATGTGTGACCATTGCCGGACCGGCAGAAAAAGAAGCCCGCACCTGGTATCTGGAGCATCAGATGCCGGCTATTGCCTATTCTTCCCTGGCCTGCGGCATGTTCTCCGGTAAGATCAAGAGCACCGATGCTGCCATCGTCCGGAATTTCATGAGTGAAGGCGCTGCCAAAGCCTATGGAACCGAACGCAACTTCCGCAAGCTGGCCGCCTGTGAAATGCTGGCAGAAAAGTATCACACTACGGTTCCGGTCATCGCGCTGTCCTGGATGCTTCATCAGGATCTTAATGTATTCGGTCTGTTCTCCACTCGTGATCCCGAACGCATTCGCGAAAACGCCTCTGCCGCGGATCTGGTGCTGGCACCGGAGGACGCAGCGCTGCTTTCCGCAGATGATTGACGGAACAGCATGAACAAATATGAGCAGATTGCTCGCAAGTCACCGTAAGCCGCAAATGGCGGTCGTTTTCCTCATTGCGAGCTGCAAAAAAGGGCCTGTGACATTCACAGGTCCTTTTAAATATGTTCTCATTATTTCAGTTTTTTCAGCACATCCGCTACGGACATGTCCTGCTCCTTTGCAATACGGGACAGGTCATCATATTCGTATTTCTCGCGCTTCACGCCATAACCGGTAGAAATCTTTTTGCGGACCGGCCCGAATTCCGTGTCCACCGTCTGACTCTTGCGCCAGAGCATATAACGCTTCATGACATTCTCACGAACACCGATGGTCGTCGTATGCTTGAAGATCACCTTGGCCAGTTTCTCACGATCGTCCATGTTGCAGAGGACAGACAGCATGACTGCCGGGCGGTTCTTCTTCATGCCGACCGGAGTCGTGTAGACCTCCAGAGCACCGGCTTCATAGAGCGCGTCCATCGCAAAGCCGATGGCTTCCGCGGTCATATCATCGATGTTGCAGGAAAGTTCCGCAACCTCGCCGACAGCATCGGTGGTCTCACCCAGCATCGCGCGCACGCAGTTTGCCATTTCAAAGTCTTTTTTGCCCATGCCGTAACCGATGGCTTCCGTCTTCATCACGGGCATGTCACCGAACTTTGTTGCAAAATGCTTCAGAAGCGCCGCACCGGTGGGGGTGCAGAGTTCTCCGCGAACCTGACCGCCGTAAATCGGCGCATCCTTCAGAATGAACGCGGTGGCCGGTGCCGGGACCGGAAGAATACCGTGAGCGCAGTGCACGTGTCCGCTGCCCACGTGGATTGGTGAAACAATGACCTGATCCGGCTGTAAGCGCTCCATCAGAAGGCAGACAGCGGTAACATCGGCGATGGCGTCCATCGTGCCGACTTCATGGAAGTGGATCTCCGTGACCGGTACACCATGAGCAGCACTTTCCGCTTCGGCAATCAGGGAGTAAACCGCAAGGACATCGTCACGAACCTTACGGGAGACCGGAAGGTGTCCCACAATGTGCTCGATGTCATGCAGGCCGGAGTGGTGGTGGCTATGGCCGTGATCGTGGTCATGGTCATGATGATGCTCATGATGATGCTCATGATCATGCGCCTCTTCTTCCTCACCCTCCCAGGTTACGGTCATGTGCGTGCCGGTAATGCCGCACTTCACAGATGCCTCTTTTGTAAATTCAACGCCGGGAATACCGAGCGCATTCAGTTCCTGTGTAAAAGCCGCCGGATCCGGAAGAAGTTCGATCAAAGCTGCCGTGAGCATATCGCCGGCGGCACCCATTCCACAGTCTAAATATAATGTCTTCACTTATCAAATCCCTCCTGTTTTCTGCCCCAAATTCATGTCGGCGATCCGCCGCAGAACATCCTGATTATATCACATTTCACGCGAATTACAATCTGCCGCGCATACTCTTACACCAGCAGATTTTCCAGCTTGGCCGTCCGATCGCTATAACGCAGTTCCTTTGCCGTGATGCGGCGGCTCTCATCAAACATGTGTGTGACGGCAGCGTGTACTTCTGACACAAAACCGGCAGATCCGTCCTTGACCGCTTCATCGCCTTCCGGCACACATTCAACCTCTTCCCGATCCGTTTTTACAAAGAAATTCAGTTCATCCAGTTGATGGAACGCTTTCTTTGTGATGTTTGATGATCCAAAAGTGACCTCTTTCTCCGTCATCAGAAGTTTGGTATGCACCATACACGGCGAAACATACGCTTCAATCTTCCCGCTGCTTTTTTCCAACATCGTGCAAATCGTCTTTTTATTAAGATCATCCTGAAAATTGGCTTTTTCCGGAATCAGCACCCGCACCTTTACACCGCGTTCCGCCGCAGAAACGATGGCATCCATAAACGCGGGAATCGGGGAAAAATAAGCCATGATAACAGTCAGCTCCTGCTCTGCGCCGCGAATCAGCTTTAGATACCGCTCTTCCATGCCAAAATATTTCTTTCCGGCCGCCGGCTTTTTCAGATTCATCTCAAACAGCGGGCAAGGGTACTTCCGCGGATCCTTCCGCATCTTCAGAAACGCCGCTGTCACGGACGGATCGGTGATCTTCGCCATCAAGTCGCGATATTCCCGACCGCTGTAATCCTTCCCGCACTCCTTCTTTTCCACATTAATGCCGCCCAGGATCAGTACCTGATCGTCAAATACCCAGAACTTGGAGTGATCGTACTTGTATTTTGCCTTGAAGTGTACATTTTTGTGCCCCAGAAATTTCTTCAGCAGTGTACCGTCGTCACGAATGACCTTTTTCGGTGCAGCACTGCGGTCGATGTCATAGTGCTTGTGGAGGTAGTCGCTTTTGATCTTTTCAATGGGGGACATCGACCGATGGAAGAACGACCCGCGATCCTCCTCCGCCGTCTCCAGCACCACGCCGTAGCGATCCTTGGAGACCGTCACGGAAACACCGCGGCGGGCAGCTTCCAGAAGTTCGCGCACCAGAAGATTTCCGATGTCGTCATTTCGCCAGATGAACATGTTGACATCAATCGTTTTCTCTGCGTCCCGAATACAGTTGATGATTTCCGGAAACGCAGCCGTTCCGTTTTCAAGAAGTTTCATGACAGCCCTCCTTCCGCTTACACGAGTCCGCCGTTTCCAATACTTTCCGCTTCCTTCCGAATCATTATAGCACAGTGTCCGGATTTATGGTAGAATGCCCGTAAACAGAACGCTCGGATGAACGCTCGGAAAGGAGGTCTCATGCTCACATTCAATGACTATTGCAAAAAAACTTTTGGTGAGAAGCTGTATAAGATCAGCCTGAATGCCGGTATGACCTGCCCGAACCGGGACGGTACCAAAGGGACACGCGGCTGCATTTTCTGTTCAGAAGGAGGAAGCGGGGATTTTGCAGAGCGAATTCCGTTTGATGCATCCACAGATGTCTCCAAACGCTGTCAGCGCGTATCTTCCACAGACCTGTCCGATGCCATCGACCGCGCGAAAGCCCGTGTCTTAGGAAAATATCACGGTACGCGCTACATCGCGTATTTTCAGGCCTACACGAACACTTACGCACCGGTTGAACGGCTTCGCAGCCTTTTTCTGCCGGTGATCAATCGGGATGACATTGCCGCCCTGTCCATCGCAACGCGTCCTGATTGTCTGCCGGAGGATGTCATCGCCCTCTTAAAGGAACTGAACGCCATTAAGCCCGTACTGGTGGAGCTGGGGCTTCAGACCGTTCATGAGCGCACCGCCTCCTATATTCGCCGCGGCTATCCACTGGCCGACTATGACCGCGCTGTGGCTCAACTGAATGCCTGCGGCATCCACGTGATCACCCATGTGATCCTGGGGCTGCCCGGTGAAACTAAAGAAGACATGCTGGCTACTGTAAAGCATGTTGTCGATGTAAAAAGCGGAGGAATCAAGCTTCAGCTTCTCCACATTCTACGCGGAACTGACCTTGCAGATGAGTACAAAAACGGGGCGTTTTTGACGCTTTCCGAGGACGAGTACTTTGACATCCTGGAGGCCTGCTGCCGTCTGCTGCCGGAGGACATGGTAGTCCATCGGCTGACGGGGGACGGCCCAAAATCCCTCCTCATCGCACCGACCTGGAGCGCGGATAAGAAGCATGTACTGAATCGGGTGAACCGAATGCTGGAGCAAATGAAAAGCCGGACCTGAGCCCGGCTTTTTTCTTTCAACATCTTCACCCGAGCACGCCGAAGTCATACATATCCAGATATTTCTTCGTGTTTTCACACATTTCCTTAAACAGCGCACGTGCGTCGTTGCAGCTGCAGGTGACCAGCGGATCGCTTCCCATGCAAGGGTGTTATCGGGCATTTCCTGCCCCTTTACTTATCTTCTCTTGCTGCCTTTTCCGCGCCACATGTATGCATACACTGCGCCGATCACACCGCCGATGATGTGCGTCAGGTGAGAAACATTATCCAACGCAAAAATACCTTCATAAATCTGCTCACCTAAATACAGAACCGTTACCAGAATAAAGGTGAGCGGGATCTCACGGTCCCGGATGCCGATGGCCGCGCTCAGCATGATAAACGCGAATACCACACCGCTTGCGCCAAGAAGCGCCGCGCCCGGGAAGAAAATGAAATGTACAAGACCGGTTACAAAAGCAGTCACCAGAATAACCAGCGCGATCTTACCGGAGCCGTAACGTTCCTCCAGACCGGGGCCCACCAGCAGGATCAGCATGACATTGTTGATCAGATGACTGACCGACGAATGACCGAATACGTGTCCAATGAATCGGAAATACGTGAACAGACTGCGAAGCGGTGAACGATACACGGAAAACAGCAGGGTATTTGCTTTTCCCAGCGTCAGCATATTGATGACCAGCACGATCACGCAAAGGAATGTATAGCCCAGAACCACCGGGGCATTTAATACGATCTTATATCTCTTGTTATTCATATCTTTTACCCTTTCACAAGATCCTTTACAACCTCACCGGCCATGATCAGACCCACCACGGGCGGCACAAACGCGCTGCTTCCGGCAATGTCCCTCTTCAGCGTCGACGGGTCCACCCCCGCCTCTTCCGCCTCTGCCAGACGATTCTTCAGCGCCGCCTCCGGCGTAGGACGTGTGGGAATCTCATCGGAATAAACAACCTTCAGTTTCTTCACCCCGCGCTTCTTCAGCTCACGCCGCATGACACGCGCCAGCGGGCAGCCTTCGGTTTTGTAAATATCGGCGACCTTGAAACGGGAGGCATCCAGCTTATTGCCTGCGCCCATCGCGCAAATGACCGGCACATTGGCCGCCTGTGCGCGAAGCACCAGTTCAACCTTTGCGCTGACCGTATCCACGCAATCCACCACATAATCATAGGAGGCAAAGTCAAATTCATCAGCGTTTTCCGGCAGAAAGAAACAGTTGTGAACCTCCACCTGCACATCCGGATTGATGTCCAGCATGCGTTCCTTCATGACCTCCGTCTTCAGCCGTCCCACCGTGGAATGTGTAGCCACGATCTGTCGGTTGATGTTGGTTACATTGACCGTGTCGCTGTCCGTCAGTACGAACGCGCCGATGCCGCTTCTTGCAAGCGCGTCACAGGCATGACCGCCCACGCCGCCGATGCCAAACACCGCCACCTTTTTCGTTTTCAATTTTTCAATACCTTCACTGCCGAATATAAGTTCCGCGCGTGAAAACTGGTCGACCATGTTTATCTCCTGATTTGCTCACTCGCCGGAAATACCGGAAGCCTGCGCCTCCCATTCCGGACCTTCAGTCTATTACTCCTTATATAACAGCCACGGCAGGAAATATCGGATCTGCTTTCTCCACCAGGGCCAGTCGTGATTGACATCGTATCCCCAGAAATCACAGCGGGACTGAATGCCCTTGGCATCCATCACATTCCGCAGAAGATCCGTCGTACGGCGGCCTTCATCCTCCCATGCGCCCTGTCCGACACAGAACGCAATACGGCGCTCATTGTACAGGCCGATGTACGGGTGATCCGCCGGCATGTTGGCCAGGAAATCGATGGGGGAATTCTCATAGAGCGTTTCATTGCTCCAGCCGTTCCAGAAATAGGCAGTATCATAGCAGCCGCTGCAGCCCAGCACACCGCTGAACAGGTCCGGACGGCGCAGGAAGGTAATGGCTGCGTGCGTTGCGCCCAGGCTGAATCCGGTGACGATGGGCGCTTGCCATCCGCCGTTCTTTTCGCGGATCAGCGGCAGCGCTTCTTCTGTAATATAATGGAAATAACGCTCCTGCATCCAGGCACGCCAACCCGGGTCGCCGTTCACATCGGACCAGCTTTCCAGGTCGATGGTATCCACGGTAAACAGCTGGATCTCTCCGCTTTCAATGTAATCCGCCAGGGTTTCCGGCATCTGGAAGCCTTCCCAGTTGTCGCATTTGCCATCCTGACAGGGAAACGCCAGAAGCGGAGTTCCCGCATGTCCGTGTACTAAAATATTCATGTCGCGGTCCAGCCAGCCGCTATGATGGGTGATCCATTCTCTGTTCATATTATTCTCCTTATGTGCAGCGCCGGTAGGGATTTTCCCGGACGCGTGTTGAAGCCGATCTGCTGTTGATTTCCGCCAGTATAACATAAACGGCCGGGACTCGGAAGTCCCGGCCGCTCATGTTATTTTAGCATTATTTCAAAATTTACGCAATACACGGTCTGCAAGCAGACCTGCTCCGCAGACGCGTTTCCTTCGGAAACGGAATTCGCGCCCGCGCTTTGCTCCGCAAACCGTCCCCTCAGCTTCCGCTTCGGCTCCCGCGCTCACAGGCTTCACTGCATCGCTTTCCTACGGTCTGCAAGCAGACCTGCTCCGCAGACGCGTTTCCTTCGGAAACGTCCCCTCGACTCCGTCTCGGCTTCACTGCATCGCTACATATTTATGCAGCGTCTTCCGAATCGCGCCCGGACCTGCATACAGTTCCTTCGTCATTCCAACAACCTTCTCATAGAGGCCTTCCTCTACCAGGTCTGCGCCGAAGATATCGGCACGACGGAACAGCTTTTCAAGAACGCTGAAGTCCTGCTCGCCTTCCTTGACTTCCAGCGGCGCCACAATGGCCTGCAGCTCAGCAAGAAGCGGATCGGAGGTCGGCGTGAACGGCTGGCCCCAGTCATCAATGCCCTTTAAGTAACGCGCATAACCTGCAAATACCAGCGGAATGTAGGTCAGCTTGTTCAGATCTTCACCCCGCTTTAAGTATTCCTTGATGGTACCGCCAAAACGGACCGGAATCTTCTGCGAGTTGTCCATGACCAGACGCTGCGGAGCATCCGGCATGAAGGGGTTCGGGAATCGCTTGTTCAGGCATTCGCCGATGAATACCATCGGATCAATGATGCCCGGGTTGACAACGACCGGCATGCCTTCGTCGTAACCGATCTTGCGGACAAACGCATTGATGTCCTCGTCCTTCATTTCAGCGGAAACCAGCGTGAAGCCCATCATGCAGCCAAAGGTACCCATGGCGGTATGCAGCGGATTCAGGCAGGTGCCAACTTTCATGCGCTCAACCTTGTCTACCGTCTCGCGATCGGTAAAAATGGCGCCACCCAGTTCAAGCGGCGGGCGGCCGTTCTTGAAATCATCTTCGATGACCAGGTAGCCCACTTCTTCCGCGTTGACAAAGGGGGCAGTGAAGGAGTGCTTTGCGGTCTCGATGACGCCGGTGTCTTCAAAACCATCGGCCTCTAACAGTTCGCGAACCTTGGCATCCGGTCTGGGAGTGATCTTGTCGATCATGCTCCACGGATAGGAGACCTTGGTGCCGCGCTTGATGTATTCCATGAATTCCGGCGGAGTCACGCTGGATGCGACCCATGCGTCTGTGTAAGCAAAGACAGCGTTCTTCACGGCATCGCCGTTGTGTGAGCAGTTGTCCATGGAGGACAGGGTGATGGGTGCCTCACCGGCCAGGTAACGTTCATAAAGCAGCGCGGTGATCTTACCCATCATGAGCTTTGCATCCAGACCGCGGCGCAGATCATCCGGCGTGAAACCGTAGCCCTTCTCGGTAATGGAGAAGCTGACCATCTGCAGAGACGGATTACGAAAGATCTCCTTCAGGCGCTCCCAATCCTCCGGGAAGGAAGCATCGGCCTTCAGGCTTTCGGTCATGCAGCCGATGACCTTCTTTTCAATGTCACCGGTAGAATACATGACAACGGACAGAGACAGATTGTCGTAGGGCCGATAGGCACGGTCGATGATCTCAAAATCATAACCTTCCGCCACAATGACACCCTTGTCATATTTTCCCGCGTTCAGCGCATCCTCCAAAATGGATGCCTGATATGCACGGAAAATATTGCCGGCACCGAAGTGGATCCAGGTCGGAGTCTCAGCGGTGGCCTTTTTTACTGCTTCACGGTCATACTTCGGAAGCTGATATCCTTTTGCCGCAAATTCCTCAAACTTTGCGGGATCCTTTACATCAAGAAGCTTCATGCTTTACCCTCCAGTCTGTCGAGCATGTCCCAGATGCCCCACATGTACATAATGCCAAGCGCACGGTCGTAGAGGCCGTAACCCGGACGGCACTGTTCACCCCAGATATGGCGGCCGTGGTCCGGACGGATGTAGCCTTCATAACCGCAGTCATGATATGCTTTTACAATTTCCAGAATACCGGTCTCGCCGCAGCAGTCACGGTGTGCTGCCTCGGAGAAGTCGCCGTTCGGGAAGTGGTGCAGGTTGCGGATGTGAGCAAACGCAATGCGGTCGCAGTGCTTTCTCACGATGTCCGCAACATTGTTATCCGGATTGGCATTCAGCGAACCGGAGCAAAGAGTCAGGCAGTTGTGCGGATCATCGACCATCTTCAGGAAGCGGTCAATGCTCGGCTCGTCCACGAGAAGACGCGGAAGGCCGAAGATATCCCACGGCGGATCGTCCTGATGAATGGCCATTTTAATGCCGGTCTCCCTGCATACAGGCATCAGCGCTTCCAGGAAGTACTTCAGGTTCTCCCAAAGTTTTTCCTTGGTTACATCCTTGTATGCCTCAAAAAGCTCATCCAGACGTGCCATACGCTCCGGTTCCCAGCCCGGGAAGGTCTGACCGTGCAGGTTGCTCAAAATGTAATTTGCCATCTCCTTCGGGTCATCCTGGATCATGCCTTTTTCATAGAAAAGCGCAGTGGAACCATCGCCCACCGGGTGGAACAGATCCGTACGGGTCCAGTCAAAAATGGGCATGAAATTGTAACAGATGACCTTAACGCCGAACTTGGCAACGTTGCGGATGCTCTGAATATAGTTCTCAATGTATTTGTCGCGGGTCGGCAGGCCGATCTTAATGTCATCATGAACATTGATGGACTCGATGACATCCATGTTGAAGCCGTACGGTTCCAGCTGATCCTTGACCTTCTGGATCTCCTCAACTTCCCAGACTTCACCCGGCATCTTGTCATGAAGCGCCCAGACGATGCTCGTCACGCCCGGGATCTGTTTAATGTCCGACAGACTGATGCTGTCATTGCCTTCGCCGTACCAGCGGAATCCCATCTGCATTGGCATAATAATCTCCTTTTCATGTGCGCCCAATCGATCAAAAGGCGCGCAAACTCTGTATTTCTGCGTCAATGATACCATTTCACATAGTAGTTTTCAACGCACACTTTTGCGGCTTTTTCCGCATTTCGGACAATTATTTATCGTTTCAGGGGTTTGATCCGTACTTCCCCGCTGTTCAGCGCGTGCAGCTCATTCTCCGGATCCTCCGGGTAGTGGACCAGCAGGTGACAATCCGCGTCGACGCCGATTGCAAGCGCGGTACGATACGGCGGATCTCCTGCCATCACTTCCACTTCCCGGCCGACCACCATCTGGCGTTTTGCGTATTCCTCCAGAAATGACCGCTCAGCCAGCGTACGGTATACCGGCAGGAATTCATTCAGAAATTCCGCCACGATCCGCGAGCGAAGTCCTTTCTGCCGGACAGCCTCCGCCGATTCCGGCACCAGGCTGCCTGCGACATCACGGATTTCCTCCGGCCAGCCGCCGGCAGGCGTGTACAGGTTGAAACCGATGCCCAGTACGGCATAATCCAGTTTTGCGGTCTCAATGGACAGCGCGCCTTCTGTCAGAATACCGGCCACCTTTCGGCCGTTCAAGTACAGATCATTGACCCACTTGATGGAAATGTCACCGAAAGAAAGGTTGTCACAGGCCTTTTCACAGGCTTTAGCTGACACCGCTGCCGCTGCTGCCGTGATCAGCACCGCGTCCTGTGCATTCAGTTCCGGCCGAAGGAGAAGACTGAAATACAGCCCCGTGTTTTTGGGAGAATAAAAGGAACGTCCCTGGCGGCCTTTACCTGCAGTCTGTGCTTCTGCTGCGATCACCAGACCTTCAGGCTCGCCTTCCTGGCCGCGCACTTTCAGGTCATTGTTGGTGGAACCGGTCACGGCTACACATTCCACGCGGAAAAATGCCGCTGCTTCCGGATTCAAGAAAGCCCGGACCGTTTCTTCAGAAAGCGCATCGGCATTCTGCATCAGCGCATAACCGCGGTTGGTCGTACCATCGATCTCATACCCCTCTTCCCGGAGCTTTCCGATGGCCTTCCACACCGCTGCACGCGTGACATGCAGCGCCTCTGCAATCTCCTGTCCGGAATGATAGGTGCCGTAGTCTTTACAAAGCGTACTCAACACCCGATCTTTCACCGTGATTTTACTCATAACAATAATTATTCCTCTTCTTCTGCCTTCTTTCTGTAGAACTTCTGAAGTTCATAGTAGGCCATTTTCTTATGTACGCGGTCTTCCGCAATCAGGCCCTTACGGTTGAAGTACTGCTGGATCACGCTGGTACGGCGCGGGCAGCGGAAATCGTAAAGGATCCACGGACACAGACCCTTGACATAGGGGATCTGGCTCAGAATCCTGATCTGCTCCTCATATACATAGAGCTGGTAATCCTCAGTACCCTTATCGGACAGGGAACCGTGATGGCCGTAGAGGGCATCAGCACCGAATTCGGAAATGATGACCGGCTTGTCCGGATCACTGTTTTCAAAAAGCTGCGGCAGTTTTGCCCAATCCGGGGAGTACCAGCCGTAATATTCGTTCAAGCCGATGATATCGAGGTAGTCTGCCAGACGGTCTGCAATGGCATTCAGCTCTGCACTGACCAGGCATGCGGCAGAGACCATCCGGGTCTTGTCGTTCTTATGCGCGCACTGTGCCAGACGGCGCATGAAGCTCAGACGCTCATCGGAGTCGGCGTTTTCATTGCCCACGGACCAGATGACTACGGACGCACGGTTGTAATCGCGGGTGATGAGTTCCATCAGCATGTTTTCAGCACATTCATAAGTCTTTGCGCGGCGGAAACGGATGGCCCAGTAGACCGGGATCTCCTCCCACAGCATGAGGCCCACGCGGTCGGCGATCTTAGACATCATCTCCGTATGCGGATAATGTGCCAGGCGCATGAAGTTGCAGCCCAGTTCCTTGGCATCCCGGAAGATCTTCTCGCAGGACTCCGGTGTAGTGGCCTTGCCCAGATCAATATGATCTTCATGGCAGCTGATGCCGCGCATGAATTGCTTCTTGCCGTTTAAGAAAATGTCGCGGCCGATGACGCGGATCTCACGGAAACCAACGATATCGGATACGGTGTCACATCCGTAAGCAAAAGTCACATCGTAAAGCTTGGGATTCTCCGGGCTCCAGAGTTCGGGCTTTACCTTGATCTCAGTCTTGACTTCGGCGCCGATAACCGGGATCTCCTGCTGAATGCCCAGCTCCGGAATGGAAAGAACAGCGTTCATCGGAGCAGTCGTCGGTACAAAACCGTCGATCAGCGCACTGACCTGAATAGTGTCATATTTATGATTCGGTTTTAAGTTGATACGGAAGTCCTTGATGTAGGTCTTGGGGACACGGAAGATCTCGATGTCACGATAGACACCGCCGTAGTTGAACCAGTCGTAGTTTTCCGTCGGAACCTGCTCGGGGCGGCGGGTGGCATCGACCGCGAGCATAATGCGGTTATCCTTCTCGAGAAGGTCCGTGATGTCAAATACAAACGGTGTGGATCCGCCGGAATGCATGCCCACATACTGCTTGTTCAGGAATACGCGGCAGATGTAGTTGGCAGCGCCGAAACGCAGGAAGACACGCTCATCACCGGTGGGAACATAGGAGAATTTGCGGGTGTAGACCATGGAACTCTCATAAAGGAACAGTTTGTCGTCAAACATATTCCAGGAGCATGGAAGCTGCATCGTGGGCCACTCGTCAAAAGAGAAATCACACGGCAGAGAGAATCCTTCTGCAGACTGCGTGCGTTCCTCAAACCAGTGCTGGCGGATGCAGATCTCATACTGGTCAATGGCATAGTGCCACAGGCCGTTTAATGATTCCTTTTTACGGCCGCCGGTAAAAAACAGTTCCTTATACGTGGCGTCCTTGCCTTCATATTCACCCAGATAATCTTCCAGATTGATATCCGAGACATTTTTCTGTACATATTTTTTCATGAGTCGACCTCCAAGATGATCATTGTAAACTCACTATAACACGCGAATAAAGAAAAGTCAGTAAAAAAAGTTGACAATTACTTGACAATCATCTGATTTTGACGTATAGTCTGTTCGTAAAGTTTACAATATGGGGTGAATTTATATGAAAAAGTTGACAATTTATCAGATTGCGGCATGTGCCGTCATGACAGCTGTTCTTTGCGTTCTTGGACCGATGTCCATTCCGATCGGCGCTGTTCCGATCTCCCTGGCCACGTTTGTCCTTTATCTGATGGTTTACATCTTAGGTACCACAGGCGCTTCTATCAGCACCCTGGTCTACCTGCTTCTGGGTCTTGTGGGCCTTCCCGTCTTCTCCGGTTATTCCGGTGGTTTTGCCAAGCTTGCAGGTCCCACCGGCGGTTACCTGGTTGGCTACATCTTCATCGCCCTGATTGGCGGCATCATTCTGAAGCGTTCTCACGCCAATACCGTGATTTCCGCACTGGGTCTGGTTCTCGGTACTGCGGTTCTTTATGTTTTCGGTACCGCATGGTTTGTGATTCTGATGGATGTGACCGTCGGCTATGCACTCACGGTCTGTGTACTGCCCTTCATTCTGATCGACCTCGGCAAGATCGTGGTTGCTACCCTGATCGGCAAGCCGGTCCGCTCCGCTCTTGAAAAGGCAGGACTTCTGGTAAAATTCAGCAAATAAGATCTGCTTCACAGTTTCGATTTTATATGGAAAAAGCTCCCAATATGCGCTATGATGACAATGTATGACTTCCCCCATTTCAGTCATACGTCAGCAACACATATTGGGAGTTATTTATGAGATATCAGATTCGGCACGCATATTTTGAATATGACGATGCCACCAGAATTCTTGAAGATATTAATTTTGAGATCCGTGACAGTGAAAAGATTGCCATCGTCGGGCGGAATGGCTGCGGTAAAACCACTTTTCTGAAGCTGATTGCCGGCGAGGTGAAAATGATCAACCCGGACAGCGATGAGGACTGCGGGATTTCCATGGCCGGGCGCCAGGAGATCGGCTATTTAAAGCAGATCAGTTTCCCGGATGGCAGCATCAGCGTGGAAGACGAGATCAAAAAATCCTTCGCGCCGGTATTTGCCTGTGAAAAACGGATGGCGGAGATCGAAGAACAGCTGAAGGACGGTGAAGACCGACGGCTGTTTGCGGAATATGATGAGCTGCAGAAGAAGATGGATGCCCTGCGCGGTTACACCTGGAAGCAGGACATGGATATCATGTTCCAGAAGTTCGGCTTCTCACTGGAGGATCTCTCCCGGCCCATCGGCACATTTTCCGGCGGCCAGCAGACCAAGGTGGCCTTCATCAAGTTACTGCTTACCCGTCCGGATATCATGCTGCTGGACGAGCCCACAAACCATCTGGACCTGCCGACCATTGAATGGCTGGAAGAATATCTGAAAAGCTACGACCGGGCAGTGGTCATCGTGTCGCATGACCGCATGTTCCTGGACCGCGTGGCCGATGTTACCTACGAGATCGAGTACCATCGCATGAAGCGCTATCCGGGCAACTACTCCACGTTCATGAAACTGAAGGAAGAAGCTCTCGTAAAGCAGGAAAAGGATTATGAGGAGCAGCAAAAGGAAATTGCCAGACTGACCGAGTGGATCGAAAAGTGGAAAAACACGCCGACCAAGGTGGCGGCGACCCGTTCCAAACGCATGGCCATCGAGCATATGGTGAAGATTGAAAAGCCCCGGCGTTTTGATACCAAGACTTTCAAAGCCCACTTCACGCCCAAAACAGAAAGCTGGCGCGAGGTTCTGGCCGCGCGGAAATTGAAGATCGGTTATAATACGGTGCTCAGCGAAGTGACCTTCCTGCTGGAAAAGGGCGATCGCCTGGCCATCATCGGTGAAAACGGCAAGGGCAAATCCACGCTGTTAAAAACACTGGTGGGGCTGATTCCGGCTCTCGGCGGCACGTTCTCCTTCGGCACCAATGTACAGTACGCATATTTCGATCAGCAGAAGGCGGTGGCCGGCCCCATCGACCCGGAGCAGACCATCCTGGACAATTTCTGGGACACCTACCCGACGCTGGGGCGCGAGGATGTTCGCAGTGCGCTCGGCGCCTTTATGTTCACACAGGAAGAAGTGGAAAAGAAACTCGGCATGCTGTCCGGC
Source organism: uncultured Lachnospiraceae bacterium (assembly GCA_946040795.1). GTDB lineage: Bacteria > Bacillota > Clostridia > Lachnospirales > Lachnospiraceae > UBA1267. The sequence continues at coordinate 20,754 of CAMGCK010000026.1, forward strand.
GGTGAAAAGGTCCGTCTGGAGCTCTGCAAGATCTTTTATACCAAGCCCAATCTGCTGATTCTCGATGAACCCACGAACCATATGGATATCATGGGCAAGGATGCGTTGGAGCAGATGCTGAAAACCTTTGAAGGCACAGTACTTTTCGTTTCACACGATCGTTATTTCATCCGACAGATCGCGACCGGTGTGCTGGATTTCGGAAAAGACGAGGTGCGGCAGTATCACGGTACATACACGGAGTATCTGGAAGAAAAAGACAAGCGGGGAAAAGGACTGATCACGAATAATTACGGTGGGGGAAGTTCTTCGGGACCCAACGGAAAAAACGCCCCGGGGGCCGGTAAAAACAATCCGAACAGTTCTGCCAAAAACATCCCCACGCTGGACGATGTCTTTGACAAAAAGACTTACTACAATCCCGGTAAGATCCAGTCCCGCATGCAGAAGCAGCTGGAGAAATACGGCCAGCAGCTGGAGGCAAGTGAGGCGCGCGCGCTGGAACTCGAAATGCAGCTGCAGGACCCGTCCCTGGGCACTGATTTTGAAAAACTGATGGCGCTTCAGAAAGAACTGGACGCCGAACACCATCAGCAGGATACGCTTCTTGAGCGTATGCTGGAAACCGAACTGGAGCTGGAAGAATTCCAGACGTCATAAATGAAATGAGGGGCAAGGCCTTAGGCCTTGCCCCTTGTCTTATTTAAACACATCTCTGTTATTTGCCCCATTCCAGATAACCATCTCTCCGGCCTCACGCGTTCGATTCAGGTCAATGATCCGCTGATTTTCCGACCCTCGGAACCGAAGTGAAATGTTCTTCTTCTCTTCCACAAACGGGCCATCCACCAGCACATCCAAAAGGGCCAGCATTTCATCGGTCACTTCCGTATACTTCCGACCGCCGGGCACCAGATCCCGATCCATCAGAAAACCCGTATAGGACCAGATGTTCTTATTCGGCAATTCCTTGCGGAAGCGTCTCAGAAAAGGCACCAGCGCACGCTGATTTTCCGGCTCAAAGGGCTCTCCGCCCAGAAGCGTCAGCCCTGAAACATAGTCCGGTTTTGTCTCCTTCAGAATGTATTCCTCAGTCTCTTCCGTGAAGGGCTGTCCATAACAGAAATCCCAGGTATCCGGCTGGAAACATCCTTTGCAGTGATTCGTGCATCCGGACACAAACAGTGTCGTACGAACGCCCTCACCATTGGCAATGTCACAGGTTTTAATCTCTCCGTAATTCATAGATCACTCCCATCGCCGGGGGTATCTGCCCTTCCGGCCTTTATTACAGATGCAGCACGCGCTCCTTGATTTCCTGAGTTCTGCCCTGATTCCAGAACTGCGTACCGATATAGCCACAGGTACGACGCGCCACATTCATCTTGGACTGATCCGTGTTTCCGCACTTGGGGCAAACCCAGATCAGCTTGGTATCGCGCTCTTCGATCTGAATCTCCCCATCGTAACCGCAACACTGGCAGTAGTCACTCTTGGTATTCAGCTCCGCATACATGATATTGTCATAGATAAACTTGATGACCTGCATGACTGCTTCCAGATTGTCCTGCATATTGGGAACTTCCACATAGGAAATTGCGCCGCCGGTGGACAGTGCCTGGAACTTGGCTTCAAACTTCAGTTTATCGAACGCGTTGATATTCTCTGTAACATGGATATGGTAGCTGTTAGTGATATAGCCCTTATCCGTGACGCCTTCAATAATGCCAAAACGTCTCTGAAGGCACTTCGCAAATTTATAAGTCGTGCTTTCCAGCGGAGTTCCGTAAATACCGAAGCCGATGCTCGTCTCATGCTTCCACTTGTTGCAGGCATCGTTCATGTGCTTCATGACCTCAAGTGCAAACGGGGTAGCAGATTCATCAGTATGAGACTTACCGGTCATGTACTTAACGCACTCATAGAGGCCGGCATAGCCCAGGGAAATAGTGGAATAACCGCCCAGGAGCAGTTTATCAATGGTTTCACCTTTCTTCAGACGGGCGATGGCGCCATACTGCCAGAGGATCGGTGCAACATCGGACGGAGTGCCCATCAGACGATCGTGTCTGCACATCAATGCTCTGTAACACAGATCCAGACGTTCGTCAAAGATACGCCAGAATTTCTCCATGTTTCCGCCGGATGAAAGCGCGATATCCGGAAGATTAAGGGTAACAACGCCCTGATTGAAACGGCCGTAGAATTTATACTCACCGTTTTCATCCTTCCAGGGAGACAGATTAGAACGGCAGCCCATGACCGGGAAGCAGTTGCCTTCCTTCAGTTCCTTCATCTTCTTTTCTGAAATATAGTCCGGAACCATGCGCTTTGCCGTACACTTTGCGGAAAGCTGCGTCAGATAATAATATTTGGAATCTTCGTGGATATTGTCCTCTTCCAGTACGTAAATGAGCTTGGGGAATGCCGGAGTGACCCAGACACCGGACTCATTCTTAACGCCCTGATAGCGCTGCTTCAGAACTTCCTCGATGATGAGAGCAAGATCTTCCTTTTCCTTCTCATTGTGGCATTCACCGAGGTACATGAAAACAGTGACGAACGGAGCCTGGCCATTGGTGGTCATCAGCGTAACGACCTGATACTGGATGGTCTGAACACCGCGGCGGATCTCCTCCAGAAGGCGGGTCTTAACCAGCTGTTCACGGACGCTGTCATCGACCGGGGTACCGATCAGTGCCAGTTCCCCGCGCACTTCCTCCTGGATCTTCTTACGGCTGACTTCCACAAACGGAGCCAGATGTGCCAGCGAAATGGACTGACCGCCGTACTGGTTGGACGCGACCTGCGCGATGATCTGGGTGGCGATGTTGCAGGCCGTGGAGAAACTGTGCGGACGCTCAATGAGGGTACCGGTAATAACGGTGCCGTTCTGGAGCATGTCCTCCAGGTTGACCAGATCGCAGTTATGCATGCGCTGTGCGTAATAATCCATGTCATGGAAGTGGATGATGCCTTCGTTATGCGCATCCACGATGTCCTGCGGAAGCAGCATACGGGCAGTCAGGTCCTTGGAAACTTCACCGGCCATATAGTCACGCTGGGTGGAGTTGATCACCGGATTCTTGTTGGAATTTTCCTGCTTGACTTCCTCGTTGTTGCAGTCGATCAGAGAAAGGATCTTATCATCGGTGGTATTGGACTGACGAACCAGCTGTCTGGTATAACGGTAGCGAATGTAGCTCTTTGCGACCTCATATGCACCGTGTGCCATGATCTGCTGCTCGACCATATCCTGCACCTCTTCCACGCTTGCGGCACGGCCAAGACTTTCACAGTTATTGGTCACATTCTCCGCAATACGCTTGATCTGATTCATGGTCATGCGCAGATCTTCCCCTACGGATTCATTGGCCTTGGAAATGGCAATGATGATCTTGCTTATATCAAAATCCGCTTCAGTTCCGTTTCTCTTGATCAGTTTCATAGTATTATAAATCCCCCATATCTTGTATCTATTAATCGTTTATCAAAACAAAATACCATATTTAGTATTCGAAGTATAGAAATTTTAGCATATCAGATAATACCTGTCAACATAAAAAAGAGGGTATACCGGGACATTTTTGTCCTCTTTTTACCCTCTTGCTTTAAACCATATTTAACTTGTCAGGTAATATAAGGCTTTCCGCATTTTCTGCGCTTAAAAAACGCCCATGATCAGATATGCCGCAAAGGCTGCGATCCATGCGACCAGGCACTGCCATACGACCATAATGGCTGCCCAGCGGACCCCCAGCTCACGCTTGACGGACGCAATAGCTGCAACACAGGGCGTATACAGCAGACTGAATACCAGTAGGGACATGGCACTGGCTGCGGACAGCACACTCGCCACGCTGCCGGTAAACAAAATCTGCATGGTAGAGACCACACTCTCCTTTGCCATAACACCGGTGATGAGCGCCGTGGTGATCCTCCAGTCCCCCAGGCCGATGGGCTTGAAGACCGGTGAAATAAGTCCTGCCAGCATCGCCAGAATACTGTCTTTGGAATCCGCCACCACATTGATGCGCAGATCAAAGGTCTGCAGGAACCAGATCACGATGGTCGCCAGGAAGATCACGGAAAATGCGCGCTGAATAAAATCCTTGGCCTTATCCCACAGCAGCTGCGTCACATTTTTCAGACCCGGCAAACGGTAGTTGGGAAGTTCCATGACAAAGGGGACAGCTTCACCGCGGAACAGCGTATTTTTGTAAAGAAACGCTGCCAGAATGCCGACCAGAATGCCCAGCACATACAAGCCGCCCATGATCAGACCGCCATGCTTCGGGAAGAACACGCTGACAAAAAATGCGTAGATGGGCAGCTTTGCGGAGCAGCTCATGAACGGGGTCAGAAGAATGGTCATCTTACGGTCGCGTTCACTGGGAAGCGTACGGGTGGACATAACGGCGGGAACCGTGCATCCAAAGCCGATGAGCATCGGAACGATGCTGCGTCCGGAAAGACCGATCTTACGAAGGAGCTTGTCCATGAAAAACGCCACACGGGCAATGTAGCCGCTGTCTTCCAGCATGGACAGGAAGAAGAACAGGGTCACGATGATGGGCAGGAAACTCAAGACACTGCCGACGCCGGTGAAGATACCATCGACCACCAGGCTCCGCACTACCGGATTGACCTGCCAGAGTGTCATGCCCCGGTCTACCAGTCCGGTCAGGGCTTCAATACCCATCTCCAGAAGATTCTGCAGAAACGCGCCAATCACATTGAAGGTCAGATAAAAGACCGCCAGCATGATCAGAATGAAAGCCGGGATGGCCGTATACTTACCGGTCAGGATCTTGTCGATCTGTGCGCTCCGTGCATGTTCACGGCTCTCCTGCGGTTTTTTCACTGCCTGCGCGCAAACCTTCTGGATGAAATCAAAACGCATGTCGGCGATGGCCGCGCTGCGGTCCAGTCCGCGCTCCGTTTCCATCTGATAAATGATGTGTTCCAGAAGTTCCTGTTCATTCTCATCCAGCTTCAGCTGTTCCAGAATCAGAGAATCACCCTCGATGATCTTACTTGCCGCGAAACGAATGGGCAGCCCCGCCGCATCCGCATGGTCCTGGATCAGATGGACGACTGCATGCAGCGCGCGGTGAATGGCACCACCGTGCTCATTCACATCGCAAAAGTCCTGATATAAGGGTTTTTCCTGATATTTGGCTATATGGATCGCGTGCGAGACAAGCTCGTCTACGCCCTGATTTTTGACCGCAGAAATGGGTACTACGGGAACGCCCAACATTTCTTCCAGCAGGTTGATGTCCACCGAGCCGCCGTTTCCGGTCATTTCATCCATCATATTCAGTGCCACGACCGTGGGGATGCCCATTTCCAGGATCTGCATGGTCAGGTACAGGTTGCGCTCGATGTTTGTCGCGTCCAGAATGTTGATGATGGCACTCGGCTTCTCCTGAAGGACGAAGTTGCGGGATACGATCTCCTCGCTGGTGTACGGCGACATGGAGTAAATGCCCGGAAGATCCGTCACACGGGTATTGGAATAACCGCGGATGGCACCGTCCTTACGATCGACTGTAACACCGGGAAAATTGCCTACATGCTGGTTGGAACCGGTCAGCTGATTGAACAGCGTGGTCTTGCCGCAGTTCTGGTTGCCCACCAGCGCGTAGGTCAGCATCGTGCCTTCCGGCAGCGGATGCGCATCCTCATCATTGTGGAACTTGCCGCCCTCACCAAGGCCGGGGTGGAATGCCTTATGTTCCTCCGGATCGTTCTTTTCTGTTTCCTTCTTTTCCGCGCTCTTTTTTTTCTGAATGTGCTCGACCTCAATGCGGTCCGCGTCCGCAAGACGCAGCGTCAGTTCATAGCCGTGGATCATCAGTTCCATCGGATCGCCCATAGGGGCCAGCTTGATCACAGTGACCTCCGCGCCGGGAAGAACCCCCATATCCAGGAAGTGCTGTCGAAGCGCGCCTTCTCCGCCAACCTTCGTAATGACGGCGCTGCTTCCGACTGTCAGTTCTTTTAATGTCATGATCTATGCCTCAAATCTATTTCAGTCTGTTTGAATCTCAGTAAACGCTGCTTAAGCTTTCCCGGCAAGTTCCGTTGTGAGCCTATGCTAACTTAATAAAAAGTATACCATTTTGCACATATTCTGTCACCTGTAATATGCTACAGAATGTGTCCCTCGCGCGTATTGAAATTACTGCAATTTTATATTTCCAATTCATATGAAATATGCTCTCCATTACCTCCTATTTATTTACTCGTTATCTGCGACCGAATAATTACGCTATTTTGTGCACTATTATAACTTAAAATTTACGGTCGATATATTTCCCCCTCATATTTCACTAATCCCGAAAAATCGTCTACAAATACCACGTAGCCCGAGTGTCCTTCAAACTGATACTTCCCAAGCGGCATATTAATACCAACATATGTCAACCACAAAACCGGATCCCTTTCCGCATCAAAAGAACGTATCACTCCATCCTCATAACAATATGCAGCATCATCAACCAAGCGCACATATTCATTGGGCAAAAATGGATATTCCAGTTCAACAAACTCAGACACTTCACCAGCCTTCACATACCCCAAATGAGTTTCACCATTTTCTTTTAACACACGTACATAATACCAGTCGCTGGTCTCATCCTCCTGCACCATTTCAACCTTCATCGCAACTTCCATCAAATAACCTTTTGCTATAGCTTCCATGCCTGCATTTCCAAATTTTGGTTGCTCAAAAAGCTGTAAAGTTTTATTCGCTCGTACATATTTCCAGTCTGTTGCAACCACTCGAATTGCCGGAATAGTATCAACAGAATCAGCCACTGCATTGGTTGATTCCATATTCTCCTCCATTTTCAAGAGTGTTAGTTCTGATAATACACCTTTTCCTGTAAGCGCCACCACTTTCTCTAAAGTCTCATCTCCATAAAGCACGGTGCCGAAAGGGAGGTCATCAGAGTGTATGCCTGAATCAAATGCTGCATCTTTGCTCATTTTTTCAACACGTCCCAGAAACGGCAGATCATAACGCTCAAGATATTTCTCGGAAGCCTTCAGATTTTTTTCAAGCACAATACCTGATGCTTCATACTTCACTCCATCAATGAAAATAATGCCCTCTATCGGAGCAAACTTTTGCATTTTGCATCCCGAAATGCTCACTACTAATATAAACGCAATGATTATCCTATATATCTTCCTCATATCCTGGCCCTCGGAATCTCAATTATAAAATGATGCTTATTAGTGCCACAATCATCCTGATATCGCATCGTTCCTTTATGTTTTTCAATTATTCGTTTACAAAAATACAAGCCAAGCCCCATACTGATCTGCTTATTTGAGCTATCACCGACCGAGAATGGTATAAACAGTCTTTTTCGGATATTTTCCGGCAAGCCCGGCCCATTATCGCCTACAAAAATCTGTATTTTTTTCTTGTCGGCATATATCGAATAATATAGTGTACTCCCAATCGGAGTATATTTTTCTGCATTCGACAGAAGATTCTCAAGCAGATGGGTGAACTCATTTTGACTTATAATGGCATAATATGACGTCTCTGGTATGTCCGCCTCAACTGAGAACTGTTTTTCAACAAGTCGTTTCGTATTAACCAGAATAAATTGACGCACAAATTCGTTCACATCAGTAACAACCATATCCGAGCAAAACCCCGGATGCTCTGTATTTACAAACATACCAAGTTCTAATAGAAGGTTTTGCACACGCAAAAGTGAGTTTTTTGCTTTCAAAAGAACAGTTCGTTCTTTTTCCTCCGAGTAGATGCCGTCAATCACGCCGGATATGTAGCCACTGGCTACAGTAAGCGGAGTTTTGATATCATGCGACAACAGTGAAATCATTTCCACACGTTCTCGTTCTTCACGCTCTCTATTTTTAACTTCAGCATCTTTTACACCAATTAACAGCCCCAATGCTGCTGTTGCCGGTAGGGAGAGTAATAATAATAAACTTTGCTGTTCTATCGCACGGACATCAGTCACATTTTGTTTTGGATACACAAATAACAGTTTCCGAGGCATCAAGTCATCTGTTATGAACCAAAAAGACGCAATCGACACCCCTTCTGCAAATTCCCCTTGAAGATAATGTTTTGTTATATCGGGAATACTATTTCCATACATTATGTATGCTTTTTTGATTCGTTCTCCATATGGCTCATCAATATCCGGAACAGCCCAACATTTACTCACAACCAGATTATCCGAAACGAACCTCGATGAGCTATACAGAACCTGTTCAACATTTTCATCAACAATAGCAAATTCAGCACCCCGATACAACCAAATAGGTATTTTATCATATTCCTCTCGCATTAAAGCACTCGCGTATTTCCGTAGGACTTCCGGTTCCGGACAATTCAAATCCACAATGATTTTACGAACGCCCAGCAAACAGATGGTTTCTATCAGCATCACAATCGTAAAAGCGAGCCAGAAGTGCCACTTTCTCAATACAGTACTAAGCGTCTTCATTGATGACGTATCCCATCCCCCAAACTGTAGCAATATACCCTGAATCTATTCCTATTTTTTTCAATTTATCGCGAATATTGGAAATATGAACCGTCACGGTATTACTATCTGCTTCATTATACTCATCGCTCAAAAGATCCAGAATTTGCGTCTTTGAAAAAACTGTGCCCATATTACTCATTAAACATTGCAAGATCCTCATTTCTGTAGGTGTAAGGTGAATCTGCTTACCTTCATATAAAACCATATTAGTGTGTACATTAATTGAGATGTCTCTCACACTTATTTGATCATTATCCTGAATTATTCATGAGCATATAAAAATGTTCGATACTACAAAACCTTGAACCAG
>CAMGCK010000027.1 GCA_946040795.1 uncultured Lachnospiraceae bacterium
GATTCCTCTACGTCTCGTGGGCTCGGAGATGTGTATAAGAGACAGGGAGGATCTGGCGGAGGCGCTCCCACGGGAAAAAACACAGGGGCTGAAGCGCGGAGAGCGTTCAAATGAGCAGGACGAAAAACTGCGGCAGGTCATCGGACTCTGCCGGCTGGAAAATCTGCTTTCCCGTCATCCCTATGATCTTTCCGGAGGCGAACAGCAGCGCGCGGCACTCGCCAAACTGCTTCTCACGGATCCGGAGATCCTGCTTCTGGACGAGCCCACCAAGGGCCTGGACGCGGACTTCAAGGCGGAATTTGCAGCTATCCTGAAGACCCTTTGCCGGCACGGGAAAACAGTGCTCATGGTCAGCCATGACGTGGAATTCTGTGCGGAATATACGGATCGATGCGGGCTGTTTTTCAACGGTGAGCTGACGGCGGAAAATACACCGCGAACATTTTTCTCCGGAAACAGCTTTTACACCACGGCAGTCAGCCGTATGGCGCGGGATCTGTTCCCGGGCGCGGTGACGACAGACGATGTCCTTGCTGCATGCGGGAAAGAGCCGGAAGACGGTACGCATGCCGGCGGACTGAAAACGTCCGATGAGGAAGAACGCGATGGATTTCTGTCAGCGGACCCGGAAAACATGGAGCAGGTGACTACTGCTGAAAAGAATAAAAAACTGCCGCTTTGGCGGAAACTTCTTGGGCTGTTTTTCGGTATGATCGCCGCCGGGACCTTTGTTTTTACGGTCACACACACGGATCTTTCCGCGCTCATCGGACCGGAGGGCATGACGACACTGGCGGGAAAGTATATGATCGTGTATGCGGTCCTGATCCTGTCTGTGATCGGCATGGCAGCTTCTTTTGCACAAAAAAGCAAAAAGCCGCCGAGACCGGATTTTGTTCAGCCGGACCGGAAACTTTCACGGCGCACGGCATTTTCCTGCGGGCTGATCCTTCTTCTCGTTCCGCTGACAATCTTTGTGACCATCTTTTATTTTGGCGCCAATCATTATTATGTTTTATCGGTCATCGTCCTTCTGGAGGCGATGGCACCGTTTGCGCTCGTCTTTGAAAAACGTAAGCCCAAGCCGCGTGAACTTGTGGTGATTGCCGTTCTGTCAGCCCTCGGCGCAGCGGGACGCACACTCTTTTTCATGCTGCCCGGGTTCAAGCCGGTCATCGCCCTGGTAATCGTTTCCGGCGTGGCTTTTGGCGGTGAAACGGGATTTCTCACGGGGGCGCTGACGATGCTTGTATCCAACATGGTCTTTGGCCAGGGACCGTGGACCCCGTATCAGATGTTTGCGATGGGTGTCATCGGCCTGCTTGCCGGTGTCCTTTTCAAAAAGGGCCTTTTAAGGCGGGATCCGGCCGCGCTCGCTGTATTTGGCGCTTTTTCGGCCATCGTCCTGTATGGCGGTCTTTTGAATCCTGCATCGGCACTGATGTGGGGCACTGCGGACACCATCAGCTGGAAACTCGTGCTTCCGTACGTCCTTTCCGGCTTCCCGATGGACTGCGTTCAGGCTGCTGCGACGGCGGTATTCCTGTATTTCGGAGCGGAACCGATGCTTGAAAAAATGGGCCGTGTAAAGGTGAAATACGGTATTTTTTCTGTTGACAAACAGTAGGATAGGTGGTATTATTCTACCGTTGTAAATGAGCAAGCAGAGTTCCACTCTCACCTCAGCACGCCTGCAAAGGCTGTGACTCGGGTTGAAATATTTAAATTCGGCAGGGCATGATATGCCCGCGGTTTAGATGGAGTGGGTCCGCATGGATCCGCTTTTTTTATTTCTGTTGCTCTAGTCGCTCAGTAAATTGAGTATTTTCAGGAGGTACGACCATTAGCGAATTAATGATCAACGAGAAGATCACTGCCAAAGAGGTACGTGTGATCTCAGCAGAAGGCGAACAGCTGGGTGTAATGCCCATTTCTGAAGCCATGAATCTTGCGGATGAAGCAGAAGCCGATCTTATCTGCATCGCGCCGAACGCAGCACCGCCCGTATGCCGCATCATGGACTACAACAAGTTCAAGTATGAGCAGTCCCGCCGCGAAAAGGATGCAAAGAAAAAGCAGCACGTCGTGGAGGTCAAGGAGATTCGTTTCTCACCGAATATTGATACCAATGATCTGAACACCAAATCAAACAATGCCAGAAAGTTCCTGGAAAAAGGAAATCGCGTCAAGGTGACGCTTCGTTTCCGCGGACGTGAAATGGCCCACATCAATGCGACCAAGGGTGTTCTTGATGAGTTCGCTGCAACGCTGGCGGACATCGCCGTCATGGACAAGCCTGCAAAGATGGAGGGCAGAAGCATGAGCATTGTACTGGCCCCCAAGGCCGGTAAATAAAAACTAGGAGGAAAAAGAAATGCCGAAGGTAAAGACAAAACGCGCAGCTGCAAAGCGCTTCAAGAAGACCGGTTCCGGACAGTTAAAGAGAATGAAGGCTTACAAGAGCCACATCCTTACCAAGAAGTCCACTAAGAGAAAGAGAAACTTACGTAAGTCCACTCTTACTGACCATGCTAATGTTAGCATGAAGAAGATTCTTCCGTACTTATAATTCGGAAAAAATCGAAAAGACAGGAAATGGAGGAATAAAAAATGGCAAGAGTTAAAGGTGGCATGAATGCCAAGAAGAAGCACAATCGTGTTCTTAAATTAGCAAAAGGCTACAGAGGAGCCCGTTCCAAGCAGTACAGAGCAGCTAAGCAGGCTGTTATGCGTGCACTTACCACTGCTTATGTCGGCAGAAAGGATAAGAAGCGCCAGTACAGATCTCTTTGGATCGCTCGTATCAACGCTGCTGCTCGTATGAACGGTCTTTCTTACAGCAAGTTCATGTTCGGCTTAAAGAAGGCTAACATCGTTCTGAACCGTAAGGTCCTTGCTGAGCTCGCTGTTAACGATGCAGAAGGTTTTGCTGCACTCGTTGAAGCTGCAAAGGCTGCACTGTAATTTTCATAGAGTCTGAAAAAGCATCATCCGTGTTCGCGGATGGTGCTTTTTTTTGACCCGGAATGCCGCGCATGCGGCTTACGGTGATTTGTGACCCGCAATGAGGAAAATGGCCGCCATATGCGGCTTATGGTGATTGGTTCTGCTCAACAGAACGGATGATTATTTACTTTTTTAGTTTACTTTGTTATAATTTTTGTACTATGGTTAAAACGGCACCTTTACACATTGTACTGACGATCATGTTTTTGCTGCTGGGCCTTGCAATGCCTCTTCTTCCGGCGGGATCTTACGTCTGGGTGAGCATGCTCTGTCCGGCCTTGTTTGGTACGCTTCTGTGCAGCATTCTGTGTGGAATCCCGTATGCGATGATTGCCGGTGCAGCAGTTCCTTTACTGTCCGGACTCCTTTATGGAGAGGCAGGAACATGGATCGACGCGCTGCCGATGACACTCGCGTTAACGGCCGGCGGACTGGTTTCCGGTATCATTTACCGCCAGCTCACCACCTCGGTCGGCGCGGGAATCACAGGCGTTCTGACCTTTGGCATTGTTCTTGCGGCGACCAAAGTGATCCTGTGCTTCCGGGCGGGCGATTACTACACACTGGACATGTTCATGAATGAGGCGGTTACCGGCATCTGGCCCGGTCTGGCAGCCTGCATCGTGGGCATCCCGGTACTTACATCGATCTTCAGAAAAGCCGGTATCATGCGTGTTCTCCGACATGAGAAGGATGAGCGTTAACATCGGTTTATTGAAAAACGGAAAGGAAAAGTTATGAGCAAAGTCACGATCCTTGCAAGCACGACGGAAAAACCGCTGTCCCTCATGGGAGAGCGCGCCGGCGTATGCTGGGGCTCCGATATTACGGACCCGAAGAAAAACTATAAAAGAGGTCTGGACTGCCTGGCATCCGGCCACGGCAGAGTCCTGGAATTTGTCAATGTGGAAATGGTCCTGGACGGCTACTCCGCGCGTGTGATCCGTGAGTGGTATACACACCTCGGCGGTGCACCGACCCGCCTGCAGGCCAGCACCCGTTATGTGAATTATGAAAATTTTGAATACGTGGTTCCGCACAAGATCGCCAAAAATGAGGAAGCGGCAGTCCTGTATGAAAATATGATGAAAGAGATCTCCGCCACCTGCAAAAAACTGGAGGAGGAGATGGGAATTCCCCGTGAGGACGCGGCAATGCTTCTTCCGCTCGGCATGTCCACAAAAATTGTTGATAAGCGCAATCTCCGCAATCTGATCGATATGAGCCATCAGAGAATGTGTACCCGCGCTTACTGGGAGTACCGTGAACTGTTCCGTGATATCTGTGACGCGCTGTCTCAGGTATCGAATGAGTGGGCGTATCTTGTTGAGAACTATTTTGTACCCAAATGTGAACTGACCGGCTGGTGCGAAGAAAAGAAGAGCTGCGGCCGCAGACCCAAGAAGGAGGCATGACGTCATGAATAACAATCTTCCCTATTCAGAGGAATATCAGAAAGCAGCACGCGCAGTCGTTGCGGAAGGTGCTGTCCTTTTAAAGAACGACGGTGTTCTGCCCATTAAAGCAGGCACGAAGATCGCCATGTTCGGCCGTACACAGTATGAGTACGTCAAGGCCGGTACCGGCTCCGGCGGTCTTGTAAACTGCGCATATGTCACCGGCATTCGCGATGCCTTTGAGGCAGATCCCCGCTATATACTGGATACAGAACTGGATACGGTCTACCGCACCTGGCTGAAGGACCATCCCTTTGACAAGGGCCATGGCTGGGCAACGGAGCCCTGGTTCCAGGTGGAGATGCCGCTGGAGGACAGCCTGGTCGAAGCGGCAGCCGCAAAGAATGACATGGCTGTTGTGATCATTGGCAGACTGGCCGGTGAAGACAAGGATAACCGCTACAAGGAGGGCAGTTACCTGCTGACCAAGGCGGAGACCGATATGGTGGCCAAGGTTACTAAAGCCTTTGAAAAGGTCGTAGTACTCCTGAATGTCGGTGCTGTCATCGACATGAACTGGGTGAAGGAGTATGATCCGTCCGCTGTCATGTATGTATGGCAGGGCGGTCAGGAAGGCGGAAACGGCGTGTTGGACGTACTTTCCGGCGATGTCAACCCCTGCGGCAAGTTAAGTGACACCATCACCACCCGTATCGTGGACATTCCGTCCACCATGAACTACGGCGGTATCCGCAGAAACTTCTATGAAGAAGATATTTATGTGGGCTATCGCTATTTTGAAACGTTTGCACAGGACAAGGTCGTTTATCCCTTCGGCTTCGGTCTGTCCTATACCGAGTTTGACATCCGCGTGAAGTCCGTGAAGGAAGAGGACGGAAACGTGGTGATTCGCGGCTGCGTCCGCAACATCGGCAAGACGGCCGGCAAGGAGGTCGTTGAAGTGTATGTCGGTGCGCCGATGGGCAAGATGGGCAAGCCTGCCCGTGCGCTCTGCGGATTTGAAAAGACCGGTGTCATTGAACCGGGCTGTGAAGAAGCTTTTGAGATCGTCATTCCGTGGTACGCATGCGCGTCCTACGATGACGGCGGTGTGACCGGCCATAAGTCCGCATATGTACTGGAAGCCGGTGAATACATTTTCTACGTGGGTTCCGATGTTCGCTCCGCCATGGAAGGCGGCTGCATCGTGAAGGAACTGACCGTTGTGGAACAGCTGCAGTCCCGTATGGCACCGAGCCAGGAGTTCCGCCGCTTCAAGGCGACCTACACCGGCATGGTGAAGGAAGATACCCCGCTTGCGGATTATGACAAGGAAGCACGCAGAAAGGCCGGTATTCCGGCAGAGATCCCGCAGACCGGCGACAAGGGCTGGAAACTGGCAGATGTCAAGGAAGGCCGTGTTTCCATGGATGATTTCATCGCGCAGCTTTCCGATGAAGACCTGATGGCCATCGTCCGCGGTGAAGGTCCGCAGTCCGTAAAGGTCACTCCGGCCTGCATCGGTTCCTTTGGCGGTGTTACTGCGCACCTGAAGGAATTCGGTATTCCGATCGCCTGCGTGGCCGATGGTCCCTCCGGCATTCGCCGCGACAACGGTGCCATCTCCGTCCAGCTCCCGAACGGTGTCTGCATTTCCTGCACCTGGAATAAGAAACTGATCCACGACCTTTATATCTACGAAGGCCGTGAGCTTCACGACAAGCAGATCGAATCCCTGCTTGGCCCGGGCATGAACATTCACAGAAATCCGCTGAACGGCCGCAATTTCGAGTACTTCTCCGAAGACCCGTTCCTGGCCGGCAAGCTTGCAGCGGCACAGCTGAACGGCATGCATGAAGGCGGCGCGACCGGCACCATCAAGCATTTCTGCTGCAACAGCCAGGAAGCAGATCGTTTTACATCAGAAGCGGTTCTTTCCGAGCGCGCGCTGCGAGAGATCTACTTAAAGCAGTTTGAGATCGCCATCCGTGAAGGAAACGGAGATCTGGTCATGACGTCCTATAATCCGGTCAATGATTTCTGGACAGCATCCGCATATGACCTCTGCACCGGCATCCTTCGTGAAGAATGGGGCTTCAAGGGCGTGGTCATGACCGACTGGTGGGCCCTTGGCAACTTCTACGGCGAGGAAGGCATCCGTGCCAATACTGCGGCTTATGTCATGGCACAGAATGACCTGTACATGCTGATGTCGAATGCGGAAGCCAATGACGGCGAAGACAATTCCGCTGAATGTCTGGATAAGGGCATCGTTACCCGTGCCGAATTCCAGCGCTGCGCAAAGAATATCTGCAGTTTCCTTCTGACGACTCAGTGCATGCGCCGCATGATGGGCGTTGTGGAAGAAAGCGTGCCGGATATTTTTGCGAACCCGGTGGATGAAAGTTACATGCAGCTCATATAATGGGTATAACAGGAGATAAAGCGTGTATCCGGTATTGATTCTGAGAGAAGAGGCGGTGTGTCTCATTATATTGATCCTGCTGGCACTAGCGGCGGGCGTGTATAACGTGGACCAGGAGAACAAGGCGTTCAAGCGCCTGATCTCCTTTGCCGTCCTGCACGTTCTGTTCGATGTCATCACCGTTCTGACCGTGAATCATCAGGCGGCGGTGCCGTCCATCGTCAACTATGTCTGTCATTCGATCTTTTATCTGGCCGCGATCCTCTATGCCAATGAGATGTTCTGCTATGTATTCAAGCAGTGTCATCCCGAATTTGCGAAGAAAAGTTATCTGATCAGCCTGATTCCGCCTGCCGTCTATGTGCTGGGGCTGCCCTTCATGGAGATCCGGTATCAGACCATCGGCGGTACGGCATTGAGCCTCGGCTCTGCCGTTTACATCGCCTTTGCCATGGCCTTTATCTATCTCATGGCGTCCATCGCGCTGATCCTTGCAAACTGGCGGAAACTGAACGATTCCGTCAAACACAGCATCCTGCCGATGCTGGTGATCCTGATCCTTTCCGAAGTTCTGCAGTATCTGGTGCCGCAGGTCCTGTTTACGGGCGCGGCGATGACCATCGTCACCGTGGGCTTCTATTTCTCGGTTGAGAATCCGATCCATGTTTTTGAGCGAAAAGCCATGACGGACGCTTTGACCGGTGTTCACTCCCGCCACAGCTATGAGCTGGAAATGGGTAAGATCGAGAAAAAATACCAGCCGGACAGCGGCGATGAGTACATGTTTGTATTCTGCGATATCAACAACCTCCGCGCAGTCAACGGCCGTTTTGGCCATCATGAGGGGGATCATTATATCACGCTGGTAGCGACGGCCCTTCTTAAGAATCTTCGGAAGGCCCGGAACATTTACCGCATGGGCGGTGATGAGTTCCTTGCGATCTACTACAAAACGCCGGAAGAAAGCGTCATGAAGGAACTGGAAGCTGTCCGCCTGGAATGTGAAGAAGCAGCAAAAAGCATGGACTATACGCCGGCAGTGGCCATGGGCTATGCCATGACCGGTCCCGATTGCCGCAATGTCCGTGACGCGCTGCGTTCCGCGGACTATATGATGTACCGCAATAAGGCGGAACTGAAGCGCATGAACAGCTTCATCACCGGCAACAGCGGTACCCGTCTGAATCTGACCGGCCTCACGGACCGCGTCTTTGAAGCCATGTGTTCCTCCAATGAGCGGACTTATCCGTTCATCATCAACATGGAGACCGGCGTCACCCGCGTATCGCCGTCCTGGATGGAGTACTTTGGCCTGGACAATGATTTTATTCTGAATTTTGATGAGACCTGGGCGGAGAAGATCCATCCGGATGACCGCAACATGTTCAGGGATGATTTCCACGCGGCGTATGAAGGCCGTCGGAAATATCACAACTGTGAATACCGGGCCATGAATAAAGAAGGGGTGTATGTGACCTGCACCTGCCACGGTGCCATGTATCACGGCCGCGACGGCTCGCCGGATATCTTTGCCGGATATCTGGTCAATCACGGTGTGGAGGAAAAGGTCGATAACATCACCGGCCTCCGCCGCCTGAATGTCATGGGTGAACTCGTGACAAAACTGAACCGGGCGGGCGCTCCGGCGATCTGCATGAAGATCGTCATCAACAATTTCAAACGCATCAATATGCTGTACTCCTTTGAGGCAGGCAATGAGATCCTGAAGAAATTCGGTGATCTCTGCCGTGAGACCGTGGCGGAGTACGGTGAAGTCTTCCGTCAGAGCGGCTCGGATTTTTCCATCCTGCTTCCGGGGCAGCCCCGTGAAAAGGCGGAAGAGATCTATGAAAAGATCCGCCAGACGGCCATGAGCGGCATTGTCCTCGGACAGGTCGCAGTACCGCTGACGGTTTACGGCGGCGCGTATCAGATGGAAGCCGGTGTACGTGAAGAGTGCAGTGACATCTGGCGCTCCATTCAGCTTGCGCTGGAGGATTCCTCTTATGCCAACGGAGCGGAGCTGGTCTTCAGTGATCGCAGCAAGGCACCGGAAGAGCAGGAGGGCAATCTGCTGGCGATGATCCATCGGGACGCGCTTGGCGAACGCAAATATTTCACGCTTCGTTATCAGCCCATCGTGGGTACGCAGTCCGGGGCGATGGTCGGCGCGGAGGCTCTGCTTCGCTGGGTGAATCCCCAGTACGGAGAGATCCTGCCGAACCAGTTCATCGAATTTCTGGAAAGCGATCCCTGTTATTTTGAACTGGGCAAGTATATTCTTCGTACCGCTGTTGCGGATGCCATGAAAGTGAAGGCGCACATTCCGGATTTCCGGATCTCCGTCAATATTACCGCACTGCAGCTGCAGCATGAAGAATTCATTCCGAGTGTCATGGAGATCCTGAATGAGGCCGGTTTCCCGGCGCAGGATCTGACGCTGGAGCTCACCGAACGCTGCAAGGTGCTGAATGTGGAGTTTTTAAAGAGCCGTATTATCCTGCTGCGGGAGCTGGGTATCAGGATCGCTCTGGATGACATGGGAACCGGTTACTCCACCATCGGGCTTCTGCTTACACTTCCCTTTGATGAGATCAAGATGGATCATGACTTTGTGGTGGCACTGCAGGAGAATCCGCAGTACCGGCTGTTTGCGGAAGCCATCATTCACGGCGCGGAGACCATGAACTACAGCATCTGCTTTGAAGGCGTGGAAACCCTGGAACTGCTGGAACTGGTACGCGGCTTTGGAACATCCTTCACGCAGGGCTTCTACCTGTCGCGCCCCACTTTCCCCGCCGACCTTCTCGCAATGGCGGAAAAAGTCACAATTGACGCGAATTGAGGCGAAAACAGAGGATGAAACAGACGTTAATTTATTGACAATTTCACGGTTTTGTACGATAATGAACCATGTATGTGATAATCAGCGCGGTGCATAAGGATGTGCCTCGCGTTTAAGTATTCTTGAAAGGAGTTTTCAGATGATTTACACAAAAGAAGTTGAAAACATGTGTCCCGTTGCAAAGGGCGCAAAGCATGAACCGGCTCCGATTCCTGAAGAAGGTAAGTGGGTACATGCCAAGAAGATCGAGGACATCTCCGGCTTTACTCATGGTATCGGCTGGTGCGCTCCTCAGCAGGGTGCCTGCAAGCTTTCACTGAATGTTAAGGATGGCGTTATCGTTGAAGCACTTGTCGAGACCATCGGCTGCTCCGGCATGACTCACTCCGCAGCTATGGCTGCTGAAATTCTTCAGGGCAAGACCATTCTGGAAGCACTGAACACCGACCTTGTTTGTGACGCTATCAACACCGCAATGAGAGAACTGTTCCTGCAGATCGTTTACGGTCGTACGCAGTCTGCATTCTCTGATGACGGTCTGGCAGTTGGCGCAGGTCTGGAAGACCTTGGTAAGGGCCTTCGTTCTCAGGTTGGTACCATGTACGCAACCCGCGAAAAGGGCGTTCGTTACCTTGAGATGGCTGAAGGTTATGTTACCGGTATCGCACTTGATGAGAACAGCGAAGTTGTTGGCTATCAGTTCGTTAACCTTGGCAAGATGACCGACTTCATCAAGAAGGGCGATGACCCGACCACCGCTTGGGAGAAGTCTAAGGGCCAGTACGGTCGTACTACCGCTGAGCAGGGCGTTGTCAAGATCATCGACCCGCGTAAAGAGTGATCGAAAGGAGACGTACGAAAATGGCATTATTTGAATCTTATGAAAGAAGAATTCCGCAGATCAACGCTGTATTAAACAGCTATGGTATCGCTTCCATCGAAGAAGCTGAGAAGATCACCAAGGATGCCGGCCTTGATGTTTATGACATGATCAAGGGCATTCAGCCGATCTGCTTTGAGAACGCTTGCTGGGCTTACATTGTAGGTGCTGCAATTGCAATCAAGAAGGGTTGCCGCCGCGCAGCTGATGCTGCAGCTGCAATCGGTGAAGGCCTTCAGGCTTTCTGTATCCCGGGTTCTGTTGCTGACCATCGTAAGGTTGGTCTTGGCCATGGCAACCTCGGTAAGATGCTCCTTGAAGAAGAGACCGAGTGCTTCTGCTTCCTTGCAGGTCACGAGTCTTTCGCAGCAGCTGAAGGTGCAATCGGTATTGCAACCAAGGCTAACAAGGTTCGTCAGAAACCCCTTCGCGTTATCCTGAACGGTCTTGGTAAGGATGCAGCTCAGATCATTTCCCGTATCAACGGCTTCACCTATGTTGAAACCAAGTATGATTACAAGGAAGCTAAGCTGAACATCGTTTACGAAAAGGCTTACTCTGATGGCGTTCGTGCTACCGTTAAGTGCTACGGTTCCGATGACGTACAGGAAGGCGTTGCTATCATGCATCACGAGAATGTTGGCGTTTCCATCACCGGTAACTCCACCAACCCGACTCGTTTCCAGCATCCGGTAGCAGGTACCTACAAGAAGGAATGCGTTGAGATGGGCAAGAAGTACTTCTCAGTTGCATCCGGCGGTGGTACCGGCCGTACCCTTCATCCGGATAACATGGCTGCAGGCCCGGCTTCCTATGGCATGACCGACACCCTTGGCCGTATGCATTCCGATGCACAGTTCGCAGGTTCTTCTTCCGTTCCGGCTCACGTAGAAATGATGGGTCTGATCGGTGCAGGTAACAACCCGATGGTTGGTATGACTGTTGCAGTTGCTGTATCTGTTGAAGAAGCAGCTAAGGCTGGTAAGTTCTGATAAGAGGAAACCCGCATAAAACAAGGGCTTTTCAATATCTATGAACAGGTTAACAACAAGTTTATGGATATTGAAAAAGAGATAAACATCATATATCATGGTGAATTATAAGCACCCATCCAATTCGTAGATTTTGCGGATGATGGGTGCTTTTTCTTTGTGTGGACGTCTCCGATCCTTGACAATATATATAATGTTTTCTACCATTTAGTTACAAAGCAAGGGAGGAAACATGAAAAAGATCGTATCGGTCATTCGTGCAGCTATGTTCATGATTTCTGTAACCGCATGCGGAAACAGAGCAGCTAAAGAAGAAAGCATTAAGGCTTCTGTAGAGGAAAGATAAACAGGCACGTTACAACAGTTTTCGATATAACATGCCTGTTGTTTTTCGTGTAGGGATATCCGAATTATTCGGCTTGCCATGAAGAGCATAATCACATATACTGTAACCATTAGCGAAAAGGAGAGTCTTTATGCTCAACATCATTTACATCCACACGCATGACTCCGGTCGAATGACCGGCCCGTACGACCCCATGTTTCCAACTCCCAATTTGAACGCGCTTGCAGAAGACGGCATCACATTCCGACAGGCTTTTTGTGCAAATCCCACCTGTTCACCGAGTCGTGCATGCCTGCTCACCGGCACCTATGCCCATCAGAACGGCATGTGGGGCCTGGCGCATCGCGGATTTAAGCTGAACGATGTAAATCAGCACATGGCGGCCTGGTTCAATGAACAGGGGTATGAGACGGCGCTCTTTGGTATGCAGCATGAAGCGGCACGGGATGAGGAACTTCCGTATCAGCATATGTATGTGGCACCTCGAATCAATGGGGTGTATACCGAGCAGTGGGAAGCGGACAATGTAGATCATGCAGCGGCATTTTTGAAAGAAAAACATGACCGGCCGTTCTTTATGTCCGTGGGATTTTTCCATACGCATCTTCCCTGGCCGGAACATTCCGATAAGGTGGATCCGGATCGGCTTCGCGTACTGCCCGGAATCCCTGACACGGAAACGACGCGCCTGGATTTTTCCGGATATATGGAATCGGTAATGCGGGCAGACAGTTACATTGGCCGTGTGATCGACGCTGTTCATGAAGCCGGTCTTTATGAAAACACGATCCTGATGTTTACAACGGATCACGGAGTGGCTTTGCCGGGAATGAAGTGTACACTGACCGATGCAGGAATTGGAGTCTCGCTGATCCTGTCTGTACCGGGATATCGCACAGGCAGAGTATCCGATGCACTGGTCTCTCAAATTGATGTATTTCCGACGTTCTGTGATCTCATCGGCGGTGAAAGACCCGACTGGCTGGAAGGTGTAAGCCTTCTGCCGATTCTTCAGGGCGAAAAAAGCGTTCGTGACAGTATCTATGCAGAAATCAACTATCATGCGGCGCGTAATCCGCAGCGCTGTGTGCGTACAAAACGTTATAAGTACATCCGTCGTTATGAAAATATTCTGCAGAATGTGTACGTAAATACAGATGCTTCCGGCACCAAGGCAGTGTTTGAAGAAAACGGTTTCTTTGAACAGCAGCATCATGCGGAGGAACTCTTTGATGTGATGCTGGACCCGCAGGAAAAGAACGATCTTTCAGGGAATCCGGCATATGAGGAAATTCTGAAAGAAATGCGGAGTTTGATGAAGGATTATCAGACCCGGACCGGCGATACCATCGCGGAGACGGGACTTCCTTATATTCCGGGCATGCGGGTAAATAAGGTGACATGCAGGAACGTGTCTTCCGGAGATCCGGAAGAATATGAATAATATAAGAGCGTTCCGAGGATCGGAATATTGGCACGTCGGTACTTTACGGCAATTTTACAGAATCGGAACTCCGGAGTTTACAATCACCGTTTATACTTTTTTTGAACATGAAAAATATGATTTGAAAAGGATGTATTGCAGTGATTGATTTTCAGAGTAAAAAAGGGTTTATCTGTGACATGGACGGCGTCCTGTATCACGGAAACAAGCTGCTGCCCGGCGCCAGTGAATTCATCCGCTGGCTTCAGGAGAACAACAAGGAATATCTGTTTCTGACGAACAACAGCGGAATGACACCACGGGAATTACATCAGAAACTTGCGCGTCTTGGCGTGAACGTTCCGGAGGAGCACTTTTATACCAGTGCCCTGGCGACCGCCGAGTTTCTGCGGCATCAGGCACCGGGATGCTCCGCTTTTGTCATTGGAGAAGCGGGGCTTTTGAATGCTTTGTATGATGCCGGCATTACAATGAACGATGTGAATCCGGACTATGTAGTTGTTGGCGAAGGCCGGAATTATTCCCTGGAGAGTCTGACCAAGGCGACCAATCTTGTGCTTGGCGGAGCCAGACTGATTGGAGCCAATTCCGATGTGTCCGGAAACATTGAACACGGCATGGCACCTGCTTGCAGAGCATTGATCGCGCCGGTGGAAATGGCCACAGGCAAACAGGCCTATTTCTGCGGAAAACCCAATCCGCTCATGATGCGGACCGGACTCCGGCTCCTGGGATGCCATTCAGAGGAAGCGGTCATCATCGGAGACCGGATGGATACCGATATCATAGCCGGAACAGAGAGCGGCGTGGACACGGTGCTTGTGCTGTCCGGGGTTTCAACACGGGAGACGGTAAAGGCGTTTGCGTATCAGCCGTCGGTTATTCTCGATAACATCGGCTGCGTTATTCCGGACGGCAACTGACTTTTTCGGCGAAAACAGATGTTTTTTACCGCGGAATAAGATGAGAGCTACGCCGTGGATTTTTTTCGCACATGATTCTGTCTGTAACGTTTTTGTGATTCCGGGTTGTGGCACCATCGGCACCTGAGGCTGCAGCCCTTGAAATAAACGGTGGTGCGGATGCACCGCAGATGCTTGCTAAAATCCCCTGTTTTTGATAAAGTAAAAAAAGTACAAACACAATATCTGCTTGACAAAACAGGAGGAAACATGAATTTTACCACATTCAGTGAATTTGAATATGTTCGCCCGGATCTGGACGCGGTTCTGGAAGCCGGGAAAAAGGTCATTGAGGATCTGAAGAATGCCGCGGATTTTGAAACGCAGCTTCGGGTTTTCAAGGCTTATGAAGAAGAGGAATGTCACTGGTCCACGATGGAGACCGTGGCCAGCATCCGCAACACCGCGAACACGGACGATGCTTTCTACGAAGAGGAGATGAAATACTTCAACAGCAAGATCCCGTCACTGGCCCTTCAGAGTAAGGAGATCGGTGAAGTGATCCTGGAATCCCCGTGGCGCGCCGAATGGGAAGAGGCTTACGGCAAGCTGTATCTTCAGGGCATGGAGATCAATAAGAAACTGCAGAGCCCGGATATTCTGGAAGACAGCGTGACGGACAGCAATCTGCGTATGGCTTATTCCAAGGCAGCGGCAGTCGCAAGCACCGAATTCCGCGGTGAGACTGTGAATTTCTACGGTCTGTTAAAGCACATGCAGTCTCTGGACCGTGAGGAAAGAAAAGAGGCCATGATTGCATGGGGCGATCTTTATGCCAAAGTCGCTCCGGAACTGGACGGCATTTACGATCAGATGATCGAGCTCAGAAAGGGTATTGCAAAGAAGCTGGGCTTTGAAAGCTACATCGACTATATTTACCTGCAGCGCGGCCGTTACGATTACACCGCGGCAGATGTGGACAAGTTCCGCAAGCAGGTGCGCGAGGTCATCGTCCCGGTATGTCAGAAGCTGCGTGACGCACAGAAGGACCGTCTGGGCATTGACAAACTGAACTACTACGATGAAAGCCTGATTTTCCCGGATGGCAACCCGACTCCGCACGGAACCAAGGATGAGATGGTGAAGATCGCTAAGAACATGTATCGCGACATGTCTGCTGAAACCGGCGCGTTCTTTGACTTCATGGTTGAGCATGACCTGTTTGATCTGGAGACCCGCCCGGGCAAGCGCGGCGGCGGTTACTGCACCTTTATGGCAGACATGAAGGCTCCGTTCATCTTCTCCAACTTCAACGGCACTTCCGCCGATGTTGATGTCCTGACCCATGAGGCCGGCCACGCCTTTGCCGCGTTCACCGCAGCACAGGAGGTTCCCTCCATGAATCAGGTCTTCTCCACCAGCGAGATCGCCGAGATCCACTCCATGACCATGGAGACCTGGGCATATCCCTACATGGACGGCTTCTTTGGTGACAAGGCCGATGATTATCGTTACGCGCATCTGATGGACGCCCTGATGTGCATTCCGTACATGTGCGCCGTCGATGAATTCCAGCATCGCATGTATGAGGGCGAATTCAAAGATGCCAAGGCCCGCCGCGCCATCTGGCACGAGCTGGAAGAAGCGTATATGCCCTGGAGAACCTATGACGGTCACGAGTTCCTGACTGAGGGCGGTTTCTGGATGCAGAAGCAGCACATTTTCCTGTTCCCGTTCTACTATGTGGATTACGCGCTGGCTCAGATCTGTGCATTCAACTATTATGGCATGAGCAAGGAAGACCGCGAGGGCACCTGGGCAGATTATATGAGACTCTGCAAGTGCGGCGGCAAGTTCGGTTATTTTGATACCCTGAAGTACGCAAATCTGTTGAATCCCTTTGAAGAGGGTACGGTCAAGAAGATCGTGGACAGCCTGCTTGAAGAGTTGAAGCTTGCATAGCGGAAAGGCATCTTTCTAAGAATATAAAAAAGCCGCCCCTCGCAGGGCGGTTTTTTATTGGGCAGGTGCTGTCCGCATTCCGGCGGAAGCGAAATCACTGCTCCAGGAAGCCTTTCAGGTCTTCAAGGAGATCATCCGGGTCGATGTCATGGACTTCCGCAGCCTGCTCCAGCGTTTCACCCTGAGCGGACGGGCATCCCAGACAATGCATGCCGATCTCCGTCAGGATCTCAGCAGCATCCGGAAAAGTACGTAAAAGTTCACCGATCGTCGTATCTTTGCTTAATCTGAACATCGATATCACCTCTTATCTTATTTTTTCTTCAGTTCTTCACGAATCAGCTCTTCTGCCCGGGCAGCCAGCGTTTTTGCGCCGGTGCCGCTCCTAGGCAGGCCTTCGGATGAAATCGGCGGAAGAACATGGATCTCAACATCGGTCGCGTAAACGCCCAGATGCTTTTTGCTTTCCATGATGGCACGGCTGTTGTAGATGACCACCGGAACCACCGGCGCGCCGGTCTTCACTGCTACGCGGAAGGAGCCGCTCAGGAAAGTTCCCATGCCGCCTTCTTCCCCTTTATAACGGGTGCCTTCCGGGAAAATACCCACGTTGTATCCCTTTGTTATCAGGTCCTGAGCCTCTGCCAGGATCTTGAGGCTCTGCTTGGCATCCTCGCGGTCGATGAACATGCAGTGCAGCAGATTCATCCACTGACGGATGAACGGGACTTTTTCGATTTCGATCTTGGCGACCAGGGGCATCGGGCCGTTCGGCATGAGAAGAAGGAAGAAAAAGTCAAACAGGCTGCGATGGTTGGCAACAAACACGCAGGGCCGGTCCATCGGAATGTTTTCCTGACCGGTCATGGTCACTTTGATGCCGGCTGTCTTCAATACACCGCGGCACCAGATGGGAACATGCTTTTTGGTGATGGCATCGACGGTGGCAAAATCACCGGCCTTTAATGCTTTCAGGCCCTTGATCAACGCAAAGGGATGAAAGAGAATATAACTGAAAATGTAAAAGAACACGGGAATGATACGCATAAGCACCTCCTGAGCGTATGGTTGGCCGACCGGAACTTTCCGGCGGAACACTTCCTATCATAACAGATATCGGGGAAGATGTACAGACCTGCAGTGTCACATTGATCGTTCTGATAAATCCGCACTTGCGGCATCGTCCGGCGGGTGGTATGATGTTAAATAACTATAATGAAATTTCCATAAGGAAAAGGAGCATACAATGCCGATTGAAGTAAAAGAGAGAAAAGACATTCCGGAGAAGTACAAATGGGACCTCTCCAAGTTGTTTGCAGGTGACGATGCCTGGGAAGAAGCCCTGGCAGCTGTTGATTCCTATATTCCCGAAGCTGAGGCTTTCCGGGGAACCCTGAATACCGCTGAAAACATCCGCGCGTGGATGGATTTTGAGACGAGTGTCAGCAGAAAACTGTACAACGTATTCTGCTATGCCAACCTCCGTACCGTTGAAGACGGCCGCGATCAGAAGGCACAGGCCATGATGGGCCGCGCATACGCGAAGATGGTCATGGTTGAACAGGCCACCTCCTTTGCGGATCCGGAGATCCTTTCTCTTCCGGAAGAGACCCTGAAGGCTTACACCCAGTCCGAAGTTCTGGCTCCGTATCGTGTTTCCATGGAGCGCCTGATGGATAAGAAGCCGCACACGCTGTCTGCTGCAGAAGAGAAACTGCTGGCTTCCTTCGGTGAAGTTCTGAACGCTCCCAGCGATATCATGGACATGCTGACAGACATCGACATGAAATACGCCAAGGCCAAGGACAGCCAGGGCAATGAGTACGAAGTTACTCAGGCCGGCTACATCAACCTGCAGGAGAGCCCGGACCGTGAGCTTCGCAGGAACGCGTTCATGAGCTACTATGACGGATTCCGTCACCATATCAATACCTACGCTACCAACTACGCAGCCAATGTCAAGGGCGATGTTGCTCAGGCACGCGCTCGTCATTACGAGTCCGCACGCGCCATGATGGCTGCCGGCGAACGCGTTCCGACCAGCATCTGCGAAGGCCTGATCGAATCCGTACACAATCACATGGATGCCATGTACAGATACGTTGCGCTGCGCAAGAAGATCCTCGGCGTGGACGATATCCATTACTATGATGTATACGCTCCTCTTGCAAAGGAAGTCGATGTAAAATATACCTACGAAGAAGCGCAGGAGATGATCCTGAAGGCGGTTTCCGTACTGGGCGAGGATTACTGCAATGTGGTTCGCGGCGCATTTGAAGACCGCTGGATCGATGTGTATCCGAACATCGGCAAGCAGAGCGGCGCATTCTCAAGCGGCACCTATGATTCCAGCCCGTACATCAAGTGTAATTTCACCGGCTCCGTGGACAGCGTTTCCACCATCGCCCATGAAATGGGTCACTCCATGCACAGCTACCTGTCCAAGCAGGCTCAGCCGCCGCAGTACGCACACTACACCATCTTTGTCGCGGAAGTTGCATCCACGGTCAATGAGAATCTCATGATCGAACAGCTCCTGAAGCAGGACATTTCCGATGAAATGCGTCTGTATCTGTTAAATCAGTATCTGGAGAACTTCAAGGGTACCCTGTACCGCCAGACCATGTTCGCTGAATTTGAGAAGATCGCGCATGAAATGTATGAAAGAGGCGAGGCACTGACCGCCGAATCTCTCTGCAAGGTCTACGAGGATCTGATCCGTCTGTACTTTGGTCCGGAAATGGTCATCGACGAAGAAGTTCGTTACGAGTGGGCACGTATCCCGCACTTCTACAACTCCTTCTATGTTTACAAGTACGCAGGACATTTCCGATGAAATGCGTCTGTATCTGTTAAATCAGTATCTGGAGAACTTCAAGGGTACCCTGTACCGCCAGACCATGTTCGCTGAATTTGAGAAGATCGCGCATGAAATGTATGAAAGAGGCGAGGCACTGACCGCCGAATCTCTCTGCAAGGTCTACGAGGATCTGATCCGTCTGTACTTTGGTCCGGAAATGGTCATCGACGAAGAAGTTCGTTACGAGTGGGCACGTATCCCGCACTTCTACAACTCCTTCTATGTTTACAAGTACGCAACCTCTTACTCTGCATCCGTTGCATTGTCCGAGGGCATTCTTGCAAAGGGCGAGGAAGCTGTAAAGCCGTTCCTGAAGTTCCTGTCTCTGGGCGGCTCCATGGATCCGCTGGATGAACTGAAGGTTGCAGGCGTTGATATGAGCACTACCGCTCCGATCGATGCTGCTCTGGAGAAGTTCGGCAGAATTGTGGAAGAAACTGAGAAGGTCTACGCACGTCTGTCCGAAAAGTAATATCGGCAGATCAAAATTAATCACAACATACCCCGGGAGTCACCCGACTGCTCCGAATGTCAGACCGCTGATATTCGGCCGCGCGTCCAAGGCTTCCGGGGGTTTTCAAAAGTCGGTCCGACCGGACCGGAACATTACATGGAGGAATTGATCATGGCAATGGTAACTGAAAAAATGATCGATGAATGGGTCGCGGAACATAAGCAGGAGATGATCGACGAGCTTCTGGCGTGGGTCTCTCACCCGTCTGTATCCCGTGCGGACCTGGCGGCACCGAACGCGCCCTACGGTGAAGACTGCCGGAAAATGCTGGATTTTGCGCTGGCAGAAGGCAAGCGTTTTGGCTTCCGCACGGAAGATTACGAGGGCTACTGCGGTGCTGTCATTTCCGGTGACAAGAAGCGTGAGATCGGTCTTGTGGCCCATCTGGATGTGGTTCCGGAGGGTGAAGGCTGGCTGTATTCTCCGTATGAACCCGTGGTTGTCAATGACTTTATGGTCGGCCGCGGATGCAGCGACAACAAAGGCCCCGGTGTTCTTGGCCTGTATCTTTTAAAGTTCTTCCGTGATAATGAAGTGCCCTTCAACAGCACGCTCCGCCTTATGATGGGCTGCGCTGAAGAGACCGGCATGGCGGATTTCAAGCATTACATTGACGTGCTGCACGGACCGGTTCCGGAGGTCAGCCTGGTCACCGACTGCAGTTTCCCGGTCTGCTACGCGCAGAAGGGTGGTTTTGACGCAGCCTTCATGATCCCGGCTGGCGCGAACATTGTGGAATTCAAAGCGGGTCTTGTCCGCAATTCCGTTCCGGATCTGGCGACTGTCACAATTTCCGGCATCACCGCTGAAGATGCAAGAGCTGCGCTGGAAGGCGTTCCGAAGGTTGAGATCGCAAAAGCCGGTGAGTACATTCAGCTTCTGGCACACGGAAAAGCCGGTCACGCGGCATTCCCAGATCATGGTGAGAAGAAGAATGCCATCGTCCTTGCAGCCGATGCGCTTGTGGTTCTTCAGGAAAAGACCGGTCTGGATCTTCGCGGCGGCAAGTTCATCTCCGAGCGCTTTGTTACGCCCTTTGGTGACGGTCTGGATATTCAGTTTGAAGACGAAATGTCCGGTGAACTCACCATCAATGCCGGTGTTATCAAGAAGGTCGGTGATATGCTTCATCTGGACATCGACATCCGCTACCCGGTAACGGACGATGATCAGGATATTCAGGCTAAGCTTGAAAAGGCCGCAAAGGAAGCCGATGGTGAACTTGTGGAAGTCGGTATTTCCCATCCGTTCTACATCGATCCGGAAAGCCCGATGGTTTCCGCACTCATGAGTGCTTACAAGGACATCACCGGCGATGACAGCAAGCCTTATTCCATGGGCGGCGGCACATACAGCCGTGTAATTCCGAACGGTATCAGCTTTGGCCCGGGCCTTGCTGTGGGCTCACACAAACCGGAATTCATGCCGGAAGGTCATGGTTCCGCACACGGCCTGGATGAGACGCTGTCCATTGAGGACTGGCTCACCGCCTTTAAGATCTACGCGCTGGCACTGGTAAAGCTGGACGCTGCGCTGGATGAAATGCAGTAAGTAAAGGAAAACAATATGGGACAGTCACTTATTATTTTAAAACAGATCGCCATCATGTTTATTCTGATGCTGATCGGCTACCTGCTCTACAAGGGCAAAAAACTGGACAACAAGGGAACGAAGAGTATTTCCAATCTGCTGATCTACATCGTCTTACCGGCCGTCATCATCAACGGCTTCATTGTGGATGCCACAAAGGAAAAGATGATTGAGCTTCTGATCAGCGCAGCGATGGCGCTGGCCTGCCTGCTGGCTTCTATTGTGATCTCGCGGGTCTGCTTCAAAAAGAATCCCATTGAGATCTTTGCCGCGACCTTCTCCAATCCCGGTTTCTTCGGTATTCCGATCATCGTATCCACCTTTGCGCCGAGCGCCGTTTTTGCGGTAACGGCTTTCGTGGCATTTCTGAACATCGGTCAGTGGACCTACGGTGTATCCGTCCTGAAAGAAGAAAAAATGAAGATCAATTTTAAGACGATCATCACGTCCCCCTTCATCATCGGCCTGATCATCGGCCTGTTGATCTTCTTTACCCGCATCCCGGTTCCGGCCTTTGTCAAGACGACTGTTACCACGGTCACGAATGCCAACACCCCGCTCGCAATGATCCTGATCGGTACCTACCTTGCGCAGGCGGATCTGAAGGATATCTTCATCAACCCGCATCTTTACGCAGTATCTGCAGTACGTCTTCTGGTGATTCCGATCGTTTCCATACTGCTTCTGTGTCTGGTTCCGAATGCGTTTTATGAGACTAAAATGTGCGTACTTATTGCCGCAGCATGCCCGGTGGGCGCCAATGTAGCCGTCTATGCGCAGCTGCATAACAAGGATTACGCTTACAGCGTGGAGACCGTCACACAGTCCACGATCTTTTCCGCACTGACCATTCCGTTAATGACAATGCTTGCGGAATTTCTGTGGAAGCTTCCGATCTTCGGATAAATCAGGAAAAACAGAGGAGATACAGTCATGATCAGACTTGGTGTTTGTACAGGTATTGAAAACGCAGAGATTGTAAAGAATGCGGGTTTTGATTACATTGAACTGAACTGTGCCAATGTGGCACAGATGAGTGAGGCCGATTTTGATGAATACCTTGCAGCAGTAAAACAGTCCCCGATTCCGGCAGAATCCATGAACTGCATGCTGCCGGGCGGTTTTGTTCTCTGCAGCGAGCAGGGAACAGGCGCTAAGATATGTGCCTATCTGGAAAAAGCCTTTGAACGTGCGGAAAAGCTGGGAATCCGTGTCATTGTCTTTGGGTCCGGCGGCGCCAGAAAAGTGCCCGAGGATATGACGCAGGAGACGGCATACGACTATCTGGAGGCGTATCTGAAGCTTGCGGCTCCCATGGCGGAGGCGCATGGCATCCGTATTGCCATTGAACCGCTTCGCGCTGCGGAGTGCAATATTCTGAACTATGTGGAAGAGGCACAGATGCTTGCAGACCGTGTGACACATCCTGCCGTGGGTGCGCTGGCAGATCTGTATCACATGGCAGAGGGCGGAGATTCCATGGAAGGCCTCGATCACGGCATGGGTGTCATTCATACCCATATTGCCTGTCCCGGCAGCCGTGCATGGCCCAAACCCGGCGATGAAGGTGCTGCGGTCTACCGGGAATTCTTTACCCGTCTGAAGAATGCCGGTTATGAAGGCCGTGTGAGTATTGAAGGCTATTCTGCCGATGTTTCCGCGGATGCTCCGGTATCTTTCCGTGTGCTGAACACGCTGAGATGAAAAGCTGCCGATTGGACCTCCTGTGAGCATGAAAAATAACAATACGAACATTGAATTCAATATTTTCCCGTTGGGTGATGCTGCGCTTACGGCGGAGTTTGGGGATGAGATCTCCGAGGCGCTGAATGACCGCGTACAGATGCTGTACCTTCAGCTGAAGGAACAAAAGGTGCCGGGGATTCGCGACATTGTTCCCACCTATCGCTCAGTGACTGTTCTGTTTGATCCTGCGGTGATCCGTTACAGCCGCATGGAACAGCTTGTCCGGAAAACGGCAGAGCACATGACCGTCGGCACGGGCGGAGAGCATTTTGTTTATGAGATTCCCGTATGCTATGGCGGGACTTTTGGCCCGGATCTTTCCTATGTCGCAGAGCATGCCGGCATCACGGAGGAAGAGGTCATCCGGCTGCACACTGCCCCGGATTATCGAATCTACATGCTGGGATTTCTGCCGGGCTTCCCGTATCTTGGCGGCTTAAATGACCACATCCGCACACCGCGTCTTGAAACACCTCGGCTGAAGATACCGGCGGGGAGTGTGGGAATCGCCGGCGGACAGACGGGAATCTATCCAATGGAATCGCCGGGGGGATGGCAGCTGATTGGCCGGACACCTGTCAAAGTCTACGACCCGAATCGGAAACAGCCGGTTCTGTACAGGGCAGGCGACCGCCTGAAATTTATCCCGGTCACACCGGCGGAATTTGACCGGATCACAGCGCTTACGCAGGAAGGAGCGTTCACATGTCACGTGGAACCATACAGATCCTGAATCCGGGCGCGCTGACAACGATCCAGGATGCCGGCCGTTTTGGGTATGCGGACATGGGCATACTGCAGGCCGGTGCCATGGACACAGTTTCCATGCAGGCAGCCAATCTGCTGCTGGACAATGCGCCGGATGAAGCAGTGCTGGAATGCACGCTTCTGGGACCGGAGATCCGGTTCGATGTGCCCTGCGCGTTTGCCATTGCCGGCGCGGACATGCAGCCGCTCCTGGACGGTCAGAAGATTCCGATGCATGCGATGATCCTCGCAAAGGCGGGCAGTGTGCTGAAGCTTACTGCAGCGGCAGACGGTCTGCGTACCTGCATTGCCGTGAAGGGCGGAATGGACATTGAACCCGTCATGGGAAGCCGCTCTACAGACATGAGGTGCGGAATCGGCGGTCTGGAAGGAAGAAAAATGGCAGCCGGAGATTCGATCGGTCTTCGGGCACCGGAAACGATCCTCCCCGATGCTTATAAGCGCTATCTCACGGCGCGTGAGGTGCAGCGTTATCTGGGACATCTGAGAAACGGCAGCGGAGTGAAGACGCTTCGGGTGCTTTGGGGACCGCAAGCGCATCTTTTTACGGAGAAAGCGCGCGGCGTTTTTGCAGAAAATGAATATACGCTTTCCGCGGATTCCGATCGTATGGGCTGCCGATTTACGGGAACACCCATCCCGGCAGAAAACGGAACGGACATCGTGTCTGACGGCATTGTCTGCGGCGCGGTGCAGATCACATCCAAAGGTCTTCCGATCGTGATGACGGCGGACCATCAGACCACAGGCGGATATGCGAAGATCGCGGCGGTCATCACAGCGGATCTGCCGGTTCTGGCGCAGCTGAAACCCGGAGAGAAGATCCGGTTCATGCCGGTTTCTGTCAAAGAGGCGGAAAAGGCCGCTGCAGGACAAAGAAGGCGCATGAAGAAGCTGGCACGGGCAGTGAACTGAGAAGTATAAGTCCCGGGAGGGGCGGAAAAAGGAATGTACGCAGGAACTCCGAAAGGAACCTGAACGGAAGAATAAAGATCGAGGCAAGCATGAAGCATATTGACTTAAACTGCGACCTTGGCGAAAGCTTCGGCGCGTATACCATCGGCAATGACGAACGGGTGATCCCGCTTATTTCCTCTGCCAATGTGGCATGCGGATTTCATGCCGCGGATCCGGTGGTCATGGACCGCACGGTACGAATGGCAAAAGAAGCCGGCTGTAAGGTGGGCGCGCACATCGGCTTCCCGGATCTCATGGGCTTTGGAAGAAGAAACATGGTCATTTCCGCGGAAGAAGCAAAAACGTATACGATCTACCAGCTGGGCGCGCTGAAGGGCTTTCTGGATGCCTACGGCCTTAAGATGCAGCATGTGAAGCCGCATGGCGCGCTGTATAATATGGCCGCGAAAGATCACGCTCTTTCCCTGGCCATCTGTGAAGGAATAAAAGCCGTGGATCCGCAGCTGATCCTGATGGGACTTGCGGGCAGCGAAATGCTGAAGGCGGCGGAAGAACTGGGGCTTTCGACAGCAAGCGAGGTTTTTGCCGACCGTGCGTACATGCCCGATGGGTCACTGGTTCCCCGAAGCCGTGAAGGCGCGGTGATCCATGACGAGGACGAAGCCTGCCGCCGTGTGCTTCGCATGGTGACGGAAGGTACCGTGGAGGCCATCGACGGCACGGTAATTCCATTAAAGGCGGATACGGTCTGTGTTCACGGCGACAATGACAAGGCGCTTTTATTCGTGCAGAAGATCCGGGCGATGCTGAAGGAAAACGGCTGTGAGATCCGGAGTCTGTGTGAGGGAAGAAGCGCAGATGCGGCGGAAAACCTGTGTATTGAAAAGAGTGCCGAAGCAGCGGAAAGCGGCGCGAAGAAGTCATGATGCGCATCGATATCGCTACACTTTTTCCCGACATGTGTGAGCAGGTGCTGGCGGAGAGCATTATCGGCCGGGCGGAGAAAAAAGGGGCAGTGGAGACCCATTGTCACCAGATCCGCGACTATACCCTGAACCGGCAGAAGCAGACAGATGATTATCCTTATGGCGGCGGACCGGGAAAGGTATTGTACGCGCAGCCGGTGAAGGATTGCTGTCTGCATGTGATCGGGGAATGTGAAGCGGCGGGACGGCCGCGCCCGCACATCGTTTTTCTGACGGCGGCCGGAAAGACCTACACGGAAGAAGATGCAAAACGGCTTGCAGCCTGCGACAGTCTGCTGTTAGTCTGCGGTCATTATGAGGGGATTGACGAGCGGGTGATCGAGGACATGGCCGATGAGGAGATCAGCATCGGAGATTATGTGCTCACCGGCGGCGAACTTGCGGCGCTGGTTGTGGCGGACAGTGTGCTGAGACTGCAGCCCGGGGTGCTGGCATCGCCGGAAGGCTATGAAAAGGAAAGCTACTGGGACGGCCTGCTGGAATACCCGCAATACACACGGCCGGAGGAGTGGGAAGGACGGAAGGTGCCGGAGGTGCTGCTGTCCGGAAACCACAAAAAGATTGAAGAATGGCGGAAGGAACAGAGCCTGGAGCGGACCAGGAAGCGCCGCCCCGATCTTTATGAAAAAATAAGGAGGGAACAATGATCCTGGCAATCGATATCGGAAATACGCATATTGTTGTTGGCGGTGTGGAAGAGGACCGGGTGGTCTTTTCTGAACGGCTGACGACCGGCGCGCATACGGAACTGGAATATGTCATGTCGCTGAAAGCGCTGCTGGATCTTTACGGGGAGCGCGTGGAAAAGGTGGAAGGCTCGATCATTGCGTCCGTGGTGCCCAAGGAGACCGGCGTTGTCCGGCGGGCGATTGAAAAACTGACAGGAAAAAAGGCGCTTTTAGTGGGGCCTGGTGTCAAGACCGGGCTCAATATCGTGACCGATAATCCGGCGCAGGTCGGCGCAGACATGATCGTCAGTGCAGTTGCCGGTCTGAAGTATTACGGCGCGCCGCTTGTCATCATCGATATGGGAACAGCGACCACATTCAGTGTGCTGGATAACAGCAGCCGCTTCATCGGAACGGTGATCATGCCGGGAGTGCGTACTTCTCTGGATGCACTTGCAGCTTCTACTGCACAGCTTCCGGGAATCAGTATTGAAGCCCCGCGGAAAGTTGTTGGACGGAATACCGTGGACAGCATGAAGAGCGGTATTGTGTTCGGAGAGGCGGCATGCATTGACGGACTGATTGACCGTATTGAGGAGGAGACCGGCTTTGATGTAACTGTCGTGGCAACAGGCGGTGCTGCTGAAAGCATCATCATGCACTGCAGAAGAACGATTATTTACGACAGCGAACTTACGCTGAAGGGACTGTCGATCATATATCAGAGAAACAGCGGATTCTGAGCCGGGTGACAAAAGGAGAGAAACGATGAATTTTGCCAAAGTGGACACATTGATGAAGTATTTTGCAGACAATACCGTTCCGGGATGTGCGCTGACTGTCATGCGCGGCGATGAGATCCTGTTTGAGTCCTATGCGGGCGTGAAGGATCTGAAGACCGGAGAGGCCGTGGATCGGAATACGATCTTCCGCCAGGCTTCCACAACAAAACTGTTTACTTATGCCATTCTGGGTATGCTGTATGAAGAGGGAAAATTCCTGTTTACGGATCCTGTCAGTGATTATCTTCCTGAGTGGACAGATACAAAAAAGTGGATCCGCCGGCCGAACGGCAGTGTGGAATATGTACCGATTGCCCGTCCCATCACGATCAAGGATGCGGTGACGATGGCATGCGGTCTTCCCTACATGATGGGCACAAAACCTGATGCTGCCAATCCCACGGAACTGGGCATGAGCAATGTCATGGCAGAGCTCTTAAAGAACGGTCAGCCTACCCTGCGTGAAGAAGTGCGCGGAATGGCAAAGGTACCGGTCATGTTTGATCCGGGCACTCATTTTCTTTACGGCTTTGGCAGCGAGATCGCCGGCGCGGTCGTGGAAGAAATCACCGGAAAAACGGTACGCGAAAACTTTGAAGAGCGTATCATCGAGCCGCTTAGCCTGAAGCATACAGGCACATACATGACACCGGAGAATGCCGGAGATCTGGTCCGCTGCTACGAAAAGAAGCAAGATGGTACTTTTGTGGACATTTCCGAGCCGATGGATAACAATATCCGCAGAGAGACCTGGCCGATGGGCGCGCGTGCCAACCTGAACGCTTCCGCTGCCGATTTTGCCGTTTTCATGCAGATGCTGGCAAACGGCGGTACTTATAAGGGAACTCGTCTTCTTTCACCGGGCACGGTACGCATGTTGAGCACCAATGTGCTGAATGAAGATCAGCTGAAGGATTTCACTAATGATTACCTGGCAGGTTATGGATACGGCTTTGGATTCCGTACGCTGATGGACCAGGGGGCAGGCAATCATAACGGACACCCGGGCGCGTTTGGCTGGACCGGCGGTGCAGGTACCTGGGCAGAGGCTGATCCGGTAACCGGAACCTCTATCGTATATATGCATAACATGATGCCGAATGAAGAACTTTACCATCATCTGCGTGTACGGGCAGCGGTTTATGCGGCACTGGAAGACTGAAACGGAATAAGTACAGTCGGTAAATAAAGCTGAAATTATGAAAGAGCGTCGGCAGAAATGCCGGCGCTCTTGACTTTTACAGAGCGGTGTGGTATTGTTCTGACAGGTGTCAAGACACCCGTCAGAACTGCGTACTGTTTCGGAAATCGCCTGAAGATATCGAAGTGTATGCGGAGATCGCTTAAACGATTGAGGAGTACATGATGGAAAAAGTCAAAGCATTCATGAAGCGGAAAAATATTGAGATTTCCGCAAAGCGTTATTTTGTTGATGCACTCGGTGCCATGGCGCAGGGACTGTTTTGTTCGCTGCTCATCGGTACCATAATTAAGACACTGGGACAGCAGCTTTGCTGGACGATCGTGACCGACATCGGTGCGTACGCCATGGCAGTTGCAGGTCCGGCCATGGCGGTTGCCATCGGTTATGCATTGAAGGCGGATCCGATGGTTCTGTTCAGCCTGGTTGCAGTTGGCTGGGCAGCCAATGCCGAGGGTGGTGCCGGCGGCCCGCTCGCAGTTCTGTTCATTGCCATTATTGCCGCGGAGTGCGGTAAGGCCGTATCCAAAGAGACCAAGGTCGATATTCTGGTAACACCGGCTGTCACGGTTTTCACAGGTGTGCTTCTGGCTAAACTGATCGCGCCGCCAATCGGTACAGTCGCAGGTGCCTTTGGTACCCTGATCGATACCGCTACCAAACTGCAGCCGTTCTTAATGGGCATTGCAGTCAGTGTGCTTGTGGGTATTGCTCTGACGCTGCCGATCTCCAGCGCGGCCATCTGTTCTGTTCTGGGCCTGACCGGTCTTGCAGGCGGCGCGGCGGTTGCCGGATGCTGTACGCAGATGGTAGGCTTTGCCGTTATGAGTTTTAAGGAAAATAAGTGGGGCGGCCTGATTTCACAGGGCCTTGGCACCAGCATGCTTCAGATGGGAAATATCGTAAAGAATCCTCGGATCTGGATCGCACCCATTGTGACGAGCGCTATTACCGGCCCCATCGCAACCTGTCTGTTTAAACTGGAAATGAACGGCGCGCCCATCAACTCCGGTATGGGTACCTGCGGACTCTGCGGCCAGATTGGTATCTGGACCGGCTGGATGGCTCCGTCTGAACAGGCCATTGAGCGCGGCGCGGCGGCTGTCGTTCCGGGAGCGCTTGATTGGATCGGTATGATTCTGATCTGCTTTGTACTGCCGGCAGTCCTTTGCCCCCTGATCAATATGCTGTTAAAGAAAGTCGGCTGGGTCAAGGACGGGGACATGACACTTGCGAAGTAAGTGAAAGAGCGGTATACTTTTTTGCAGCAACAAAGCACAGTCACCCCTGAAGGACGAATCGCCGCTCACTAGCAGTCGTTCGCTATAGATTGTCTTTTCAGGACTGCCTGTGCTGT
>CAMGCK010000028.1 GCA_946040795.1 uncultured Lachnospiraceae bacterium
ATTCCTCTACGTCTCGTGGGCTCGGAGATGTGTATAAGAGACAGCAGAGAATGTGATCTACTATAAGAAAGTAGCTTATAGTAGATCACATTCTCTGCGTACTTTTTATCTTTAAACGCCTGTGTTACAAAAAGCCCCACATCAGACATAAATAGTTTGTAACGGCCTGAATCTTTTTCTAAGACCATCCCTGCATTGGGATTATTTGCATGATATGCAATATTAACCGTGTACGAACTAAGCATATCCGGAATGAGTTTACGTACCTGTCCGGAACGAATACCCTCTCTTGCATTTGCAAGAACATATCTGGACGCATTACTGCTAAGATTAGCCGGTATCGCATCATATATATCACCTGCAAGCCCTGTTCCATCTATCTTAGTGAAATCTTCCTCATATAAATCTACGATTTCTCTTTTTACTTCATCAACCAGCTGAAGATTGTTCTGTTCAATGTACGTTTCAACGGCCTGCGGCATACCGCCAATAAGCATATATAAGCGGAAAATACGCATAAGATTTCTATGCATCGCATTTCCCGCCGGTTTCTTCTTCTGAAGAAGTGTGCGTATGATATCTGCAGATACCGTATCTCCTATTGCCCATAAGAATTCTTCAAAATCCATAGGATACATTGATATCTTATGTTCTTCGCTTGGAATCAGTATATCCTTCGTGTTCTTTTTTATAGACAAAAGAGAACCGGTTTCAATATATTTGTACCTTCCATCCGCAACAAGATACTTAATTGCTTGTCTGGCTTTTGGCTGAAGCTGTACTTCATCAAATATAATGACAGACTCCTTCTTATAAAGCCTTGTTCCCGTCAGCTGCTGTAATTGCAAAAAAAAGAAATCCAGATCATAAGTGTCATCAAACAGTTCAACTATCGCCTTACTGGTATGCGCAAATCCCCATTCGATAGCATGCAAAAGCCACGCGAATCCCCATTCATCCGCGTGGCATGATCTCCCCGTCAGGAATTTAAATGACGGTTTTATAAAACTTAACAATAAACTCTGCACCACCATTTTCATTGTTTCCGGCAGCAATGGTTCCGTTCTGGGCCTTAATAATGGCTCTTGATAATGAAAGGCCGATTCCGATACTTCCCTGCGAAGCGTTCTTCCCCTTATAGAAACGGTCGAAAAGATACGGAATATCCTCTGCATGGAATCCTTCTCCATTATCACTTACAACGATTTCTGTAAACAAGGCGGTTTCATTTGCGGCAACAGCGATCTTTCCGCCGGAAGGAGTATGTTCCACCGCATTTTTCAAAAGATTTCCGATGGCCTCCACAGACCACAGAAGATCTCCTGTAAAACTTTCTTCCCGGATATCCATACTAAAGGATATATCCTTTAGATCCATCTGAACAAGGAAGGGAGCTGCTGCCTGTCTCACAAGTTCCGATACGCGCACGGTTTCAGACTTAAAGACAGCTGA
Source organism: uncultured Lachnospiraceae bacterium (assembly GCA_946040795.1). Classification (GTDB taxonomy): domain Bacteria; phylum Bacillota; class Clostridia; order Lachnospirales; family Lachnospiraceae; genus UBA1267. Next base: position 1,453 of record CAMGCK010000028.1, read on the forward strand.
TTCTGAATCGATCTTTGACATCTTAAGAAGAGAATCCACAAGCCAGGCGATCTTTTCGGTCTGCCTTTTCAGATCACGCGTCAGATGCATTCTTTTTTCGTATGAAATGCCCTCATCTCCCAGAAGCGAAATCGTCAGATTCATGGTTGTGAGTGGGGTGCGAAGCTGGTGAAAGATATCTTCAATTGCCTTTGTAAGGCTTTTCTTATCCGCTAAAAGAAGCTCTGTCTGATCCTTCAATCGAACCGTCATCTTATGTATTTCGCTGTAAAGAATGGAGAGTTCCCCTTCTTCGAAGTGATCAATCAGCATATTTTCCTGCCCTATAAGAATCCTGTTCAGGCTGTCACTCAGTTCACGGATCTTTCTGTAACGTTTTACGGAAAAGAAGTAATGCAGTCCCGTAAAAACCATGCCTGCTGCAACTACAAATAACGCAGTCAGTGGGCTAACAAAAAGGGCAGCGACCGATAATATACCGGCCGCCGCAAAATATGTGATTGTTTCTTTGATTATTTCCGGATTTCTGTTCATCATCAGTCCATCCTGTATCCCATACCACGCACTGTCTTAATAATCATCGGATTCTGCGGGTCATCTTCAATCTTTTCTCTTAGTCTTTTGATATACACAGACAATGTATTATCATTTACATAATCTCCGGCGATATCCCAGATATCTTCCAGAAGCTTGTTTCTCGACAAAAGAAGGCCTCGGTTATTAATGAAAAGAACCAGAAGACGATATTCAAGTGCAGATAGTTCAATTTCCTTTCCATGCTTCTGTACAGTCCCCTTGTCCATATCTACTGTCAGATCTGCGACCTCCACAATAGATCTGGTTCCTGCACGCCTTAGTACACTCTTAATTCTGGAAACAAGTTCAAGGGGTCTGAAAGGTTTTGCGATGTAGTCATAAGCTCCACTGTCAAAGCCTTTTACCACGCTCCGTTCATCCCCGGAAGCAGTGAGGAAAATGACAGGTTCTTCCTTTTTTACAGCCTCTTTGCATACATCAAAACCGCTTCCATCAGGAAGTGATACATCCACAATCAGAAGTTCATATTTATTTTTAGAAAGTGATATCAAGGCCTCCGTTTTTGTAGCGGCAAGCTCCGCATGAAAACCTTCAAGCGCCAGGTATTCAACTAACGCATCTGATATTGCTTTATCGTCTTCTACAAGCAAGATCATACTGATTCCTCCTCAGGTTGCCATAGCATCATGCAACGCATATATTATACTATTTCTATAGCTGAATTTCAAATTTCCTGAAAACAATCTCATTCCCATAGACAGCAAAAACCCCGAAAACGTAGCATTTTCGGGGTTTTCTGTATGTTTTCGATCTCTTGAAGATCCAAAGATTATCTCTTAGAGAACTGCGGTGCACGACGGGCGGCTTTGAGACCGTACTTCTTTCTTTCCTTCATTCTCGGGTCACGAGTAAGGAAGCCAGCCTTCTTCAGGATCGGACGATTTTCAGCATCTACATGAGTAAGTGCACGAGCAAGACCGTGACGGATAGCACCAGCCTGACCGGAAGTACCACCACCACGAACGGTAACGATGACATCGTACTTTTCAGTTGCGTTCAGAGCTGCAAGCGGCTGACGAACGACAAGCTTTAAGGTCTCAAGACCAAAGTAGGAATCGATGTCTCTCTTATTGATTGTAATGTTTCCTGTACCGGGAGTAACGTAAACGCGAGCTACAGAGCTCTTTCTTCTGCCGGTTCCGTAAAACTTATTTGCCATCTCTATTTCCTCCTACCAAATTAAAAAGTTAAAGTTTCGGGCTTCTGTGCAGCATGCGGATGCTCAGCGCCTGCGTAAACATGTAACTTGGTAAGCATCTGATTTCCGAGGGGTCCCTTCGGCAGCATGCCCTTAACTGCAAGTCTGATAACCTGCTCCGGCTTCTTCTCGATCATCTCGCGAAGAGTTGCGGACTTAAGACCACCAACATAATCAGAATGGGTGTAGTAGATCTTCTGATCCATCTTCTTACCGGTAACAGCGATCTTCTCAGCGTTGATTACGATTACGTAATCGCCGGTATCGATGTGCGGGGTGAAGGTGGGTTTATTCTTGCCTCTTAAAACGCTTGCAACAGCTGAGGTTAAGCGTCCTAAAGTAAGTCCTTCTGCGTCAACAACGTACCATTTTCTTTCAATGGTATCCGGACTTGCCATAAAAGTCTTCATGGTTATTCCTCCAATTATACTAAAAACAGTCAATTAATATTCAACGCCGACTTAATGATCCAGACTTACCGGGGCTTTGGTTCGTACTGGTCCCTATAAGAACAGCTTTTACATTATAGTATATCGTGTCCTATGTGTCAAGTGATTTTCTGTCGTTTTTTTGTAAAAAATCCAGTGTTTTCAAGGGGTTCAGCGTTTTTCAATCGCCGTCCCAAGATATACCGCAGACGATGTTTCCGCGGCTCAAGATTTTGTGTTTCTCAAAAAAAACAGAAAAAATTTAAAATTTATGTTTTTCTTTTTGAACTTCTGAAAGCCGCACCGTTGCTTGCATTTTTGATGTATAACTCAAAAAGCTTCACAAAAACCCACGCAGTTTGTGCCTGTACATAAATCGACAAAATTGGTACGATATTATACATAACAGACCACAATGTCTGCAACAGAAAGGAGGCCAATATGGCACAAAGAAAAGCCGGCCGGCATCGAACTCCGGCGGAAAACGACACCAATCTCATTGCCGGGATCTATTCCCCGGGCAAACGCAGCCTGATTACATCTTCCCCTGAAAACCTCTCCGTAGGCAAACGACTCCGGCGGGAACGCTTTTTAAGGAAGCTGACTCTTGAACAGATGTCCGCTTTTCTGGGAATTTCTCCCAGTTACCTCGGTGCGATGGAACGCGGTGACCGCCCCGTCTCCCGCAAAATGATGGATCTTCTGCATGGAAAACTGAATCTATCCTACGATTTCATGCTGGAAGGCATCTCCATCACAGGAGCAGCCATCACGCAATACGTCAAGGAATCGTCCGATTATTCCATCCAGCACAATCTGGATGTACTGCTGAAGGTCTGCAGCGAAGAGGAACTGGAATCCTGTTACCAGCTGGTTCACACTTACCTCACGCATAAGCGCGATTATCGTGCCAAACACCCGCTGAAGGATCCTGACCGGCCGAATTGATTCTTCTCGCCATTACTGAATTCTGCGAACTTCGGTTTCACCAATTTCAATCCTACCTGCCTTCAATAAATGTCCCAAAGCTTTTTTGAAACCGTTTTTGCTCATTTCCAGTTCACGTCTGATCATTTCCGGCGACGCACTTTCCGAGAACGGAAGTACTCCGTCATATTCATCTATCTTTTTGAGGATCGCCTCCCCGTCAATGTCGAGCTGTGCATAATCACGCGCACGCACGGACAGATCCAGTTTTCCGTCTTCACGGACCCGGACTATGCGACCCGTTACTTTTTCCCCGATATTGTAATTCTTAAACACCTGTGCCTTCGGAATCAGTCCGAAATGCAGCTTTTTCCATGCGGTATTGTCCTGTTCCGCCGCGGGAGCCACTGCAACGAATGCACCAAAGTCACGCTGTGTACGGTAGACAAAACCGGTGAAGCTGTCTTCCTCCTTGAAGTCTCCTTTTTCACAGGGAGTCAGGTGGTCATAAAGCTTTGTCGTAGCGCATAAGCGCTGGGATTTGTCCAGATAAACATAAACGCAGACAACATCGCCCCCTTTAACGGGTTTTTCCTGTTCCTTAAAAGGGAGAAACAGATCTTTTTCCAGCCCCCAGTCCAAAAAGGCACCGACTCTGGTAACGCCCTTTACGGTAAGCCATGCGAATTCACCCACCTGGACAATGGGTTCGCGCGTTGTCGCAATTAAACGGTCCTCTGAATCCCGGTAGATAAACACCTGGATCTTTGTGCCGATTTCGGCCTTTTCAGGCACTTGTTTTTTAGGGAGAAGAACAGACTGTTCCGTGCCCTCAAAGCCAAGATATACGCCAAAATCAGCCTTTCTGAGCACTGTAAGTTCCTGTACGATTCCTGTTCTGATCTTTTCCATTTCCGTATCCTCCGTCCTGCCGTATCCTTACGGCCATGCAGTTTCCGACAATTATTTTAAGTTGTATTCAGCCGCTTCCGCAGCTATTTTCGCCGCATTTTTGCAGCATTTTCATCTGAATCATAAGACAAGACAAGGACGCGGCATGTTTCCATGCCGCGTCCTGCCTTATACAAGACTGATTATTAGTCAGCGATCTCCTGATCGTACATTGCCTTGAGAGCTTCGAGGTGCTTGTACTTAAGTACAGCCTTCTCAGCAGCTTCATTGAACAGACGCTCAGCACGCTCCGGGAAGGAACGGGTCAGTGAAGAGTAACGAGCCTCGCCCATGATGAACTCCTTGTAGTCAGCGGTAGCCGGCTTAGAGTCGAGTGAGAACGGATTCTTCTTCTCTGCCTTGAGTGCCGGGTTGTAACGGAACATGTTCCAGTAACCGGCATCAACAGCCTTCTTCATTTCGGTCTGGCAGTTGGTCATGCCGCCCTTAATGGAGTGCATTTCGCACGGAGCATAACCGATAACAAGAGACGGACCCGGATAAGCTTCAGCTTCCTTGAGGGCCTTAAGAGTCTGGTTCTGGTCAGCACCCATTGCGATCTGTGCAACGTAGATGTAGCCGTAAGACATAGCGATTTCAGACAGGCTCTTCTTCTGGATCTCCTTACCAGCTGCAGCAAACTGTGCAACCTGGCCGATCTGAGAAGCCTTGGATGCCTGACCACCGGTATTGGAGTAAACTTCGGTATCGAATACCATGATGTTTACATCTTCGCCGGAAGCGAGGACATGATCAAGTCCGCCGTAACCGATATCGTAAGCCCAACCGTCGCCACCGAAGATCCATACGGACTTCTTAGCAAGGTATTCAGCGTTCTTAACGATGTCAGCAGCCTTTTCGCAGCCTTCGATCTTAGCAACTTCTGCAACGAGAGCCTTAGCAGCTTCGCCATTCTTCTCACCGTCGTTAACGGTAGCAAGGTAAGCGTCTGCAGCAGCCTTCAGTTCAGCAGTAGCGTTTTCATTAGCGGCAACTTCCTTAACTTCGTCGATGAGACGGTTGCGGATTGCCTTCTGGCCAAGGTACATACCGAAGCCATGCTCTGCGTTATCTTCGAACAGAGAGTTAGCCCATGCCGGACCGTGACCGTTCGCATCAACGGTGTACGGAGACGTAGCAGCCGGGCCGCCCCAGATTGAAGAACAACCGGTAGCGTTGGAGATGTACATTCTGTCACCGAACAGCTGAGTGATCAGACGAGCGTAAGAGGTTTCTGCACAACCTGCGCAAGAGCCTGAGAACTCAAGGAGCGGCTTCTTATACTGAGAAGAGATAACGTTAGCAGAAGTAGCAACGTCCTTCTTCTCGGTAACCTTTGCTACGCAGTAGTCAAATACTTCCTGCTCAGCAAGCTGGCTTTCAGCCGGAACCATCTTCAGGGACTTGGTCGGGCAAACACCGATACATACGCCGCAGCCCATGCAGTCAAGCGGAGATACAGCCAGGGTATAGGTGTACTCGGTCTTAACGATCGGCTTCGGAGCCTTCTTCATCTGTGCCGGAGCTGCTGCAACTTCTTCAGCAGTCAGAGCGTACGGACGAATGGTAGCGTGCGGGCAAACGAATGCACACTTGTTGCACTTTGCACAGGTGTCAGCATTCCATTCCGGAACCATAACAGCAACGCCGCGCTTTTCGTAAGCGGATGCGCCCTGCTCGAAGGTACCGTCTTCATGACCCTTGAATGCAGATACAGACAGAGAGTAACCATCCATCTTTCCTACCGGATGCATGATTTCCTTAACCTGCTTCTCAACAGCGGTGGTAGCTGCTTCTTCAGCAACTTCTGCATCAACTGCATTAGCCCAATCAGCCGGAACATCGATCTTAACGAAAGCGTTGGAACCGAGGTCGATAGCCTTCTCGTTCATCTGAACGATTTCGATACCCTTCTTCATGAACTTCTGTGCCTTTTCCTTCATGTAGCCGATTGCTTCGTCTACCGGAAGAACCTTAGCAAGAGTGAAGAAAGAAGACTGCAGGATGGTGTTGGTACGCTTGCCAAGACCGATCTCTGCTGCCATATCGATAGCATTTACAGTGTAAAGCTGGATATTGTTCTTAGCGATGTACTGCTTAGCTTCTGCATTTAAGTGCTGTGCAAGCTCTTCTGCATTCCACTGGCAGTTGATCAGGAAGATACCGCCCGGCTTAACGTCGTTGACCATCTTGTAACCCTTGATAACATAAGACGGGTTGTGGCAGGCAACGAAGTCAGCCTTATTGATGTAGTACGGGCTCTTGATGGGCTGATCGCCGAAACGCAGATGGCTGACGGTGATACCGCCGGTCTTCTTGGAGTCGTACTGGAAGTAAGCCTGAACATACTTGTCGGTATGGTCACCGATGATCTTGATGGAGTCCTTGTTAGCACCAACGGTACCGTCGCCGCCAAGACCCCAGAACTTGCACTCGATGGTGCCTTCAGCTGCGGTGTTCGGAGCCGGCTTCTCTTCGAGTGAAAGGTAGGTAACATCATCATTGATACCGATGGTGAAGTGCTTCTTCGGAGCATCCTTCTTCAGTTCATCATAAACTGCGAATACAGATGCCGGAGTGGTATCCTTGGAACCTAAGCCGTAACGGCCGCCGATTACTTCGATACCGCCTCTGCCGGTCTCGTTGAGGCCTGCAACTACATCGAGGTAGAGCGGCTCGCCAAGAGCACCCGGCTCCTTGGTTCTGTCAAGTACAGCGATCTTCTTAACGGTAGCCGGGATAGCTTCAGCAAGCTTTGCAGCTACGAAAGGACGGTACAGGCGAACCTTTACAAGGCCGACCTTCTCACCCTTAGCGGTTAAGTAGTCGATAACTTCTTCTGCAACGTCGCAGACGGAGCCCATAGCGATGATGATGTTTTCAGCATCTTCTGCACCATAGTAGTTGAATAACTGGTAGTTGGTGCCGAGCTTTTCATTGACCTTGCCCATGTACTCTTCAACAACAGCCGGAAGAGCATTGTAATATTCGTTACAAGCTTCTCTGTGCTGGAAGAAGATATCATCGTTCTCATGAGAACCACGCATTACCGGACGTTCCGGATTCAGCGCACGCTTACGGAATGCTTCAACAGCATCCATATCGGTCATTTCCTTCAGATCTTCGTAGTCCCAGACTTCGATCTTCTGGATCTCGTGAGAGGTACGGAAACCGTCAAAGAAGTTTAAGAACGGAACGCGGCCCTTGATTGCTGAAAGATGAGCAACTGCACCGAGGTCCATAACTTCCTGCGGATTGGTTTCAGCAAGCATTGCGAAACCGGTCTGACGGCAGGCATATACGTCGGAATGGTCACCGAAGATGTTCAGAGCGTGGCTGGCAACACAACGAGCAGATACATGGAATACGCACGGAAGTAATTCACCGGCGATCTTGTACATGTTCGGGATCATCAGCAGAAGACCCTGGGACGCGGTGTAGGTGGTGGTCAGAGCACCGGCTGCAAGGGAACCGTGAACGGTACCGGATGCACCAGCTTCAGACTGCATTTCTGAAACCTTTACGGTCGTTCCGAAAATGTTCTTTCTTCCCGTAGCTGCCCACTGATCGGTGTAATCGGCCATCGGGCTGGACGGGGTGATCGGGTAGATACCGGCTACTTCCGTAAACGCATAGGATACGTGTGCGGCAGCAGTATTACCGTCCATGGTAATCTTTTTTCTAGCCATTAGATTTCCTCCTTGTATTTATGTCATGCCGCAGCACAACTGTGCCCCTTTCAGAGCACCATACGCCCTTATGGCATGATAACATATCTAATTTAACATTATAGTCACTTATTGTTAATTTTTCAACATGTTTTTTGCTTTCTTTTCCGTTTGCCAAAGTTGACTTTTCAGTCCTTTTATTCTAAACTGAATGAGAAAAGAGGTGTTTTGACAATGTTCACGGTAACCTATGCAGGATATAATGTAGAAGAGGAAAACTACACACGAATATTCCGGCCGATGGGAAGCGGAGCTTATACCTTCGTCTTCTTTGTCACGCCCATGCATGTTTATCTGGACGATTCCATTGAAGTCGCCATGCCGGGTTCCTGTGTGCTCTACGGCCCGGATGACATTCAGGATTACAGTGCCATCCGTGATTTCCGCATGAGCTTCGTCCAGTTCGACGCCCGCCCCGCGGATCTGAAAAAATTCGGACTTCAGACCATGCATGTCCTGACACCGGAATGCGCAGAAGACCTCGACGAACTTTTGAAAAAGCTTTACAGTGAATTTTTTACACGCGATGTTTTCTATGAAGAGCGTACGGCCTCTTTGCTGGAAGAGATCCTGATCTGTATTGCACGCGAAAAAACAGAGAAACATCTGAATGAGCAGGCCGGCAGACCGCTTTACAATCTCTTCTGTCAGGCGCGCTACACCATTCTTTCCAATTGCGATAAAGAATGGGCCTCTACCAACATGTGCCAGATGGTATCGCTCAGCCGCAGTCAGTTTTATAAATATTACGATGACTTTTTCGGTGTGTCCCCCATGGCAGATCTTGCAAGCGCCCGTATTGAAAAGGCCAAATATCTGCTGACAGACAAGCATCTGCAGGTTACGGAAGTCGCAAAGCTCTGTGGTTACGCAAGTATTCACCATTTCTCCCGTACCTTCAAGGAGCATACCGGCTATTCGCCGCTTGCTTATGTAAAAAAGACCACTCTGTCCGACTGACGGACTTCTTTCATAAAACGGCTTTCCTCCATCTTTTTTCCGTATCGTTCGGATACCGAGAAGAGATGGAGTTTTCTTATTGCCCGCGTCATGCCCACGTAAAACATCCGGCGCTCCTCCTCAATGCTTTCCGCATCCGTGGACTTCTCATGCGGGAGGATCCGCTCGTTCACATCCAGAATAAAAACCGTATCGTACTCCAGTCCTTTGGAGGCATGCAGGGTCGATACCATCACTTTCCCTTTTGGAATCTCGCCACGCTCACGCAGCGTATCATCCAGTTTTTTCGTGTAGGCGGCAATGTGCGCATACCAGTCGGAGATGGTTTTGTACTCCCGCGCGCTCTCCTGCACCGCGTCCAGCACATTCAGCAGTTCCTCCGCATCACGTCCCTTGTTTTCAGCCTCTTCCCGCACATAAGCATCGTATCCCAGCCCCTTCCGGACATAATTGATCATCGCAAACGGGGACTTCAGCTGAGCCAGCAGCCGAAGCTGCGCTTCAAACTGTTGCATCCGCTTTCCCATCCAGTTCCGTTCCGGATCCTTGCTCAGTTCACTTGCCAGCTGCTGCAGATCGACTGTCGGCAGCTTCAGATCTTCTCTCCGAATATACCGATTCGGGCAATTCATGAATTTCAGGAAATTTTCCCGAGTACGGATCCCGGTTACATAATTCAGATAGCCAAACAGCGGGCGGCAGACAAAATGGCGAAAAATATTTGGGACCTTGTCCCGTGTCACAAAAGGAATGCCCCGTTCCACAAAGGTGCTCAGCACCTGCAGCGCGCCGTGATTAGTCCGAACCAGCACTGCGATCCGATCGAGCGGCACACCTTCTTTTTCCGTCTTTCGAATCAGTTCGGCTGTTTCCTCACATTCTTCGATTTCATCGCGAAAACGCCGGATCACCACTTCTCCGCCTCCTTTTTTCCCGGCACGGATCTTCTTTGCGTATCGCGCCTTATTGTGACGGATCACAGCGCCCGCTGCCCGCACGACAGCTTCTTCCGAACGATAATTCACCTCCAGCTTCACCGTCTTCACTGCCTTGAAATTCTTTGCAAATTCCAGCATGATCTCCGGACGAGCGCCGCGAAAACGGTAAATGGACTGATCATCATCTCCCACAATAAAAAGATTGTGACGAGGCCTTGCGATGAGATAAACCGTATCCGCCTGCACCTGATTGATATCCTGAAACTCATCGACCATGATGTACTGATACCGCTCCTGCCACTTTTTCAGCACTTCCGGCTTCTTTATGAACAGACGGTATGTCATCACCAGCATATCGTCAAAATCCAGCCGTCCGCTGCGCTCCACTTCCTGCTCGTAACGCGCTATCACCTCACCAAGCCTGATTTGTTTTCCGCTGAAAGTGCTCTTTTCCGGGTCCAGTCGGTTGTTTTTGATCCGTGAGATCTCTGCCAGTAATCCGTTCAGGATCTCCGCGTCAAAATCCAGTTCGGGATACAGCCGCCGCAGAACGGCAGAAAGCAGATTCAGACGCTCGCCGTCCTTCAGAATACCATCGGCGGTAAAGCCATACTCCTGCCGCAGAATCTGGAAAAAAACAGAATGAAAAGTGCCAAAGGTAACGCCGTCCTTCTTTCCGCTACGTTTCAAATAGCGGCTTTCCATTTCCGCGGCCGCTGCGCGCGTGAATGTAATTACCAGAATATGCTCCGGGTCGATGCCCTTTTCCCTTGTCAAATACCACACCCGTTCCGTAACTACGGCTGTTTTCCCCGCGCCGGGTCCGGCGATGACCATACAGGGACCTTCCGTGTGATGAACAGCCTGAAGCTGATCGCTGCTGAAATTCATGATACCTCCTGAGAAATGTGTATGAAATTGTATAAGAAATGCTTTAGAAATGCCGCGCGGCGCCGCTTTCGCGACGCCGCACAAATATGAACATTTACGATCAGGACAGTTTTTCGATAGCTGCCTCGATACGCTTGATGGATTCTTCCTTACCGAGAACTTCCATTAACTCCGTTGCACCGCCCGGAGTCATCTGCAGACCGGAAACCGCGGTACGGATAGGCCACATAACGTAGCCGTTTTTGTAGCCTTTTTCAGCAACAAATGCAGAAAGGCGCGCATAAAGTGCATCGTTGGAATAATCATCCTGCTCGGAAAGGATCGGCAGGACCTCCTTCAGCACTTGAAGAGAAGACTCCAGCGTAGTCTTCATCTTTTTATGAACATACATCGCGCTGTCATATTCCGGTACTTCCTCAAAGAACGCGATCTTTTCCGGAATGTCCGTGAATACTTCGATACGGGACTTCATCATCATGGCGATCTTATTCAGATCCAGATCCTTCTTAACCACCTGCTTCACATACGGAATCGCAAGTTCCAGATAAGCAGCATCGTCCATGGCCTTAATATATTCACCGTTCATCCACTTCAGCTTGGTGTAGTCAAAGACAGCCGGTGATTTGCTGATATGATGATAGTCAAACTTCTCAATCAGTTCCTGAAGGGACATGATCTCCCGGTTGTCTTCCGGAGACCAGCCGAGGAGTGCAACAAAGTTGACAACCGCTTCCGTCACAAAGCCCTGATCAAGCAGATCTTCAAAGGAAGAATGACCGCTTCTCTTGGAAAGCTTCTTGTGCTCTTCATCGGTGATCAGCGGGCAATGGACGTATACCGGAACCTCCCAGCCAAACGCGTCATACAGACGATTGTACTTCGGGCTGGAGGACAGATATTCATTACCGCGGACAACATGCGTGATTCCCATCAGATGGTCATCCACAACGTTTGCGAAGTTGTAGGTCGGGAAACCGTCGGACTTGATCAGAACCATGTCGTCCAGTTCACTGTTATCGACCGTAATGTCACCGTAGATCTCATCATGGAACGTGGTGGTACCGGTGGTCGGATTGTTCTGGCGGATGACATAAGGCATGCCGGCTGCAAGATTTGCCTCCACCTCTTCCTTGGAAAGGCTCAGGCAATGCTTGTCGTATACACGGATCTCCTTGCCGTCCTCACCAACAGAAGTACGAAGGGAATTCAGACGCTCTTCATTACAGAAGCAGTAATAAGCCTCACCTTTTTCGATGAGTTTTTTTGCATATTCCAGATAAATGCCGGAATTCTGACGTTCAGACTGAACATAGGGGCCGCAGCCGCCGTCCTTATCCGGACCTTCATCATGGATCAGACCGGTCTTCTGCATGGTTCTGTAAATAATATCGACAGCACCTTCCACCAGACGTTCCTGGTCCGTATCCTCAATACGAAGCAGGAAATCACCGTTTTCATGCTTGGTGATCAGATATGCGTATAATGCGGTTCTTAAGTTACCAACATGCATGCGGCCTGTGGGGCTCGGTGCAAAACGTGTTCTTACTTTGCTCATTTTTATCCTCTTTCTTGCAAAACAATTATAAAACTCAGGCACTTTTCCGCACAGAACATGCGGAGCCGCTGTTAATCGCGTTCAGTTGTGTCTTCAGCTTCTTCCGCAGCCTCTTCCGCAGCCGGCGCTTCTTCTGCCGTCAACACAGCCGTTTCCTCCGAAACCGTTTCTTCTGCCGTTTCATCCTCCGGAATCGTCCAAGAATCCGGATCCTCATTCACATCATTGCCGGATGCCAGATCCAGATACGGCTGCAGCACATGATTCAGAACATACGCATTCAAATAAACGACCAGGCCGTAACCGATGAGGATGAGCGGAAGGAAATTCATGAAGAAGATTACGAATACAACTGCCGCAAAGAAAAAGATCATCAGGACCGTCCAGCCGATATGACGAATGGACAGGAAGAACGCATTAACAAACAATTTGGAAGTCTTGTTGTCAAACCGCGCGAACAGTGCAAATACGTACTGCAGCGTCATGACATACAGGATCAGGCAGGCGATTGCCACGCCGCGCACGATTCCCCAGAATGTACCGGGCATGGTGCTGTAAAAACGGCAGGCAAACACCAGAAGCGCGCCAACGACCAAAACGATCAGTCCAAGTCCAATGCCTTGTTTCAGATTCTGCTTGAAGGACTTGAAGAAAGCACGTACATAGTGCGTTTCTTCATCGGCCACATCCTTCATCAGCGCGTAGTGCAGGGCCGCGGTGGATGCACCGAATGTCACAATGGGCAGGCTGCATACAAACCAGCAGATATTCAACACTGTAGCGTCCACCAGTTTTCCGATGAACTGCCATACAGGGTTGTTCATATCAAACATCTTACTCATAGATACCTCTTATAATTTCGAATTTTCAAGTCATTATATTATAGCCCAATTCCACACCAAGGTCAAGCAAACGGGCTGCAGTCACAGAAACTTCACGACTTCACATATTTATTTTTGACGCAGTATATGGTAAACTTATTTCAATCTATTAGAATGCAGGTGTTTATTATGGCAAATGTTTACGGTGATGAAAAAACCTACGGTGCACGTGCCCAGTGGGCAAAAATGAAAGACGCACCGATGAAGGATAAGATCCAGTACATTATTCAGTACTACGGTATCGCGATCGTTCTTTCGCTCATCGGTATCTGGATGGTCGTTTCCCTCGTCAGAAATATCATTTACAATTCCATTCCGATCATCCTTGCGGGTGAGTTTTACTCCTATTCCATTACCGCGGACGGCGGCGATGAGGAGATCAAACTGAAGCTCTGCGAGAAAATGGGCTATGAAGAAAAGGATTATCACATTGACCTCAGCGGTATGGCTTTTGCCACGGATAATCCGGAACAGGCCATGTCTCAGATGCAGAAGATCATGGCGCGCATGTCTGCGGGAGACCTTGATTTCCTGGTCGGTACCAATGATTTCATGAACGGTTACATGTACAACGGAGAGAATCAGGACGAGCCGGACTATCCGTTTGAAGATCTCAGCACTCTGCTCCCCTCGGATCTCTTCAAAAAGCTGGATGCCGATGGCCGCATCGTTTACTACGACGCCGCAGCCGGACAGATCCCCTATGGTGTCGATCTCACCTCCAGTTACATCACCCGCACACTGAAAATCCCGGATGAGGTTCCGAATATCGCCGCCTTTGTGGTGACCGGTAAGAATCAGGAAGCTTTCGCGGCAATGCTGGAACTCATGTACGAAAACTGAACAGACCTTCGCAGGCACAAAAAGGACCCGGGAATATCCGGGTCCTTTTTGTACGCATTCCAGGCTTTCGGACTGTTCACTTTCTCATTCGCACACACAGCCGCCGGGAAACATTACCACTTTGAATGCGTATTAAAATAACTGTACATGACTGTATGATCCGCCGGCTTTGTTACATCACGCCCGCCGTCTTCCGCCAGCATGTACGCCAGAACCTGCGGCACGGCGGAATATGCCAGGCATCGGAAATCCCCACAGGAGGCATCGATCTTCAGATCCTTATCATCCACCGGATACGGACCGATCAGAATGCCGTTCCTGAATTCATCCTTCATGTAGCGTGCCAGCGCAGATGCCTTTGATGATTCCTTCAAGCCATCATCAAATACGATGACACAATGCGGCCAGGAATAACCGTAATTCGGACCGTGAAGTCCCTCTTCTAACTCATAGCCAATGGAGATCATCTGCGGCATTTCCCAGAATTTCACTGCGCCCTCCAGCGCCACACCATACAGCGTACCCGCGCCGGTAAAGATGATCGCCTGAGAGCGCATCATACCGCGTTCCACGCTGCGATACCAGTTTTTAACATCGGCCGTAACTTTCCGATGGTCCTCCGGCGCCGCTGCCGCATCCCGCATGTACTGTTCATACTGCTCTTCCGTGATAAAGCCGCGTTTTCTTCCCAGCATCAACCCCAGCAGCATATGATCCAGCACGCTCGCCGTATAGCCGATGGTTCTCATCAGATACTCTTCCGGTCCGCAGTTCATCGGCACATGGCAGGGAGAAATCTCCGCAATGGGGCTCGTTTCATCGCCGGTCAGACTGACCGAAAGAAGTCCCAGCCCGTTCAGCTTCTCAAGGACCGCGCACACCACCTTGGATGTTCCGGTCTGAGAGGTAAACACATGAAGCGCGTTAGGATTCAGCACGCAGCCATCCTCCGCATATTCATTGGGCAGCACTGTTTTTGTGCGAAGTCCGGAGACCTTTTCCACAAAGGGACGTGACGTGACCGCTGCTGTACTGGATGTTCCGGAGCCGATAAATACGATTTCATCGATCCGTGTCAGGTCTTCACCAAGATACTCAAATAACGGCGCAAAAGAGGACTCACACTGAGCAAGAATATTTTCAAGAACGGACGGGATCCGTTCGATACAGTTCAGTAAGGTGACCATCAGAAAACCTCCGCATATACCGTCGCTGACCATGCCGGAAGCGTCACTGTCAGCATGCCATCCTTCACTTCTGCTTTTTTCACACCGACATTATAGCCGGCATCGTTCGTCTGCATGATACGATCGACGGTGCCGTTTTCCGTCATGCCGATTGTCCACACGGGAAGCACTGCCGTACGTTCCTTCTCGCTGTGATTGATCAGGGTCAGCACCGCGCTATGCTCGTCAAAACGTCCGTACGCCACATATCCCAGGTCATCTGCCACCGGCTTGTAGGAACCGGTCCGCAGGCAGGAATAACGTTTGTGGATGCGGATCATGTCGCGATGGAATGTAATCAGATCCCAGGCTTCCTTGCCCCAGGGGTAGGTACGGCGGCTGTCCGGATCCGTCCAGCCCGTGACGCCGGTCTCATCACCGTAATAAACGGTCGGCGCGCCCGGCAGTGTAAACTGCATAACCACACCCTCCCGGAATGTAGCGTAAGACACCCCGCGTGATGCGCTTTCAGAACCCGCGGTGGCAATTCTTCCGATCTGACGATTGGTACGCGTCAGGAATCGGGAATGGTCATGGTTGGAGATCTCGTTCATGGCCGTCTGCAGAGAACCTATCGGAAGCCGGCTCATTTTCTCCGCCATCACGCGGAAGAACATGCGGCCGTTTCCGTGCAGCCATGCATTATAGTCATCGGAATGCTTTTCAACGCCGGTCAGGAAATAACTGACAGGTTCCATAAAAGCATCATAATTCATGATGGTATCCCACTGGTCGCCGCGAAGCCAATGCTCCGGGTTTCCGTAATGCTCCGCAATAATGGCCGCATCGGGGTTTTCTTCCTTGACCGCACTACGGAAATCACGCCAGAAACGATGATTGTAGTCGCTGGTCTGGCCAAGGTCCGCTGCTACATCCAGACGCCAGCCGTCGATGTTATACGGCTCACGGATCCACTTTTTTGCGATCTGCATGATATAATCGTGCAGCTGCGGTGAATTCTCATAGTTCAGCTTGGGAAGCGTATCGTGCCCCCACCAACTGAGATAGCCCTTGTTGTACGGCCATTTATCCGTGCCGTCAAAAACGAAGAAGCTGTTGTACGGGCTGTCTTCCGCGATGAAGGCGCCCTTTTCATATCCCGGCCTTCCTTCATAAATGCGCTCACGATCCATCCACTTATTACCGGAACCACAGTGATTGAACACGCCGTCCAGAATGACTTTCATGCCGCGCTTGTGGATCTCCTCCGTCAGTTTGGCAAAATACGCATTGGCCGCTTCCAGATTCTCCGGATCGGTCACACGGTTTACATAGCGCTCCGATTCCCGGTTTTCCTTGCTGCCCTTGGGGAGCAGCTTTCCTTCATCATTCTTGAATCCCACAAAATGCGGGTCGATGTGATCATAATCCTGAATGTCGTACTTGTGATTTGAAGGAGAGACAAACAGCGGATTGAAGTAGATGGCTTCCACGCCAAGCCACTGCAGATAATCCAGCTTTTCCATGACTCCCACCAGATCGCCGCCGTAATGCCGACGCACGTCCATAGCCTCAACCGGTGCATACCAGTCATCCACATGAACAACCGGTTCCTTCAGATAACAATACTCCCCGCTCAGCACATCGCTTTCCGGATTGCCCTTGCGGAAACGATCCACAAAGATCTGATAAATGACCGCACCCTTCAACCAGTCCGGCGTGAAAAATCCCGGCAGCAGAAGAAATGCGTTTTCAATACGCATTTCTTCGCGATTCACAGCGCCCATGTGGTTGAAATACACCGTCTCATCGCCCAGAGTGATCTGAAATGCATAATAAAAACGCTCCCCGTCTGCTGTGAGCGTGGTCTCGTAATAATCAAACCGGCCGATGGTCTTTACCTTTTCCATCTGCTGCCGCTTGGTACGGCCGCACAGGAACACCCTGTCCGCATTATCCTTTTTCACACGAAAGCGGAAGGTGACAACATCTCCCGCTTTCACTTCTGTAGGATAACGAAAAAGCGAAGTCTCATCTGCAAAGAGAGCCTCCCGATCAATTTTCATCTCCATGATATAATGCCTCAAACTCTTCCTTGCCGATCTTTTCCTTTTCGATCAGAAGCGCCGCGCCCTTTTCAAGGATGTCGCGCTTTTCAAGGATCACTTTCTTTGCCTCTTTATAGCACTCTTCAATGATGCGCTTGACTTCTTCTTCGATCATGTTGGTCACTTCCGGACCGTAGGTCTTCATATGGCCCAGATCGCGTCCCATGAATACTTCATCCTGCTGCTGTTCGTAGTTGATGAAGCCGATGCGCTCGGACATACCGTAACGCATGACCATGTTGCGGGCCGTTTCCGTGGCCTGCTTGATATCCTGAGAAGCGCCGGTAGTGATGTCATCGAAGACGATTTCTTCGGCAATACGGCCGCCCATGCTGACCATGATATCCTGGAGCATCTTGCTCTTCGTGTTGAACATCTGATCGTTCTCCGGAAGCGGCATGGTATAACCTGCAGCTCCGAGGCCGGTCGGGATGATGGATACGGTATGGACCGGTCCCACATCCGGCAATGCTTCAAACAGGATCGCATGACCCATTTCGTGATAAGCCGTGATTCTCTTTTCTTTGTCGGAAATGACGCGGGATTTCTTTTCCTGGCCGATGCCGACTTTGATAAATGCCTGCTCAATATCGCTCTGAAGGATAAACTTGCGGTTTGCCTTTGCCGCGGAGATAGCAGCTTCATTCATCAGATTTTCCAGATCCGCACCGACAAAGCCGGCTGTGGTCTGAGCAACACGGTGAAGATCCACATCGTCACCGATCTTTTTATTGCGTGCATGGACCTGCAGAATTTCTTCACGTCCGCGGACATCCGGACGGCCGACAGCAACCTTACGGTCAAAACGGCCCGGGCGCAGAATGGCAGGGTCCAGAATATCGGCACGGTTTGTAGCAGCCATGACAATAACGCCCTGGTTGACAGTGAAACCGTCCATTTCAACAAGCAGCTGATTTAAAGTCTGTTCTCTTTCATCATGACCGCCGCCCAGTCCCGAACCACGGATACGAGCTACGGCGTCGATTTCATCGATGAAGATGATGCACGGCGCATTACTCTTGGCATCCGCAAACAGGTCACGAACGCGGGCAGCACCGACACCGACAAACATTTCCACGAAATCCGAACCGGAGATCGTAAAGAACGGTACGCCGGCTTCTCCGGCTACTGACTTGGCCAGCAAGGTTTTACCGGTTCCGGGAGGGCCCACAAGCAGGACGCCCTTCGGGATACGTGCGCCAAGATCCGTATATTTTGCGGGATCCTTCAGGAAATCCACGACTTCCGTCAGTTCCTCTTTTTCCTCATAAAGACCTGCAACGTCTTTGAACTTGACCGGGTTCTCACCGGGATTGGACTTCTTTGCGCGGTTTTTTGTGAAGTTATTGGCCGGATTGGCATTGTTTGCCGCATTCATGCGGCCGGTCATCAGGGCGAAGATAAAGAACATGCCGCCCAGCATGATGATCACAGGAAGAATGGATGTCAGGAAAATGTTTTCCGCGGGCACATCCCGGAACTGCAGCGTGACGCCGTTCTCAACGAGGGCCTGTTTTTCCGCATTGACATCGGATACATTGACGGAATAGATCGTATCATCCGAGCCTTTCACACGGAACGCGACCTGACCGGTCGGAACTTCCTTGTTCTGGCGGATCTCCGCTTCCGTAACGGAACCTTTTTCAAGATATTCCAGATAAGTATTGTAGGATACAGGGGTCGTTGCCTGATACATGCGGGAGAAGATCAGCGCGCAGCCGATGATCACCGCAATGAAGACCAGATAAACGACAATGATGTTGTTTCTCTTCGGGGCAGTATTATTCATCAAGATCCTCCACTATGCCTACATAAGGCAGGTTTCTGTATTTCTGAGCGTAGTCCAGACCGTAGCCGACTACAAAATTGTCTTCGATAATAAAACCGGTGTAATCCACCTTGACTTCCTTGACGCGGCGGTCCGGCTTGCTTAACAGGGTGCAGAGCTTTAAAGACTTCGGGTTGCGCTGTGCCAGGACCTCCAGCAGGTAGTACAGTGTGTTGCCTGAATCGATGATATCTTCAATAACAATGACATTCTTGCCTTCCAGACTTTCATCGGTATCCTTGTCGATGCGAACGATACCGCTGGACTTGGTACTGTCACCATAGGAAGAACACTTCATGAAATCCAGCGTGACCGGAACCGTGATGCGCTTTGCAAGGTCCACAGTGAACATGACGCTTCCCTTCAGGATGCAGATCAGATGAACGGATTCACCCGCATAATCTTCACTGATCTGAGCCGCAAGCTCGCGAACTCTCTTGTCAATTTCTTCTTCTGAAATCATAACGCTGATTTTAGCACTCATTTTCTTTTCCTCCGATTTCTATACAGATCTCCAAAATCGTTTTGGTTTGTCCGGTCACTTTATAGGCCTCACTCATCCGATGGCCCAGGACCCAGAGCACCTCCTGTCCCGACGCGGCAAGAAGCAGCTGATCGCGGCATCCCTGCGGGATCTTTTCATCGATCAGATAATCCTTCAGTTTCTTGTGCGTCCCCGGCCGTGTGGAGAATCGATCTCCCGACTGACGGTTTCGGATAACGACAGGTTCTGTTATTTTATCATAATCGAACCATTTCGTATACTGTTTTTCGGGAATTTTCATTGCGCTTTCCCTTGAAAACACACGTTTTTTTACGCAAACAGTGTCCGGACTGCCCAGTATCACACCTTTAGTGTCTGTTTCTGTCGATGCTTTTGCCGCATCCGCTGTACGGCTGACCGTCAGGCCGTCGTACCCTCGGACGATGTACCCATCCCCCGGCAGACAGATCTCACGCCCCACCGGCCGATCAATAAGCACCGCTGCCTGCTTCAGATGCTCACGCCCTTTATCCTTCATCCGGCATCCTGTTTTCTCAAGCGCAGTACGGATCACATACAGCTGAAGCGCCGGATGAAGCGCTGCAAAGGGTACTGCGGAAATGCTGATCACCCCACCGATCTCCTTTGCGGTTTCAGTTCCATGCTCTGCAAGAAAAGCCTCTGCCTGCTGCTGCATAAAGTCTTCAATCTCTCCCAGATAACGGCCGGTTTCGGCAATTTTCTCCACAGCATCCATCCGAACCTCCTGCATGGCAGGAAGCACATGATGACGGATCCGATTTCGGGAAGCTTCATCCTCGTCATTTGTTTCATCCTCGCACCAGGAAATGCCGCGTTCTGTCAGAAAAGCCGTGATCTCCGCTCTGGAAATGTTCAGAAGCGGACGAACATAGACATCTCGAAGCGGCTGCATGCCGGATAGACCGCGAAGGCCGCTGCCGCGCAGCATTCGGAACAGGATCGTTTCCGCCTGATCATCCAGGTGATGGGCCAATGCCACCTTCTGCGCGCCCGTCTCCCGGAGTGTTTCTTCAAATGCAGCATAACGAAGCGCACGAGCGGCTTCTTCCGTGGAAAGATGATGCATTCCGGAATAAGCCGGGACATCGACCCGCTTGACTGTCAGCGAAACGCCGAGCTTTCCGCAAAGCGTGCGTACATATTCTTCATCCCGCTCCGCCGTTCCCCTGCGGATCCCGTGGTGTACATGGACCGCAGACAGACGAATACCAAGTGTATTTTTCAGTTCATTCAGCAGAATCAGAAGGCACACGGAATCCGCGCCGCCTGAGACAGCGGCGATCACATGCTCATTTTCACAAAAAAGCGTATTTTTCCGAATGTTTTCCAATACTCTGTTTATCATTGGTTAAATCTTCCTCATTGCGAGCTGCAAATCACCGTAAGCCGCTCATGCGGCGTTCCGGGATTGTACGCATTCGTCAAATGTCCATCCCCTGCAAGCATGGCGGCCATTTTCCTCATTGCGAGCTGCAAAAAATCGAGCAGGCAGCCGCCTGCTCGACTCTTCATTATATCAATCCTTTGGGACAAAAATGATTTCGTTGGGAAATACCAGGCCAAAGCGCTTACGCGCAAGCTCGATGATCTCTTCCAATGTAAGATCACGGTCCTTCTTTTCCTCCAGAATGTCATTGCGGGCTTCCTCCTGGGAAACACTTTCCGTGAGCGCCGCCTCATTTGCCCGGAGCAGTTCATTTTCACGATGCTTATTCAGAATCAGCACCGAAAATACAGCCACAAAGACGAAAGTCACGATTACCGCGAGTGTAACATTTCTCTTATTTGCCCGATCTTTTCTGACGGAACGTCCTGCCATGACTTCCTCCTTTCCTGTTGTGCTGTAAAAAGACCGATGCCGGTCACAGCCTGCATCGGTCTTCCAGTTTCAGCAAATAATGCCGGCTTTGCAGAACATCATTTGCATCGATTCTCACAGATAGCGAACCATATCCTTCGCTTCTTCTTTTTTAGTCGTTTCCGCGATCTCAGCCACCTCAACTTTGACGGCCTTAGTACCGAAGGAGATCTCGATGATATCGCCCACCTTTACATCCAAAGAAGCTTTGGCCGGCTTTCCGTTTACCGAAACACGGCCTGCATCACAGGCTTCGTTGGCAACGGTGCGCCGTTTGATCAGGCGTGAAACTTTTAAAAATTTATCGAGCCGCATCGCAAATTACTCGTTGATAGCGTCCTTTAATGCCTT
Organism: uncultured Lachnospiraceae bacterium; assembly: GCA_946040795.1. Classification (GTDB taxonomy): domain Bacteria; phylum Bacillota; class Clostridia; order Lachnospirales; family Lachnospiraceae; genus UBA1267. The sequence continues at coordinate 23,187 of CAMGCK010000028.1, forward strand.
GCCGGCCTTGAACTTCGGAGCCTTCACAGCTGCGATTTCAATGGTCTCGCCGGTTCTCGGGTTGCGACCGTCTCTTGCTGCTCTTTCAGAAACTTCAAAAGTACCAAAACCAACTAACTGAACCTTCTCGTCCTTCTTAAGTGCATCGGTAACAGCATCCAGCATAGCGTCAACAGCTGCTTCAGCCTGCTTCTTGGATAATTCCGTCTTTGCTGCAACTTCAGCAACTAATTCTTTCTTATTCATTGAGATAAAACCTCCAGTATTTATTAGAACAGATATTTCACCGTATCCACAGTAAGTTTATACAGCATAAAGCCTCAAATGTCAAGGATTTTCGGACTTTCCGAGCCTTTTAAGGGGGGTATCCGAAACCTTTTCCCTGCTGATGAAAACAGCCTTTAAAAGAGCCGTTTTCCGCCGTCTGCTGACGGGGATCCGTTCCCCGTTTTCCAGGACTGCTTCCTGATGTTCCACCCGCGTCACATGCCGCAGATTGACCACATAACCTTCATGACACCGCATAAACCCCCTGCGATTTAAAATCGTTTCCCATTCGCCAATCGCACGCCGCGTTGAATAAGCGCTGCGAATCGTGTGCAGAATGGTTCCGTTTCGCCGCGTTTCAATATACAGGATCGCTTTTTCATCGATCTCCAGCTGTATACGTTCGCAGGTGAATCTGATCAAGTCATTTATTCCTCATCTGATGCCTCTACCTCAAATCGGGTCACGTCAAGCACCGTCTCGCCATCGATCTGAAGTGCAACCGGCCGATCATATTCCACGGCCACATGACGTCCCACACGGTAATCGATGTATCTTGGATACCTTTCTCCCCGCCCCTTGCAGACACTCAGGAACAGAAACAGCGCCGGAATACAGGCGATGTCATGAATCGCCACGCTGGTCACTGTATGCTCCGGATTTTTACGGTCCTGCCGCGGTCCCATGAGAACACCGCCGCCGTAATAACCGCCGAACATGACCGGCAGCATCCACGCCCGTTTATATGTTTTTGTCACGCCATCCACCGTTACCTTGGCACCGGCCGGTTTGAATTTTCCAAGCAGACCAAACAGCGCGATCAGAGTGTATGCCCGATCCTTTCCAAGCGCGTTCAGGCGATCATGCTCTTCGCAGCAATAGCCATCCAGTCCAAAGCCGACTGCATTGACGAAACGGTGAGATACTCCGTTGATCGTGATTTTGGGGAGTCCGTGCATGTACTCGTTGATGGGAAACGGTTTGCCGTCCTTCTCGCGGTGAAGATCGTTCAGGAAATCATTGCCTGTACCAGCCGGATAATACCAGATCTCCGGCAGGTCCTTCATGTCATAGACTGCGTCAACAAAGCGGCTGAGTGTACCATCGCCGCCGGTCAGAATGATCCGGGTATCTGCGGGAACAGAATGCGCGTAGCCCTCATAGTCCTTGATAGAAGTCAGATCTTCATACCGGATCTCCGCGTTCTCCAGAACCTTCTCCAGTTTCCGGGCATTTTCCATGCCATGGCCCTTCTGGGCAAGAGGATTATACAGAACAATGTATTTTTGCATGCCATACCTCGCTTGAATGGTAGAAAACGAAAGACTGGCGCGATAGACAAACTACCGCGCCAGTCTTTAACTGCCTAAATTAAGCTTCTGCCGGAGCACCTACCGGGCAAGCTGCTTCACAGCTGCCGCAGCTGATGCAAGCATCTGCGTCGATTACATAGGTAGCTTCGCCCTCAGAAATAGCTGAAACCGGGCACTCTGCTTCGCAAGCACCACACTTGATGCAAGCGTCGGAAATTACATATGCCATGTCAAAGTCCTCCTTGTTCTAGATTGGCTTCATATTACCATATTTATTCGGGCATTTCAATGCCTTTCACAAATTTTTCATAGGCAAGCCCGCGCAGGGTCTCACGATCATTCAGAGACGGATAACGCAGAACTTCCTCCAGGAGCTGTGCCAATGCCGCGCCCAGACTCTTTCCAGGCTTCATTCCCAGGGCAATAAGATCGCCGCCGGTCACCTGCAGTTCGGAAAGAGCTGTACACTCTCCGGACGCGCAGATATCCTCATATAATGCCTGCTCCGCTGCTCTGGACGGAAGTACAGTGCCTGCATAAGCGCTTTTAGCCGCGTCATCGGCTGCCATGAACCGAAGAAGGATGCCCATCTCTTCTTTGCCGACCGCGTGCATGGCCTTCCGCATGGCATAACGGTCATTCAGGTCCGTCAAACCGTGATGCGCTACCAGATGCACAACTTTTTTACGGGTATCATTGTCAAATTTCAGTTCTCCCAGGATCCGGTCTGCAATTGCGGCACTGCGCGCTTCGTGCTTTTCAAAGATCTGACGACCTTCCTCATCGATGCGGCAGCAATCGGGCTTTCCCGCATCGTGGAACAACGCAGTCAGTCGAAGGACCTTGTCCTTGGGGAGAAGGGCCATTGTCCGAAGCGTGTGCTCCGCCGCCGTCTGCTCATGAAGCGGACTGGTCAGATAAAGCGCCTGCATTTTTTCAAATTCCGGGAAGACCGTTTTCAGCGCACCGATATCCTGCAGCAGCGTCACATAATCCGGATGATCCGATACCAGTATCTTCAACAGTTCCTCGCGGATACGCTCCCGTGAAATATTGTCCAGCGTACCGGACAGTTTTTCAGCGGCCGCATATGTAGCGGGGGCGATTTCAAATCCGAGCTGTGCCGCAAACCGCACACAGCGCATGATACGCAGCGCATCCTCGCGGAAACGTTCTTCCGGCTCACCGACCGCGCGGACCACATGGGCATCCAGATCCTCCTGTCCGCAGAAAAGATCCTGCACACCCGCCCGGTCATTATATGCCATCGCATTAATGGTAAAATCACGGCGGCGCAGATCCTCACGGAGCTCCGGCGTAAATGTTACCGATTCCGGATGCCGGCTGTCGGAATACTTACCATCAATTCGATAGGTCGTTACTTCATACCCTTCTCCGCCGATCATGACCGTCACCGTTCCGTGCTCAATACCGGTATCGATCGTCCGCCGAAACAGAGCCTTGACCTCCTGCGGCCGCGCGGACGTGGTGATGTCCCAGTCCTGAGGTTCTCTCCCGAGCATCGTATCCCGGACACAGCCGCCCACCGCATAGGCCTCATAACCGTGCGATTCCAGCGTCCCTATGATATTTTCCACGTTCTTCGGGACTCGGATCTTCATGTTTCCTCCTAAAATCTCCGGCGGATCTCCCTCGTTTCGGGAAACCCGCCGGGTCTCTGTATTCATTCAATTCATTCCAAGGGCATTTCCTTCTTCCCAGGAAACACCGGCCGTGTCCGCGTAGTTTTTGGCATAACTGCCGGCGGATGATCGGATGACAGCGGCAGGATCGCCCGCAAAGGCACCGTCGCCGATATTCGTCACTGTATCCGGAATAACGGCCGTCTCCAGATTAACACAGTTTGAAAAAGCTCCGCTGCCGATGGTTACATAACCACTTGGAAGCTCGATTGCCCTCAAATGACTGCAATCCGCAAAAGCTCCATCCGCAATGGCCACACACCGTGCGTCAAACACACTGGAAGGCATCCACATGATGGCATCTGTACTGTAACAGCGAAGCAGCGTTGCTTCACCGTTTACAATGTGATAGACCACACCGCCGTATTCACGTTCCACACCCGGATCCTCTGTAGTTTCTTCGACAAAAGCCCTCTCTGCTTCTTCACCGGAAAACACAACCGTTTCTTCTGCCGCTTCTGAGGATTCCTCTTCCGTCGTTTCTTCCGATTCTTCCCCCGTCGCCTTGGTCTTTTCATCGATGGTGACCGATTCCTGCGTTGTTGCAGCCGTTTCCGTCGTATTCAGAAAATCTTCTGCCGGCGTCGTGGCTGTGACCACACCGACAACCGTTCTCTGATGCGCCTTGAAAGCATAATAAATCAGAATACCTGCCACTGCAATCAGGACAGCCGTCAGCAGAATTCCTGTAATAACAGCCACGCTCTGATCCCGGCGTTCCGGTTTCACCCGCAGTTCCTCCGCTGTTTTGCGGCGCACCGGGGACTCCACATCAAAGTTCTCATCCCTTGGCCGCGCGGAGACTTTGGCAGGCTCACCGGCTGTACCGTTCATGATTTTTTCACCGCAGATACTGCAGACCTTCGCGTCATCAGGAAGCGGAGCTCCGCATTTCGGACACCTCATTTTTCACCTCAGATTAATATGCTCTGCCCCAGTAGACCATGGTCTTGGCCGGCTTGCCGCAGCAAACGCAGGTATCGGCAAGATGTTCCTGCTTAAACGGCATACAGCGGCTGGTTGCTGACAGATCTTCCTTGATCTTGTCCTCGCAGGCGCGGTCACCGCACCACATTGCCTTTACAAAGCCGGGCTTTGTATTGATGGTCTCGCAGAATTCATCATAATTCGTTGCAACATAGGTATGTGCATCGCGATGCTCACGCGCATGCTCCAGCATTTCCTTCTGGATGGTCTCCAGCAGCTTTCCCGCCTCTTCTTCGATATTATCCAGAGAAACCTCGATCTTTTCACGGGTATCACGACGAACCAGAACAGCCTTGCCGGCTTCAATATCCTTCGGGCCGATCTCCACACGGATCGGAATACCGCGCATTTCAGCTTCCGCGAACTTGAATCCCGGGCTCTTTTCAGAGTCATCGATCTTGGTGCGGTAGTCCTTTGCCAGACGCGCCTTCAGTTCACGTGCCTTGTCCAGAACGCCTTCCTTGTGAGCGGCGATCGGAATGACAACGATCTGCGTGGGTGCGATGGCCGGCGGAAGAACAAGGCCGGAATCATCGCCGTGTACCATGATCAGTGCGCCGATGAGGCGGGTCGTGGTGCCCCAGGAGGTCTGGTAAACGTGCTTCAGCTGGTTGTCCTTGTCCGTAAAGGTAACATCGTAAGCCTTGGCAAAACCATCGCCGAAGTTGTGAGACGTACCGGACTGCAGCGCCTTACCGTCGTGCATCAGTGCTTCGATGGTATAGGTTGCAACGGCACCGGCGAATTTTTCCTTGTCGGTCTTGCGGCCGCGTACGACCGGAATGGCCAGAACTTCTTCGCAGAAATCCGCATACAGATTCAGCATCTGAATGGTACGCTCCTGCGCTTCCTCAGCGGTTGCGTGAGCGGTATGGCCTTCCTGCCACAGGAACTCGCGGGATCTTAAAAACGGGCGGGTCTCCTTTTCCCAGCGGACAACGGAGCACCACTGGTTGTAAACGCGCGGAAGATCTCTGTAAGAGTGGATGTCCTTGGAGTAGAAGTCGCAGAACAGAGTCTCAGAAGTCGGACGGATGGCAAAGCGTTCCTGCAGCTGCTCGGTGCCGCCAAAGGTGACCCATGCAGCTTCCGGCGCAAAGCCTTCTACGTGATCCGCTTCCTTCTTTAACAGGCTTTCCGGAATCAGGAGCGGCATGTAAACATTCTCAACACCGGTTTCCTTGAAACGGCGGTCCATTTCATGCTGGATGTTCTCCCAGATTGCGTAACCAGCCGGCTTGATGGCCATGAAGCCCTTAACCGCTGCATAGTCCATCAGTTCTGCCTTCTTAACGATATCGGTATACCACTGAGCAAAATCCACGTCGCGGGATGTGATCTGCTCAACAAATTTCTTGTCTGCCATTGTTTTTCTTATCCCCTCTTTAAATTTTCGACCTTGTCAAGCTTCTCCCACGGAAGATCGATGTCCGTGCGTCCAAAATGGCCGTATGCTGCGGTCTGCTTATAGATCGGGCGTCTCAGGTCCAGCATCTTGATGATGCCGGCCGGTCTTAAGTCAAAGTTCTTGCGGATCAGTTCAATGATCTCCTCATCGGAAATCTTGCCGGTGCCAAAGGTATTGACAGAAATGGACATTGGATGCGCTACGCCGATGGCATATGCCAACTGAATCTCACAGCGATGTGCCAGGCCGGCTGCAACGATGTTCTTTGCAACATAACGAGCTGCATAGCAAGCGGAACGGTCAACCTTTGTCGGGTCCTTACCGGAGAATGCGCCGCCGCCGTGGCGAGCCATGCCGCCGTAGGTATCGACGATGATCTTTCTGCCGGTCAGACCGGAGTCACCCTGCGGGCCGCCGATAACAAAACGTCCGGTCGGATTTACATAGAACTTGGTATTTTCATCCACCAGTTCAGCCGGAAGGGTCACATCAAAAACCTGCTCCTTGATATCCTTCTTGATCTGCTCCAGCGTCACTTTCCTGTCTCTTATACACATCTGACGCTGCCGACGATACTCCTTGTGT
>CAMGCK010000029.1 GCA_946040795.1 uncultured Lachnospiraceae bacterium
TATTTAAAGAAAAGCCTGAAAAATCAATGATTTAGGGCTTGACATTATAGGAAGGAAAATCGAAGTTTGCATTAATTCATGGCATTATTAATATCATATTGCCCTTGCTGGTTGTATTAGCACATAACGGAATGTTTGGCTCTGTTGAAGATGCCTGGAAAATGATTTGGCTTGCAGCAGCAATGGTTTTCTTACCAATAATATCTTCATTGGCCGGAATTATTATCGCAAGTATTCAGAAGTCAAAGATAGGCTTATTTTTATCGTGCGTCGGTTTAATGATGCATATTATATTCCGACTTGTAGTAAAACTGTAAGACTGATAAATTCCCCATTGCCACCAATGGTTGCGCAATTGCAAACAGGTATGTATAGAGTTCCACCTGCTGTTTTAGTATGCTTTATGTGAAAGGAGAAAAACATGGCACTTTCAGAAAAACTATATGACCTTCGAAAGAAAGGCGGTCTTTCACAAGAGCAGCTTGCAGAGCAATTAGGCGTGTCCAGACAGGCGATATCAAAGTGGGAATCCGGTAAAGCCATTCCGGAAAGCGATACCTTGATTTCCATTAGCCAATACTTTGATGTTTCGCTGGATTATTTATTGAAAGAAAATGCTGCCCCGTCTGAACTGATTTCGAACATCGGGCAATCCGAAACAAAAGCCAATAAAAAGCACGAAAAACAGATCTTTGGCCTGATCACCTGCATACTGGGAGTTGCAGGTTTGCTTGCATGGGGAATCCTATCGGTTCTATTGCCCTCTGCTTCCGATCAACTCGGCGCCTCTTCGATGATCACCATCGATGGAAACGGCATATTCCTGATCATTTGCCTTCTTGCGATCGTTGCCGGTGCTGTTTTACTCCTTAAAAATACAACTGAAAAATAAGGAGGAACTCTTAATGAAGCGTTTGTCTATGGTATTTGTGATTCTGGCAGTTCTGCTGTCGGATGTCATGTGTGCGGCAGTTGCGTATAACTACTGCGATATACTGTGGGGTATCAAATATGCAGGCTATAGTGCACCTGCATACGTTGCATTTTTCACTGCAATCCCGTATGCAGTCGGAATCATTGTATGTGTGATTCTGGCAATCTGCTTCAAGAAGAAAAACGGATGATGGCATGAAAAACGTCCACATTAGCACAGAAAAAAGTGACAGAATGAAACGTCCCCATTGACACAGAAGAAGGTGACAAAATGAAACGTCCCCATTGGCACCCCATTGACACAGGAGAAGGTGACAGAATGAAACGTCCCCGGTGTCACAAAAAAGGAGAGCTCACGCTCTCCTTTTCTTATGCCCTTGCAAAGTCTCAAGGCATATTCCTCAGCTGAACAATTCCTCCTCCAGCCCATCATCCCCATCTTCATAAACCGGTTCGAACTGTGCCGGATCGAAACTTCTTCCAAATCCCGGGCCGTTATTCACAGCCGTGTCTTCCGATGCTTTTCCGCGGCTTCCGCTTCTTCCGCCCTTTTTCTTCCCGCCGTACTCTCCGGCCAGAAGCTTGATGGCTTCACGCACGTTCGTCACCGGCGCGCAATACTGCACCAGTTTTTTATCGATGCCCTGCATGGACGCTGCCGGCATGATCACCCGCTCATATCCGAGCTTCACGGCCTCCCGCACACGGGACGATGCGTTGGAAATGCCTCGCACCTCACCGGTCAGACCGACTTCACCGAAGACGATGTCCTTTTCCTGCAGCGGCACATCATAATACCCGGACGCCAGCGCCATGATGACTGCAAGGTCCAGCGCCGGATCGGAAACGCGCATACCGCCCGTAATATTGACATACACGTCATATTCCCCAAGGGAAATACTCGCCCGCTTCTCCATGACGGCAATCAGCAGATTGACACGGTTATAATCGATGCCCGCGCTGGTTCTTCTGGGCAGACCGAACTGCGTACGCGCAACCAGGGCCTGGATCTCCAGAAGCATCGGCCGGGTGCCTTCCATGACCGCCGTGACCAGCGAACCGCTGGCATTGACCGGACGGCCGGACAGCATGTATTCGGACGGGTCCGCCACTTCGCGAAGACCCGTTTCCATCATTTCGAAAATACCCACCTCATTTGTGGCGCCAAAACGGTTCTTGACCGCGCGGATGATGCGGTACACCTCGGAACGATCGCCCTCAAAGTACAGCACCGTATCTACCATGTGCTCCAACGTGCGCGGACCAGCAATGGAGCCTTCCCGCGTCACATGTCCCACCAGGAAGATCGTGATGCCGTCGCGCTTGGCGATCTGCATCAGCACATTGGTGGACTCGCGCACCTGCGAGACTGAACCCGGCGCGGAGGAAATATCCTCGCGGAACATGGTCTGAATGGAATCAATGATGACCACATCCGGCTTTTCTTCACCAATCAACGCTTCAATGGCATCCAGATCCGTTTCCGATGCCATGCGGATATCGCCGGTAAACTCGCCCATACGCACAGCACGCATTTTGATCTGCTGCAGACTTTCCTCACCGGAAATATACAGCACTTTCCGGACGCCCGATCCATCGTCATGTTCGGAAATGTATTTGGATACCTGCAAAAGAATGGTGGATTTTCCGATGCCGGGATCACCGCCCACGAGAATCAATGATCCCGGGACGATGCCTCCGCCCAGCACACGGTCCAGTTCCCCCATGCCGGTGGAGATCCGCTTGGTCTGCTCCATCGACACGTCCTTAAGCGACGTGGCTTTTCGGTCCTGAAACAGCCGGTTCGACTTTGCTGTCCCGGCCGTCGTTTTCACGCTTTTCTGTACCGGTTCCTCCACAAAGGTGTTCCATTCCCGACAACCCGGGCACTGGCCCATCCACTTTGCGGACTCAAATCCACATTCTTTACAGAAAAACACGCTTGTTTTCTTCGGCATTACGCTTTCTCCCGCTTCGTAAATGTCAGCTTGTCATTCTTCTTGCCGATGGTGACGGTATCGCCGCCGGCAAAGGTGCCGTCCAGGATCTTACCGGCCAGTTCGTCTTCAACCAGGTTCTGGATCGCGCGGCGAAGCGGACGCGCACCGTATTTCTGATCGTAACCCTTTTCAATCAGGAAATCCTTGGCATTGTCCGTAACACGGATGGTCAGTGCCATCTGCTCTTCCGCACGCTTGCGGATATCCTTCAGCATGATGTTCACGATGTCCTTCATGTTGGACTTATCCAGCGGATGGAAGACGATGGTCTCATCAATACGGTTTAAGAACTCCGGCTTGAAGGTATGACGAACCGCTTCCATGACACGCTCCTTAATGACCTTGTAATCCGCATCCGGCGTCTTCTGGGTACCAAAGCCCAGACTCTTGGGCGTCGTAATGTTCTCCGCACCGCAGTTGGAAGTCATGATGATGACCGTGTTCTTGAAATCGATCCTGCGGCCCTGCGAATCGGTGATCTGACCGTCGTCCAGAACCTGCAGCAGGATGTTGAATACATCCGGATGTGCTTTTTCGATCTCATCGAACAGAAGGACCGAATAAGGATTCCGGCGGACCTTCTCGGAAAGCTGTCCACCCTCTTCAAAGCCCACATAGCCGGGGGGCGAACCGATCATCTTGCTTACCGCATGCTTTTCCATGTATTCGGACATATCAACGCGGATGATGGCACTTTCCGCACCGAACATGGCTTCTGCCAGCGCTTTGGAAAGCTCCGTCTTACCGACACCGGTCGGGCCGAGGAACAGGAAGGAGCCGATGGGACGCTTGGGATCCTTCAGACCCACACGGCCTCTCCGGATGGCCTTGGATACCGCAGTAACCGCTTCCTCCTGGCCTACCACTCGCTTATGAAGCGTCTCTTCCAGATTCTTCAGTTTGTTGGCTTCCGTCTCTCGGATGGACTTGACCGGGATCTTGGTCCAGTCGCTGACTACATCGGCGATCTCTTCCTCCGTTACCTCCGGACGGATCTCATTCTGCTCATTTTCCCAGCGCTTTTTCACTTTTTCAATGCGTTCGCGCTTCTTATCCTGCTTCTTTTTGATCTCGCCGGCAAGCTCATATTCCTGATTAAAGACTGCGTTCTCCTTTTCAGTCTCAAGTGCCTTGATCTCCTCTTCCAGCTTGTGGATCTCTTTTGGCTGAACATAGGTGCTCAAACGTATCTTGGATGAAGCCTCGTCAATTAAATCGATGGCCTTATCCGGCAGGAAACGATCGGAAATATAGCGGCTGGAAAGCTTTACAGCAGCTTCCAGGGCATCGTCCGTAATGACCACGCGATGATGATCCTCATAGGCCTTGCGAAGCCCTTTCAGAATATCGACAGACTCCTCCACCGTGGGTTCTTCCACCATGACCGGCTGGAAACGACGTTCCAGTGCCGCATCCTTTTCGATGTGCTTGCGGTATTCGGAAACCGTCGTGGCACCGATCAGCTGAATTTCGCCGCGCGCCAGAGACGGCTTGATAATATTGGCTGCGTCCAGCGCGCCTTCCGCACCGCCGGCGCCGATGATCGTATGGATCTCATCGATGAACAGAATGATGGAATGGTCACGGGACACTTCATTGATGACATTCTTAATGCGTTCCTCAAATTCGCCGCGATATTTGGAACCGGCAACCATGCCGGAAAGGTCCAGCGATACCAGGCGTTTATCCTTCATGATATCCGGAACGGAACCCTCCGCGATACGGATCGCCAGACCTTCAATAACGGCCGTCTTACCGACACCCGGTTCACCGATCAGGCAGGGATTGTTCTTTGTTCTTCTGGAAAGGATCTGGATCACACGGGAACTTTCACGTTCTCTGCCGATGACCGGGTCCAGCCTTCCCTCCGCTGCCATCCGGGTCAGATCACGGGAATACTGATCCAGTGTAGGGGTTGCGGACGGATGCAAGTTTCCGCCGGCCGCATTGTTTCCCGGAATACCGGTACTCTGTGGCGCGCTGCCCTGAAGCAAGGATACCAGATCCACATGCAGGCGCTCCAAAGAAAGGCCCATAGTGGTCAGAATGCGGCTGGCTGAACAGTTGGCATAGCCCAGGATCGCCAGGAGAAGGTGCTCCGTACCGATGAGCTGAGACTTATACAGCTTAGCCTTTTCCAGTGAGTCCCCCAGTACACGATTAGACATCGGGGTGTACTCAAATCCCTTGAACTCCAGAACCGAATAATTGGATACCAGATACTTTTTGATCAGTTCGTAAACATCGTTTTCATGTACGCCGCTTGCGGACAGCACTTCATAAGCCAGACCTGCCTCTGCGCGGATCAGGCCAAGGAGTATGTGCTCCGTGCCCACAGTGGGGCTTCCCAGTTCTTCCGCTGCTTTTTTTGCAAGCTTCAGCGCTTTTTCTGCCGTTTCTGTAAAACGACTTGCCATTCATGTACCTCCTGTCAGATCATCGGACGAATGTACTGCATGAATTCCCGCAGATATTCCGCCCGCTTTTCTTTTAATTCCTGTTCACTCATCTGCTGTCTGAAATAGACCTGCAGGTTGCCCGGATAGATACCGAGCATCAGTTCATAACATGTCAGTCCCTGAGAGACCTTCAAAACACCCGTGGAGGCGCCGAGCATGATGTTGGAAAGATGCCGGCAGCCTTCGGCGAAATCCATCGTCCGGGCATAACTTAAAATTCCATAGGAACGCATCACGCGGTCCGTCAGTGACAGTACGTCGATGCTGTCGCGAAGCTTCCGTTCTTCTGCCATCAGCCGCACGGCCACACGGGTCAGGATGTCAATGATATCCTTTTCCTGCATTCCAAGCGTACGCTGATTGTAAAGTACATACAAACCGCCCACTTTTCGCGCACCCTGGCTCCAGGATTCCTTGATAACCACGCCGTATTTACCCATTTCCGCAGTCAGCTCGGAAAAAGAAGCCTCCTCGGAAAGAAGCGGCAGATGCATGATGTAATACGCACGCAGACCGGTTCCGGTATTGGACAGCGACGCAGTCTTGAAGCCCAGTTTTTTGCTGAAAGCATAAGGCATCCGGCTGCCGATGAAGTCGTCCACCTGATCCATGCGGGAATACAATCCGTTCAGTATCTGTCCGTGTGCAGACATGATCAACCGGATATGGTCTTCCGCGTTCACAGTCATGCTGAAGGCTTCATCACTTCCGGTGTAGACCACACAGGATCGATTTTTCTCCATGGCTGCGCCGTTGATCAGCAGGCGTTCGCGAAGTGCCGCGCGTTCTTCCGGATCCAGTTTGTCGATGTCGATCTTATCGATTCGGGAACCGGTCACCTCTGAAAGACCTACCAGTTTTTCATCAATACGATCCACCAGTTCGCGGCGTTCATCATCATCCATTCGATTCGGAAATTTAAAGCCATCAAAATTCCGGAGAAGCCGGATGCGGCTGATCATGATGATGTCATCGTTTTCACCGGGCTGATTATACCAGCGCTCATCCATGGTTTTCTCCCTCCAGTCTGCGGATCTCATCGCGGATCCGGGCTGCGTTTTCATAGTCTTCAATAGAGACCGCTTCCTCCAGTTTCATATTGAGAATGCTGATCTCCTCTTCTTTTGTAAGACGTGTTGTTTCCGGTGTGACCGGTTTCCGCGTGGTTCTTCTTTTTGCTTTTCCGATCTTTTTACCGTTATGCGTATCCGCGCCCTGAATGGTCATGGCATGGGCGTTGACCTGCGCTGAAAAAGCTTCATAGCAGTCGCCGCAGCCAAGTAAACCATCCTCCTGATATTCGCCGTAGGTCTTGCCGCAGGTCGGGCAGGCGATGCTTTTCAGCTTATCGTCTTCCGTATTGTCTTTTCCGGAGGACATCTGCTTCATGACCGCCTCCGTCAGCATTTTGAAGATCGCGCGGGACCATTCCGCTTCATTCGGATCCTCCGGATTCAAACGAAACGGAGATGCACATTCCGTACAGAGGTTATGTACCTCTGCCACGCCGTTCACCACCTTGGTGATTTTGACCCGTGCTTCCCGGGTCTGACATTTTTCACAGAGCATTCTGTTTTCACCTTCCTGAAAGAGACTTCCGTCTCCCTCCCGTAATAAAATGCAAGAGACAGGAACGGTGCAAACGCATCGTCCCTGTCTTAAAACCGGTCGTTCTTTCGGTTTATGATCTTATTTCCTGCTGAAATCGATGACTTCAAAATCATCGTCGGCAAGATATTCATCCAGCTCGGAATCCGTTAACCCATCCGGATCCAGCGGCTTTGCGGCTGCGCCGCCAAAGGTACCGTTCAGCTTACCCGGGGTGCGTACTTCCTCCTGAACCGGAGCTTCTGCATCCACTTCCTTCTTCAGTCCCATTTCATCCGGGAAAGCATCTTCAAAGCTGATGTCAAAGGGTTCCAGATCATCCTGTTCCGGACGGGTGTAGCTGCTGTCGTAAGGCTGGAAATCATCCTCAAAATTGCCGGTGATGAAACCATCGCCTTCATCCGTTTCAGTTTCCGTATCCGGATCTTCATCGTCATCCAGTGCTGCTTCTTCCGCGTCCTGTTTCCGGCCCATATAGAACACAACAACGATGGCTGCAATAAGGAGCGCAATGATCGCGCCGATGATCACGAGCCAGATCACATAGTTCTTCATGAGGCCGCCCTTCTTTTCAGGAGCAGCCGTCGTGGTTTCTTCAACCGTCGTTTCTTCCGTGGTTTCCTCTTCTGTCTCTTCAGACGATTCTTCCGTGGACTCGGTTTCCTCGAGGTTGAACTTTTCCCACTCGGTCAATGTGACTGCGCCGTTTTTGGATTCATACACGAAGAAATTCCGTGCGCCATCGTCACTTGCCAGATATAAAAGCGTGCGTTCCGCGCCCTCAACATCCTTTGCGATCCACGCAGGAACGATCATGGATGAGGTCGATGTAATCGTTGAAAGATTGATCGTGGTGCTCTTCAAAACCTCTTCCGGAAGCTCTGTATCATGCTCCGGAGCCAGTACCAAATAGCTTACACCGCCCGCGCCGGTAAATGTCACGAAGGGGATGAGATCATCCTTCAGTTCGTTATACAGATAGTAGTTGTTTTCCGAATTTTTCTTGGCATAGTAGGCATATGTTTTGAAGCGGCTGCTGTAAAAGCATTCCACGGGCTCGGAGAAGTGATCCTCATCCTTGGAATTGGTAAATCCTTCCGGAGCCACGGTTCCGCTTACATGAAGGTACAGATCATATGAGCCCACACGGATGGTCTGTGCCGCATAGCGTGAGGATTCCTCCGCTGCCTTCCTGGACTCTTCAATGGAGCTGGCCTCCGCTTCCGAACGGCTTGCGGATTCCGACGCGGACTTGGATGCCGCTTCACTCTCCTCCCGGGACTTTCTTGCTGCTTCGGACTCGGCCTTGGAGCGGGATTCGGCTTCAGAAGATTCCTTCTGAGAGGATTCAACCTTGGCCTTATTTTCAGCCTTCATCGCTGTAACATTTACATTGCAGGCAGGCATGGTAAATGTAATCTGAGTAGCCGTAGTGGAAGGACCGTAGTCAATTGCTGCACCGTTGGCACCGTAAATGACCCAGCCAACGAAATCATAGGTATTTCCAACAAAAGAAGGATCTAATGTAACATAGACGATTTCCCCAACCGCAAATGTTCCCGGATTCTGCCCTTGACCATTTGTAATGATCGGTCCGCTGCTTAATGCAACTACAGAATATCGACCGGCAGTAGTCTCTGTTGGATCCACCTCCGCCGCCCGAACATCCGGCACTGCATATGCCGTTCCCAAAAGCATCATCACCGACAGCAGGATCGCCGCCGCAAGTCTCAGTTTCTTTTTCATATCGATATCACCTGATTATCGGAAATTCCGATCCTTTTTACACTGACAGGTTCATATTATACTCTTTTGATAAAAAGTTATCAAGTGCGCGGCTTACACAAATTCGGTTTCGATGGTAAGTTCCATCTGATAGCCCGGATACAGCCCCGCTGCATATTCCGTAAACTGCGCACGCAGTGCGTCCCAGTCCCGAAGCTCGTAATCCACAATGAAGTCACAGTAGATCTTTTTCTCGTCATGACGCAGATACACCGCATGGAAGCTCTTGACATGCTCGATGGGTTTGATAAATGCGTTGATCTTCTGACGCAGTTCCCGCACTTCCTCATGATCGTTGTCCACTGCATATACGCCAAAAACCATGACGACATTATGCTCGTGCATGATACGCAGCTGCAAAGCGTGCAGAAATTCGTAGATCTCGCCGACCGTCTTATTGTGGTCGATCTCCACATTGACTGAACCGGACCATGCATCCGGTCCGTAGTTATGAAGCATCATGTCCGCTGCGGAAATAATGCCTTCCGTCTGCAGGACTTCACGATAGATCTCCGTCGCCAGTTCGTGCTCGCCCGGACGGCCGATGAGATCGTTCAGCGTATCCAGAAGGAGTTCCAGACCGGCCTTCAGGATCAGCACGGAAATAATGATACCGGCATAGGCATCCAGGGAAATGTGGAAGATCAGGAAGATTAGCGCTGAGGCAATGGTGATCAGGGACGCGTAGGAATCATTCCGGCTGTCCAGACCGACGCCAATCAGTGCATTGGAATCGGCCTTTTTACCCATCTTCATGGTATATACGCCCAGCGCAAACTTGATCACAGCAGAACCCGTCACGACGATCAGGGACAGATAGGAAATGTTCAGTTCCTCCGGATTGAAAATCAGCTTAACGGAACTGATCAGCATTTCAACACCGGTCACCAGAATCAACACGGAAATGATCAGACTGACCAGATATTCAATACGACCATAGCCAAAAGGATGATTTTTATCCGGGTGTTTTCCGGCAAGCTTGGAACCGATCAGCGTGATAATGGCGGAAAGAACATCGGCGGCATTATTCACACCTTCTGAAATGATGGCAATGGACGATGCCAGCGCGCCGATGATGACTTTTGTAAGCGCCATTACGATATTGACGGCTACACCCAGGCCGGAAGTCATCGTGATGATGCTCTCACGTTTTTCCGGATCCTGCTTGAACAGACGATAAATGAGTTTCATAATTTCCCCTTTTCATTTAAAGTGACGGACGCACTGGAATGATCTCGCGCGAACAGCGTCTTTTCCATGGGATGGACCGGCTCGTCTCGTGTGATGCCTGCGTTCATGTCTGATCTCCTCTTTTAATTTTATTGACTTTCATTTTAAACTTGCTATAATAAAACCTGCTAGGGGTGCCGCGAAAGCGGCTGAGAGATTTTTCAACCCTCACTACTTGATCCGGACAGTACCGGCGTAAGGAAGCGAGTCCATATTAATCTTTCTGCCCCTTCCTAATTTTTATTCAGGGAGGTTTTTTTATGTACAACAAAATTCGTATGCTGTGCGAAGGCGCTCTGCTTGTCGCAATTGCACAGGCACTGAGCCTTGTCAAGCTCTGGGAAATGCCGTGGGGCGGCTCTGTTGTCCTTGCCATGGTTCCGATCGTACTGTTTGCGGTACGCTGGGGACTGGTTTCCGGACTGATTGCCGGCTTTGTATTCGGTGTTCTGCAGTTCATGTATGACGGAGGCTTTGCCATCGGCTGGGCCAGCATCATCGGCGACTATCTGCTTGCATTCACCGTACTCGGTTTTGCAGGTATCTTCCGCCGCAAGAAGGCCGGCGTCATCCTGGGTTCCCTCGTGGCCGGCTTATGCCGTTTCCTGGTCCACTATGTGGTCGGTGCAACGGTCTGGGCTGAATACATGCCGGAATCCTTTGTCGGTCTTACAATGACCAGCCCGTGGATCTATTCCGCCATCTACAACGCACTGTACATGCTTCCGAACATCATCATTACTGTTGTGGTATTTGCGATCCTGTATGCACCGCTGAAGAAGTGGTTCACCGGCCGCGATCTGATGATGAAAGAAGTGAAGAAGGCCTGACGGCTTTCTTCAGTCTGAAACACAAAAGACCGTCTTCCTTACGGGAGACGGTCTTTTTTATTGCAGGGATCAGATGTTCTGAACGAAATCTTCTGCCTGCTGCTCAACTTCCTCAAAGATCGGATTCTCCTCAGCGGCCTCAGCAACACATTCGCAATCTTCTTCAGCGGCCTCAGAAACACATTCGCAAACTTCTTCAGCAGCCTCAAAAGCACATTCGCAATCTTCTTCAGCGGCCTCGGTTACTTCACCGTCTTCAATCTTTTCCTTGATTCCTTCAATGGTGCTCTTGACCTTATCAGCAACCGTGCTGTAAGCACCGGTTACAGTCTCCTTCGCCTTGTTCAGGTTCTCCATCACTTCCGGATTTTCTGCTTTGAATGCTTCAACCTTTTCCGTGACCTGATCCTTGATCTTGTTGTATTCGTCTACGGTCTTGCCGCGAACCCCTTCATAGGTTGCCGCTGCTTTATCAATCTCTTCCCCGTAACTGCCCTTGACAACATCACCGACTGCCTTACCTGCATCCTTGGCCGTGTTCCAGGCCTTCTTGCCGCCTTCCTTTATGGTCTCAGCAGTAGCTTTTGCAGCTTTCTTTGCAGCTTCCATGTCGAGGCTGGTGTAGGAACGTGCTGTCTCACCTTCTTCACCTTCTGCCGGTGCCTTGGGAGCAAGCTCCTGATATTTCTTTACGTAGGAATATGCAGCTGCACCAACAGCACCAAGAACGATACCGCCAAATAATGCATTTGTTAATTTACCCATTTTATGCTCCTTTCAGCTCCTTGCCGTTCCCTCCTCCCGGATCACGGCAATTATTATCGCGCGCGGATCTCTTCCGCATCTCCGATACTCAAAATATAACACGAACCGATATATAGTACAAGTGAATAATTTGTGAAAATGAACGGCTCTATTTTTCCTTTTCAAGCGGAATAAAGATCCGATAGTCCTTTTCGCCCTCATGAAAAACATGGCACTTCATGCCAAACACCCGCTCCGGTACCCCGTTTTCGATAAACGTCTCCGTGTTTCCCGTAAATACCGTCCTTCCCTTCTGCAGAACCAGAATGCGGTCCGCGAGGGCGATGGCATCGGTAAGATCATGCAGCGACAGGATCACGCATTTTCCATCGGCCCGAAGCTTGCGAATCCGTTCAACAGTCTGCTGCCGGTAGGCCGTATCCAGGCTGGCGGTGGGCTCATCAAACAGCACATTGTCCGTATCCTGTGCCAGCAGCATGGCGGTATAGGCAAGCTGACGTTCACCACCCGACAGATGGCAGACCATACGTTCCCTGCGATCCGTAAGTCCGGTCTCATTCAACGCCTTTTCAACCTGTTTCCGATCTTCTTCCGTCATTTTCCCGAAGGGCTTCAGATACGGGTAGCGCCCGCAGGCAGCCAGTTCCTCCACTGTAACAGAGGGCCTTGGCAGGAACTGCGGAAGAAGTGAGATCCGCCGTGCCCGTTCGGAAGGTACCAGACTCTTCATCTCGTTTCCGTCTGCGAAAAGCGTTCCCGTATACTTTTCCTGAACACCGGAAAGTGTACGGAGAAGTGTGGTTTTTCCGCTTCCGTTCGGTCCCAGGATCACGGTCACCGAACCCGCTTCCGCCTTCAGACTCACTTCGGAAAGGACCGTATTTCTGCCGTACCGGACGGACAGATTCTTACATTCCAGCATGCTTTTTCCTCCCCGCCATCAGCAAAAACACGAAGAACGGCGCGCCGATCAGTGCCAGGATCACACCGGCGGAGATCTCTGCCGGCGCAAACAGCGTGCGTCCCAGAAGATCCGACAGGATCACGAGTGACGCCCCCAGAAGGATCGATGTAAAAAACAGGGCCTTCATGTTGTGTCCGGTCATCTTTCGCGCGATGTGCGGCGTCATGAGTCCCACAAAACCAAGGAGTCCCGCAAAAGTCACGGATGCCGCGGCAAGAAGACTTGCCAGGATCACGGATACCATGCGGAGACGGCGGACATGGACTCCGAGCGAAGACGCGGCATCGTCCCCGAGGACCAGCATGCCGAGTCTGGGTGTCAAAAGAAACGTCAGCACCAGTCCCACCAGGATCAGAATCGCCGGAACCGGCAGGTCGGACAGATACACACCGTTAAATCCACCGGTGGAAAACCAGACATAGGAGGTCAGCACATCCGGAAAACACTGAGAAAGGAAGGCAATGCCCGCATTCCAGAGCGCCGATACCGCCGCGCCGGAAAGGACCAGGGCGGAACGGCTTCGGTGCATGGCAGAAGCATCGGAGATGCCGATGACAAGTGCCGATGATATAAGCGCGCCCAAAAAGGCCGCCGCCGGAAGTACCGCCGTCACACCGGGCATAAAGCAGAGAATCAGCATGACAAACAGACCGGCACCGGAATTCACGCCGATGAGATTCGGTGATGCCAGGTCATTGTCCGTGACCGTCTGAAGCAGAAGACCCGCTGCAGCAAGCGCAGCACCGGAAAGTGCCGCTCCGAGCACGCGGGGAAGCCGCAGCGTCTTTATGATGACCGCTGCGGTCTTTGCTTCACCGGTCAGGGCTCCGAAGATCTCTTTTATGGATAATCGCACGCTTCCGAACATGAGGCCGGTCAGCATGAGCAGGATCAGGATCCCCGCAAGGATCAGGATCTGCACGACTCTCTTCCGTTTCAAATCAGTATTCTCCGTAGATCAGATCGATCAGCTCGCAGTACGCTTCCGCATAACGGCTGTTCGGTTTGTAATTGAAAAGTTCCTTATCCAGAAAACAATAACGCCCATCCTGCACGGCGCTGATTGAAGACCAGCCTTCCGACGTGAACAGTTCTTCAATATAGGCACGCACAGCTTCTTCATCGCCCTGCGGTACGATCAGGATCCGGTCGGGATCCTTCGTCAGGATCGTCTCAAGGGACAGTTCCTCTGTCAGCAGTTCTTCATCGTCTGCAATGTTGTGAAGCCCGATCTCATCCAGGATCACACAGGCAAAATGATCTTCCGCCGTCTTGGCCTTGGTGGAGTTGAATGCAGAGCCTGCACGGATAAAAAGATAAGACGGTCCGTCCAAAATACCGCGCTTTTCAAGATCCTCTTTCAGTTCCTTTCGGATCGTATTGATCTCCTCCCGGACCTGAATACCCAGTTCTTCATAGAGATCCTGACGGCCGTTCAGATCCGTGAAGATCTTCAGAATGCTCAGATAATCCTCCATGTTTTCCTCTCGGAATGCTGCACAGGGAATGCCCATTTCATTCAGGGCCTCGCAAGCCTCCGCCTGGGAGGAAAAATCAGCGGTGACAATGACAAAATCAGGCTCGGACGCCACCAGAAGTTCCATGTCGAATTTCAAGCCCGCTCCGTCATTGACAAGGATTGCATCCTCCGATGCAAATCCGCGCTTGACGGAATCCCCCACAGTCACATCCACAAAGCCGCCGCTTTCCTTCCAGATCTGCGCGTAGGATGAAAACAGGACCGCCGTCTTTTCCGGATATGCCTGCAGTGTGATCTCGTGTCCCACGGAATCCGTAAAAGTAAAAGGAAATTCGGGCATGATGTTTTCAACTTCTTCCGATGTTTCTTCCTCCGTGCTCGCGGTTTCAGCAGTCGTTGTTTCCGCAGGCGTCTTAGTTAAGACCGGCGAATACCCTTCGGGAACCTGAACCTTTTTCACGGCACAGCCGGCACCGCATGCCATAACAGCCGTACATAATACCGGCAGAACGATCTTTACCCATGATGTCTTCATATAAACAGCCTCATCGTTTCCGGGTCTTCTCCCATGCCGCGCTCATCAAGAAGCGGCTGAATACCCTTTTTTCTGCACTCTTCACGAATCAGTTCGTATACTTCCCGAATATGCCGGCCCGCTGAGATCATGAAAGGAATTCCCTCCACGATCGCAGCACCGTTTTCAGCAAATGCATCGACCCGATCCAGGATCTGTTTCACATTGTGGATCAGCACCACATGCATGTCCGTGCGCCCGCGGCTAAGCAGCGCCTGCTGGACCGCGTCATAGCCCGCACCGCCTTCTTCGCTTCCGTGACCGATGAGAAGAATCGGATGGCCCACGGCGGGATGCCGTTTGTCAAACCATTCCGCGGTCTCTTCGGCCTTTCGCGGAAGTACCGGCGGCCGTACCGTCACCTGCTCAAAATATGTCCGCTGCTTCTCAGAAAGCACCTGGACCTTCCGGTATTCGGTGCCATCGCTGAGAAACATTGGAAGGACTTCGATATCAGTCACATAGGCTTCTCTGAGCGTCAAAAACGCCTCTTTCGCAGTTGGATACGCCCTGTGCAGGAGTTTCTGTATTCTTTCCGAAGACAGCGCAAACACACACATTTCCGTGCGTGAACTGCATATTCTTCTGTATAATGCAAAGAACGAACGCTCCATCTGTTCGGGATCCGCTGTTCCGAACGCGATAACAAGTAATGCTTTTTTCATGTCCTTACTTAAAAAGGAGCCGCCGCCTGTACATGCGGAAGCTCCTTCGTTTTTGATTCTATCTTCCTCAAAACGCTGTTTCAGATCAGTCCTTCAGATCAGAGGTGCAGTGCGGGCACTTGACTGCGTCAATGGCGATCTCAGACTTGCAGTACGGGCAGATCTTCGTGGTCGGAGCTTCCGGTTCCTTCTCTTCTTCCGGCTTTGCCCTCAGTTTTTCCTGTGCCTTTCTCATGGCATTGATGCCCTTGACAACAATAAACAGAACAATGGCAACAATCAGGAAATTCACGATTGCGGAAAGCAGACCGCCGATGTTGATGAAAACTTCATTGACCTGAATACCGATCGTGGAGAAATCCACAAAGCCAAGCGTCAGCAGGCTGATGGCCGGCATGATGATGTCATTGACAATACTGGTAACGATGGCCGTAAATGCAGCACCGATTACCATACCTACAGCAAGGTCGATCATGTTGCCCTTAAGAGCAAACTCCTTGAACTCCTTTAATAACTTCTTCATGTTCATACCCCTTTGATTCACGTTTTGTATTGTACTTTTGCCGCTCCGGCTGTATTTGTGGCCATCGCCGCACATTTACAAACATCTTTATAAATCTTACCGCACATATCCCGTGTTTGCAAGAACCAACTTGAAGTCCGGGAAATTTTCACGTCTCCGCCCGGACGCTTACTGCAAAATACCGTTCGTTTTCACTGCGCCGCGTTCGATGGCATCGCGGGAATTCTTCCACGGCGCGTCCTTGTAGCGGTAATCGAACTTGTCCGTGAACCATTCCAGGTCATCGGCCAGGCGCTGAATGTTATCCGTATAAAGATCCAGCGTTTTCTGAACAAAAGTATTCAGTTCCTCACCGCTCATGTGCTCCTGCCCCTTGGCAATCAGCATTCCGAAGTGTTCCTGACAGAATCCCTTGCAGTTTTCATACTTCTCACGGAACGCGGGATCCTTCTTGTAAAGAAGGACGACCGTGTCCACATAACGCGGGAACATGACGTTGATGCGGTCGCAGATATAGCAGCGTGCCGATGCTTCCTTTGCCCACTTCGCAAGTTCGCATTCCTCCGGCTTTTTGAGAAGCGCCTTGCCCTTGACTGGCTTGTCCTTATACTTCAGCGCATCCTTTTTCTGGCGGTCCAGGTGCGTCTTCAGAATCAGCGCAAGACCGAGGCGGTTCTTCTCCTCCATCATCATTTTCAGATGCGGACGGCAGAAGCCTTTTTCATCCGTTGCCATACGGATGTCGTCCTCCATGTAAGCCGCGCCCATGATGAAGCTGATGGAATCGTCTTCCAGTTTCTTGTACATGGAGCAGATGGGGCATTCGCAGTTTTCCTCAAATGCTTCATTGACCGGGATCGTGTAAAGTTTTTCAGCCATAATGCACCGCCTTATACAATTCTTTTGAATTTTTTCTCAAGCTCGCGTTTGGTCAGCGAAATGAGTGTGGGTCTGCCGTGGGGGCAGGCGTACGGATTCTCCAGTGTCAGAAGCTCGGCGATCAGATGATCCGCCTCTTCAAAGCTCATGACATGGTTGCCTTTTACCGCGGCCTTGCAGGACATAGACGCCAGTTTGTCCAGGATCATGTCCGGCTTTTTGTCGTTAAGTTCCTCTTCCATTTCACCGAGGAGCTCCGTAAAGAGCGCTTTGATGTCCAGTCCGTAGAGATCGGCGGGAACTGCTGTGACCGCGTATTCCCTGCCGCCGAACGAACTGATCTCATAGCCCAGTTCGGAGAACTCATCCATGTAACGGTTCAGGAGCATTTCCTCGCGGGCCGTGACGGTGATCATGACCGGCGGGGAGATCATCTGAGAGGTGTGTTTTCTTTCTTTCAGTTCCTTCATCTTCCGTTCAAACAGGACTTTCTCATGGGCCGCGTGCTGGTCCAGGATGAACAGCTTGTCCTCCATCTGGATCAGCCAGTAGGTTTCAAAAACCTGTCCGATCAGCCGATGCTTCTTCATGCCTTCATCGGAAATGAGCCTGGTTTCAAAAAGATCTTCGGGAACATCGGAAACGGTTTCAACCACGGGCTTTTTCACTTCCGGCGCGGCGGGCTCCGCCATCGGAACGATGTCCTCCTTCATGAGGACCCGCTCCTTCTGTACCGGAATATCATCAACAGCCGTTTTTTCTTCCTTCAGACGGCTGAGATAACGGTTCTCTTCCTGAACCACAGGTTTTTCAGGTACGCCGCTTCCCGCTGGCTTCTCCGACATAACACTTACCGCAGGTTTCTCCGTTCTTACATGCGCCGCAGGTTTCTCCGGCATGTCAAATTCCGTAAGGTCCGCTTCTTCCTCTTCTGCCATACGGATCGCCGCTTTGCGTGCGATCTGTTCGCGAAGAGAAAGCTTTTCCTCCGTTTCCTGTACCTCCCGCTGGGATTTAAACGGCCGCAGACCGGCCGGCTTTTCCTCCGTCCTGCTTTTTCCCGAAGCGGCTTCCATGCGCTTCTGTTCAAAGGGTTCCGGCGCACGGTAGACCTTTTCCGTATTCTTTTCCGGTACCTTCTTCTCCTCTTCGGTAAGCTGTACATCCGGAATGAATTCCCGATGCTCGAGCGCCTCGCGAATGGCCTTCAGCATGGTATCGTAAAGCAGCGCCTCCTTCTGGAAACGCAGCTCCATCTTCGTGGGATGGACATTCACATCGAATTCCTCTGCGGGAAGTTCAATGTAAAGCACGGTAAACGGATATCGATGCTGCATCATGAAAGGGGCGTAAGCCTCTTCAATGGCCCGGTCGATGATCCGGCTCTTCACATAGCGCCCGTTGATGAAATAATTCTCAAAGCCGCGGTTTCCCTTTGCAATCACCGGCTTTCCCAGGTAGCCCGTGATCTTCAGGTAATCGTCACCATAGTCGATGGGCGTCACCTCATTGGCCGTTTCCCGGCCGTAGATCGTGTAGATCAGATCCTTGACCCTGCCGTTTCCGGACGTTACAAGACGTGTGGAACCGTTTGCGATGAAACGGAGGGACACCTCCGGATGAGAAAGGGACATGCGCTCCATCAGATCCGCAATGTAAGAAGTTTCCGTCATGGCGGTTTTTAAAAACTTCCGCCGCGCAGGGGTGTTGTAAAACAGATTGCGTACTAAAAACGTGGTACCGTCCGGTGCGCCGATTTCCTCGATCTTCCGCTCTTCACCGCCGGCGATCTCATAGGAGGTACCGGTCAGATCTTCGTGACGTTTGGTGATCATTTCAAGCTCCGTCACTGCCGCAATGGAGGACAGTGCCTCACCGCGGAAGCCCAGACTCATGATGCTTGAAAGATCCTCTGCTGTTTCGATCTTGCTCGTGGCATGCCGAAGAAACGCCTTGCGGATCTCCGAATTTTCAATGCCGCAGCCGTTATCGGTCACGCGGATCAGGTCAATACCGCCGTTTTTCACCTCCACCGTCACTGCCGAGGCGCCGGCATCGATGGCATTCTCCACCAGTTCCTTGACAACGGACCTGGGTCTTTCAACGACTTCACCTGCCGCGATCTGATTGATGGTATTTTTATCAAGTACATGTATTACAGCCATGTTCAGATCCTATTGGTAATTTTGGACTGGATCCTGTACAGTGTGTTCATGGCATCCAGCGGGGTCATGGTGGACAGATTCAGCTGCCGGATCTCCTCCAGCACGTCTTCATCCTTCACCGTGTCAAAAAGTGTCATCTGGTTGGCATCCACATCATCCGGACGCTCCACGCGCTTCTGATTCTGGAAACCCACGCCGGCGTAAGCGGCGATCTCCTTGGCGCGCTGCGCGATATCGGTATCGATCAGCTCTTCCACAAGCTCATCCGCACGGTCCAGCACATCCTTGGGGACACCGGCCAGACGCGCGACCTGAATACCGTAGGATTTATCCGCTCCGCCGCGGATGATCTTGCGGAGGAAGACGATGCTGTCGCCCTGTTCCTTGACGGAAATGCAGTAATTATTCACGCCGGGAATGGCGCCTTCCAGTTCGGTCAGTTCATGATAATGTGTCGCGAACAGCGTCTTTGCGCCGATTCGCTTCACGTTGGCAATGTATTCCACCACTGCCCAGGCGATGGACAGACCGTCAAACGTGGACGTACCGCGGCCGATCTCATCCAGCACGATCAGACTCTTCTTCGTGGCATTCCGGAGAATGTTGGCTACCTCCGTCATTTCCACCATGAAGGTGGACTGGCCGCTGGAAAGATCGTCGGAAGCACCTACGCGGGTAAAAATACGGTCGCAGATGCAGATATTGGCCTGATCCGCCGGTACAAAGGAGCCCATCTGTGCCATCAAGGCAAGCAGCGCTGTCTGACGCATGTAAGTGGATTTACCGGCCATGTTGGGACCGGTGATGATGGCAATACGGTTCTGGTCGCCGTCCAGAAGTGTGTCGTTCGGAACAAACTGCTCCGCGGAGATCATCTGCTCAATGACCGGATGACGGCCGTTTTTGATTTCGATGATGCCGCGCTCATTGATCCTGGGACGCACATAACGGTTGCGCTCCGCCACATAGGCAAGGCTTGCAAGCGCATCGATTTTTGCAAGCGCGGCAGCGGATCTCTGCACACGCTCGATCTCGCCGGAGATCGTATCACGCACAGTGGTGAACAGTTCATACTCCAGGGCATACAGCTTGTCTTCCGCGCCCAGGATCATGTCCTCCAGTTCTTTCAGTTTGGGGGTGATGAAACGTTCCGCGCCGGTCAGCGTCTGCTTGCGGATATAATCCTCCGGTACCATGTCCAGGAACGAATTCGTGACTTCGATATAATAACCAAAGACCTTGTTGAAGCGCACGCGCAAAGTTTTGATGCCGGTGCGTTCCCGCTCCTCGGTCTCCACCTCCGCGAGCCAGCCCTTGCCGTCAGTCTTGGCCTTGCGGTACTGATCCACATTCTCATTGAAACCGTCCTTAATGATGCCGCCTTCACGAACCACAAGCGGCGGCTCATCAACAATGGCTTCATCTACCAGCGTGTACAGGTCCTCCAGCGTGTCGATGTCTTCCGTGAGTTCGGAAAGCATTGCCGACTGCGCATTCCGAAGAAGCGTCTTGATGTGCGGCAGCATTTCCAGCGAATTCTTAAAAGCAATCAGATCACGCGGACTTGCCGAGCGATAACTGATGCGGCCCAGAAGCCGTTCCAGATCGTAGATCGGACTTAGATATTCACGCAGTTCCTCGCGCAGGATATGATCGTCCTTCAGTTCGGAAACCGCGTCCTGACGGCGCAGGATCTCTTCCTTGTCCAGGAGAGGCTGCTCCGTGAATTTACGTAAAGTACGCGCACCCATTGCCGTCTTGGTCTTGTCCAGGACCCAGAGAAGACTGCCGCGCTTCTGCTTTTCGCGCATGGTCTCCGTCAGTTCCAGATTGCGGCGGGTGGACGTGTCGATGATCATGTATTTGGAACGGGAGAACACCTGCAGATGCGTGATGTGCTTCAGTTCCGTTTTCTGAGTATCCAGGAGATAGGACATGAGTGCGCCGGCGGCAACGGTACCGACCGGGAATGCGCGTACGCCCAGACTCTCCGTGGAAGCCACTTCAAAGTGCAGAGACAGGATCTTCTCCGCGCGGTCCTCCTTGAAATGGAAGGCCGGGAGCATCGATACGGAAAACTCCAGTTTGTGACGCATGTCCGTCAGATCCGCGCCGGATAATGTAAACGGCTCGTTATAAATGACTTCAGACGGCACAAAACGGAAGATTTCATCATAGAGCTGTTCCTTTTTCTCCACCTCAGTCAGGAAAAAGTCACCGGTAGTGACATCGGCGATGGCCATGCCGAATACACCGCGTTCATACGCGATGGCCATGATATAATGGTTCTTGGTCTCATCCAGCGCGCCGGCATCCAGAATGGTACCCGGTGTCACCACGCGGATGACTTCGCGCTTTACAAGACCCTTGGCCAGCTTGGGATCCTCCATCTGTTCGGCGATGGCGACCTTATAGCCTTTTTCCACCAGCCGGTTCAGATAGGTATCCACAGCATGATACGGTACGCCGCACATGGGCGCGCGTTCTTCCAGACCGCAGTCCTTACCGGTCAGCGTCAGTTCCAGTTCCTTGGATACCGTTTTTGCGTCATCAAAAAACATCTCGTAAAAATCGCCCAGACGGTAAAACAGAATACAGTCCGGGTACTGATTTTTAGTTTCCAGATATTTTTCCATCATGGGTGAAAGTGCCATGACGCCTCCTTAAACTCGTTCTCCGATGTAATAGAAACCGTGGGACTTAGTGAGACGGACATCGATGATCTGACCGATCAGATCCTCCGTTCCCTTAAAATGCACCACCGTGTTGTTGCTCAGTCGGCCGGTCAGCATATCCTTGTCCTGACGGTTCACATCTTCCACAAGGACCTGCATGGTCTTTCCGGCATCGCGGCCGGACATTTCCTGACCAATGCGCTGAACTTCCGCCAGCAGACGGTCAAAACGATCCTTGACCACATCTTCCGGTACCTGATCCTCCATCTTGGCCGCCGGTGTGCCGGTGCGCTTGGAGTAAATAAATGTAAATGCCGAGTCAAAACGGACCTGACGAACCAGATCCAGCGTATCCAGGAAGTCCTCTTCCGTTTCACCCGGGAAACCGACAATGATATCGGTTGTCAGTGAAATGTCCGGCATGGCCTCCCGCAGCTTGCGGGTGATTTCCAGATACTTTGCCCGGTCATAATGACGGTTCATGACATTCAAGATCCGGTCTGAACCGGACTGCAGCGGCAGGTGGAAATGGCGGCAGATCTTTTTGGAATTCTTCATGGTCTCAATGAGTTCATCGGAAAGATCCTTCGGATGCGAGGTCATGAAACGGATGCGCTCGATGCCGTCGATCTTTTCCACTTCACGAAGAAGTGCGGAAAAGGATACCGGTTCCGGAAGCGTCTTTCCGTAGGAATTGACGTTCTGACCCAGAAGCATCACTTCCTTCACGCCCTCCCGTGCCAGTTCGCGGATCTCGTTTAAAATGTCCTCCGGATCACGGGAACGTTCACGGCCGCGTACATACGGTACGATGCAGTAGCTGCAGAAATTGTTGCAGCCGTACATGATGTTGACGCCGGATTTGAAACTGTATTTACGTTCAGCCGGGAGATCCTCAACGATCTCATCGGTGCCTTCCCAGACATCGACGATCATGCGGTCTTCCGTCTCCAGACGGTACATCAGTTCCGCCAGCTTGAAAATGTTGTGCGTACCGAAAACGATATTGATGAAACTGTATTTGGTGCGCACCGTGGCGACCTCATCCGGTTCCTGCATCATGCAGCCGCAGATGGCGATCTTCATGTTCGGATTGGAGCGCTTTTTAACACTGTTCAAATGACCCAGACGACCATAGACCTTCAGGTTGGCATTTTCACGAACGGTGCAGGTATTGTAAAGCACAAAATCCGCTTCCGCTTCTTCTTCGCACTCCACATAACCGATGTCCCGCAGAATACCGGCCAGTTTCTCCGAGTCCTTGGCGTTCATCTGACAGCCCAGCGTTTCAATGTGATAACGCATCTTTCGGCCCAGTTCCGCCTCCTTCTTTTCTGTAATTGCCTTCATTTTCGCGATATACTCGCGCTGAAGCAATGCTTCTTCTTCGTTTTTGATATTAGCCATGTGTTTCCCGTATTTCTCTTTAAAGACAGAGAAGATCCCCTGTTCAAAAAGGATCTTCCGTCTTTCCTGCTTATTTGTTTAAAACGACTTCGCTCGTTTCACCGGTGAGGAATTTCATCGGAACCTCCAGCGTGATGTCCACGCGTTTACCGCCGTCCGTATTCTCAAAGGCGATGGTACCGGTATGATCGTAACCGTCCTCGTAATGATACTCGAAGTTTGCGATACCGCCTGCACTGTATTCTGCCACGATATTCTCCAGAACCGCCATCTTGGCGCCTTCCGCCTTATCGTAGTTGTAAATGCTGAAGACCACATGATTACCGTCATCGGAGAAAACTTCCACCAGAAGACTCTGGTCATCATTTTCACCGTAAACACCGACCTTCGCGGGATCCGGCTTAACCGTGGTGGATGAGGCCGCATAGGACATGTAGACCGGACTTGAGGTACAGTAATAGCCATCCTCCGTCTTATACAGAAGGAACGGTTTTCCGTTATTCAGAATGTAGATCTTTCCGGCAATGTTGTAAGAACCGTCATAGTTGCTGATATTGCCCTCTGCGTTCGCATCATCAAACTGCGGCTTTGCGTGGAAGACAATGCCTTCACCTGCGTCACCGGATTTGATGATGGTGATGACGCCGGTCTCCGGGATCACTTCATTGACGACCGGATAACTGCGCGCATCGTCCGTTTTCATCGGGCGGGTCACCTTATCCGTGGGCGCTTTGGTGGGTTCCGTGGACTCCGTGGTTTCTTCTTCTGTTTCCGTTTCTGACGTGGTGGTAACGTCCGGGACCGCAGACTCCGTTTCCGGAATCGTGGCAACCAGATGGCCCTCCGTCAGAATCTTTTCCGCGCCTTTTCCAAAGACCAGGTAGCAGAAAAATACAATTAATGCAATCAGGATCACCGCCAGAATGGAGAAGGTGATCGTAAAACCTTTGCTTTTAAACATCGGTCAAAACTCCTTAAAGATTATTTACCCAGGTAATGGCAAGATCGATCCAGGGCTGGATCTCCGGTACCGGAACGCTTTCCACATCTTTTGTTGCCAGAGAAAGTCCATGGTGACCCTCTGCAAAAATGTGTGCTTCACAGGATACGCCGTTTTTGCGGAGCGCGTCCATGTAAAGAAGCGTATTTTCCACCGGAACCAGTTCATCTGTCCAGGTATGCCAGATGAAGGTGGGCGGTGTACTGGCGTCAACCTGCTTTTCCAGCGAAGTGACCTCCAGATATTCCGGATCCATGCCGCGAAGCAGCGCGTCAAAAGAACCCCGGTGAGCCTTTTCACCGGATGTGATGACCGGATAGCACAGAACGGAACCGTTCGGCTTGATCATTTCTTCCGTCGTGTCCAGGGACGGTGCCAGGAAGCCCTTGTTCCACAGAACGCTCAGAGAGCCTGCCAGATGTCCGCCGGCTGAGAAACCGGTGACCACGATCTGATCCGGGTCGATGCCCCATTCTTCCGCATGCTCACGTACAAAACGCACGGACTCAGCCAGTTCCATCAGTGCCATCGGGAATACTGCCGGACGGACGGAATACCAGAGAACAAACGCCTGGATGCCGGCCTGCAGATATTTCATGGCGATGGGTTCGCCCTCGCGCTCTGATGTGAATTCATAACCTCCGCCGGGACAGATGATCACTGCCTTTCTTTTGTAACCGGTGTACGGGGGATCCAGAATATAAGCATCCAGATGCGGTTCATAAGTGCTTTCGTTCTGCACGCCCGCTCTGGAATAATCCACATGAAGATTGATTTTTCCGAATTTCATCGTATCTCCTTTCCGTTTCCAAAATGCGATAGAGACCCACGGTAATCATACCGTGAAAAATATATCACATTTTTGCATCTAATGTCAACGGGACGGTATGAATACCGCCCCGTTTCATGTTGTGTTTCAAATGTGTCATTTTACCAGGACCCAGCCTTCGATCCATAAGTAATCCGGAATGAGTTCATCGCCCTCACGCTTTCCGGAGATTTCCATGGAGCAGATATAAAGGTCATGCTCACTGTCGATGGGAATCACCCGGTGCTCCTGCGGAGCTGTGTAAGTTCCGTAGTCATAATAAGTATCCGGATCGTCAAATTCGTACTTGCTGCGGACATAGTCAAAATACCATTCCAGGTATTCGTCCATTCCGTCCACCATGATGAAACTATCGGAATTCCGATCCGACACTTCAATTTGAGCCAGCTGTTCCAGCGCTTCCGCCTCACTTTCCGCGTCGTAAAAGCTTTGACTTGCACTGACTGCTGTGATGCCGCGATAAGCGCTGACATCCACATAGCTTTCCGCCCCGTTAAACACCGTAAAGTTGAACCACCGGTAACTGTCTTCCGGTTCAAGGACCTGCCCGCCCTCTTCTTTTAATTCAATAAGTTCCTGGCGGAATGCCTTCTTCTCTTCATCGGTCATACCGGAAACTGCGGTCTTCACCTGTTCCAGCTCGTCATCCAGATAGTCCAATGCACCGTAGGCTTTTCTTGCGGTCTCTGGGTTGGGATCAGCCTGATATGCGCGGATCGCCCGATTTTGGCTGGCTATGGACACCGCATTGAAATCACTGAACGGCAGGACCAGAAGGATCAGAACGCACAGCGCAAGGACCGGGAAGATCAAGCCGCGTTTTGCGGGCCGGATAATGGAAATGAGGAGCCAGATCAGCTCAACTGCAATAATCAGCATGCCCAGATATCGGCTCGGTGTAATGCCGTACTGCATCACACGCGATCCGAGGGAGTAGACCTGCAGTAAAACAAACGGCAGGTACAGAAAATACAGGATCCGAATACCTTTTTTGAACACCGGCGCGTCACTGACCGCTTCTGTCATCAAAAACACCGGCGCTCCTGCTGCAAAAATACCGGCCAGGATCGCAAAGATCTCATTGGAAGGAATGGCGCGGGCAATCAGGATCTTAGCCATGTATAAATAGATGATCAGATAAGCCGCAGCCACAATGGGGCACATGATATAAGCAATCAGCACCCGCGGAAATTTTCCTTTCTGCTCCTTCACATTCTGAAGCGCGATCAGATATGCCGGGACAGTGACTAAGCCAAAAACCAGAATAATGGCCCAAATAAACAGACGGTCGCATTCCGTGATCAGGACATTAAAGATCAGGATCAGCATCATGACACCACCGGTCAGAATGCCGAGAACAACACCCGTCAGCAGGAAATTGATAAACACACCCGCCACATAGGTATTCAGGGCCTCTTTTGAATTCCGATAACAGTTCCAGACGGAAAGCACGATCATGAGGAGGACATATCCAATGACTCTGGGCAGGAAATACCGATCCATGTAACTGCTTGTATAATCAAAGGAATTCCGATCCAGGACCCAGACAAAGAAAACGGAAAGTCCGGCCACAAGCACGATCGTGATGTAACGCAGCGGATTCTTTACAGAAAAACCGGTTTCCGCAAAAAAGGCACCGACCGCAGTAAATCCCAGTCCCAGAATGATCCAGCCGATGATCTCATATTCGATTTCAAAACCGTCATCGACAAAAACCGTCGCGAGCAAAGTCGCGATGAAGATCAGAATCAGTGTAACCGGCATGGTTTTTCCTGTATTCCACACCCCGGTCAGGACTTCTTTTACTTTCTGTTTGAACATCTTAGTACCTCCTTACTTTTTCCGATACTCCAGAAGATCACCCGGCTGGCAGTCCAGCACTTCGCAAAGCTTGGCAAGCGTACTGATGCGCACCGCCTTGGCCTTGCCGTTTTTCAGGATACTGATATTGGCCATGGTGATGCCGACGCGTTCGGAAAGCTCGGTCACGCTCATCTTGCGCTTGGCCATCATGACATCGATGTTGAAAATAATTTCGTCTTCCATAGTTTCCTCCGTCAGATCGTCAGATCGTTTTCATCCTGCAGTACCGCCGCCTTCTCCACCAGATGGGAAAGAGCTGCCATGGCTACTGCCACTGCCGCAGCCACGAATACGGCCAGCATGGAGATGATGAATATGCCCGGATGACTCAGATCACAGAAAAACAGGACCAGATTCGCCAGGAAGAAATATGCAGCGTCACCGAGCGCCAGATAGAAAATGATTTTCAGCGCGCGTGCGTTGTCCCTGGAGAACGACTTGTCTTCACCGATGTTTTTCGCGATCTTCCACGCAAAAAAGAGTGCAGCAAGGATCGGAAGGCCGGTCACGCTGATGACAGCGATCCAGATATTGCAGAAAGCCGGATTTTCATGGGCGCGAAGTCCTGCGAGGAAGCTCGCAAATTCCGGTACCACAAATCCGTAGACCGCAAGTACGGCAAGCACCATTCCGATAATTATGGCTTTCAGCCAGGCGGATAACTTTGTCTGATTCATATAAACACCTCCGCGGGCGATGTGAAGCTCCGTTCCGCCTCCACATCCCAAAATAAATGTCACAAATCACCGTAAGCCGCACACGGCGGCACTGCGGATGACATAAAAAACTTCTGTGCCACACCCGGAGTATAACACAGAAGTTATTGTTTAGCAAGTATTATTTATCGTTTTGCGATATGCCCGCTTACGGAAGCAGTGACATAGCACGATATTCACTCTTCACTGCTGAATTGGAAAACTGACTTCCAGTTTGCAAAAGTAAATACCTGTTCCTGA
>CAMGCK010000030.1 GCA_946040795.1 uncultured Lachnospiraceae bacterium
AGACCGGCCGCACCCATCAGATCCGCGTTCATATGGCTTATATCCATCATCCGCTTGTGGGCGATGAGGTATACTGCAGCGCGAAATCACCGTTCAAGACAGAAGGCCAGTGCCTTCACGCGTATCTTCTGGGATTTGTTCATCCCACAACGGGCGCTTACATGGAATATTCCGTACCGCTCCCGCAGTATTTTGAAAAGATACTGAACGGTTTAAGAAAAGATTGATAATTGGACATGAATTTGATATAATGTCCTAAATCCTGGGGTGTTCGCGTGCCCTGCTGTTTTGATCCTACATGACATAATACGGGATTCCTACATTGCAAGACGGCTGTCAGGCCTCCTTTGAGTGGAAGGCAAAAGTACTTGCTGCGGTTACCCACCTGGCGTAAGCTGGGAGTCAATTGGCAGAGTAACGGCACTTTGGGATTTATTCGTGTTTACAAGGAGTAAAGATAAATTATGAGATACGAGCCGGAAAATATTGAAAAGAAGTGGCAGAAATACTGGGAAGAGCATGAAACCTTCAAGACCGATGTCTGGGATTTCTCCAAGCCCAAGTACTATGTACTGGACATGTTCCCGTACCCGTCCGGTGTTGGCCTTCACGCAGGTCATCCGGAAGGATATACCGCAACGGACATCATGTCCCGCATGAAGAGAATGCAGGGCTATAATGTCCTTCATCCGATGGGCTACGATTCCTTCGGTCTTCCGGCAGAGCAGTACGCAGTCAGCACCGGTAATCATCCGGATGGATTTACGCAGATGAACATCCAGACCTTCTCTCGTCAGCTGAAGGAACTGGGCTTTGACTATGACTGGTCCAAGATGATCGCAACCTCTGACGCTGAGTTCTACAAGTGGACGCAGTGGATCTTCAAGAAACTGTATGAAGCAGGTTATGCAAAGTACATCGACATGCCGGTCAACTGGTGTGAAGAACTCGGTACTGTACTTTCCAACGATGAAGTCATTGACGGCAAGTCGGAGCGCGGCGGTTATCCGGTCATCCGTAAGAACATGAAGCAGTGGGTCATCGACCAGCCGGCATTTGCTGAAAAGCTGCTGGAGGGTCTGGAAGAGATCGACTGGCCGGAATCCACCAAGGATATCCAGCGTCACTGGATCGGCAAGTCCACCGGTGTGGAAGTGGATTTCCAGATCGTGGGCGGCGGACAGTTCTCTATTTACACCACCTGTATTGAAACCATCTACGGCATTACCTTCATGGTACTGGCTCCGGACGGACAGATCGTCAAGGATCTGATGCCGCGTATTGAAAATAAAGAGGAAGTTCAGGCGTACATCGATGAAACGCTCAAGAAGAACGACATGGATCGTACGGAACTGAACAAGACCAAGTCCGGCTGCATGCTGAAGGGCGTTACCTGCCTGAACCCGGCCAATGGCAAGGAAGTTCCGCTGTTCATCGGCGATTTCGTTCTTGCAAACTACGGTACCGGCGCAGTCATGGCAGTTCCGAGCCACGACCAGCGTGACTTTGAGTACGCACAGGTTCATGGCCTGCAGTATATCCAGGTCATCGAAGGCCGTGATACGACTGAGCATGCTTTTGAAAAGCAGGATTACCTGGGCAAGGGCTGTAAGCTCATCAATTCCGAAGAATTTACCGGCCTGACCGTTGAAGAAGCGAAGAAGGCCATTACCGCTAAGCTGGTTGATATGGGCGTTGCCCGTGAGACCACCAATTATCATTTCCGTGAATGGATCTTTGCACGTCAGCGTTACTGGGGCGAGCCGGTTCCGGTTGTTCACGGTGAAGACGGTGAGATCCACGTCCTGCCGGATGAAGAGCTGCCGCTCATCCTTCCGGAGCTTGCTGATTACAAGGGCAAGAATGGCCGTGCACCGCTTGAAAATGCAGTAGAGTGGAAGCAGTATGACAAGAACAACGTGAAGGGCGTGAGAGAAACCTCCACAATGCCCGGTTCCGCAGGTTCCAGCTGGTACTATTTCCGTTATATCGATCCGCATAATGACACCTGCTTTGCAGATCCGGAGCTGATCAAGCACTGGATGCCGGTAGACCTCTATGTGGGCGGTCCGGAGCATGCTGTCGGTCATCTGATCTATTCCAGAATCTGGAACCGTTTCCTGTATGACAACGGTCTTTCACCGGTCAAGGAGCCGTTCAAGAAACTGGTTCACCAGGGTATGATCCTGGGTGAGAATGGCATCAAGATGGGCAAGCGTTTCCCGAAGTATGTTGTTAATCCCAGCGACATCGTCCGTGATTACGGCGCAGATACCCTTCGTCTCTATGAAATGTTCATGGGCCCGCTTGAGGTTTCCAAGCCCTGGAGCCCGCAGGGTGTTGAAGGCGCGAGAAAGTTCCTGAACCGTGTATTCACCATGTTCACGGAAGAAGGCAATATCTGTGACGACGCGAGGGATGAACTGACCAAGGTTTACCATCAGACCGTCAAGAAGGTCACGGAAGACTTTGAAAAGCTGGCATTCAATACCGCTATTTCACAACTCATGATCTTTATCAATGCCTGCTATAAGGCCGGCAGCTGCCCGAAGGAATATGCAGAAGGCTTCATCAAGATGATCTCCTGCATCACGCCTCATATGGGTGAAGAGCTTTGGAACATTCTGGGGCATGACAGCACGATCGCTTATGAAAAGTGGCCGGAATATGATGAGAATGCCATCAAGGAAGATACCATTGAGATCGCGGTTCAGATCAACGGTAAGGTTCGTAAGACCATTACCATTGCGAAGGACATGTCCAAGGACGATGCCATCGCAGCCGGTAAGGAAGCGCTTGGCGACAAGCTGACCGGTACCATCGTAAAAGAGATCTATGTACCGGGAAGAATCGTGAATATCGTTGTTAAGCCGTAATTTTGGAAATTTTAAACAGGAAATGGGTATGGAAAAGATCTTATTCATTTTCAACGCGAAAGCAGGACACGCGGCCATCGGCAGTCATCTTCTGAAGATCATCGATGCTTTTGACCGCGAAGACAGTATACTGACGGTGATGACGACACGCTATGCCGGACACGCAACAGAACTGGTCAAGACCTATGGTAAGGATTTTGACCGGATTCTGACAAGCGGCGGAGACGGCACGATTAATGAGATCGTAAACGGTGTGGTCCAATTGGGAAAACCGATTCCCGTCATGTATATACCGACCGGTACCACGAATGATTTTGCAAGCTCGCTGGGACTGAGTACGGACATCAATAAATGTATAAAACAACTGAGCTCAGGTGAACCGTTTGTCTCCGATGCCGGAATGTTGAACGATCATGCGTTTATATACGTAGCAGCCTTTGGAACCCCTGTCAATGTGACTTACACGACTCCGCAGGAGGAGAAAAATCTTTGGGGATATCCGGCCTATGTACGGCAGTTTCTGAAAACACTTCCGAATCTCAGACCGTTCCACCTGAAGATTCAGTCCGGTGAACGCAAGCTGGAAGGCGATTACCTGTTTGGATTTGTAACGAATTCCTACAGTGTATCGGGTTTCAAGGGCGTTACCGGAAAGCATGTTTCACTAAATGACGGACTGTTTGAATTTACCCTCATAAGAAATGTTCAAAATGTTGTGGAATTTGCCGAGCTTTTAGCCGCGGCACATACCCTTCTGGATGAAAAACCGGATGAGAAGTATATCGAACGCTTTGCTGTTTCGGATCTCCGAATCGAATGTGATGAAGAACTGGAATGGAATGTGGACGGTGAATTTGGCGGAAAGTTTCATGACTCGAAGATCACGGTGCTGAAAAATGCCGTGACCTTCATTGTTTGATCAAATGAAAGGAAATCATTTCATGAGAAAAGATACTGAAATGAAGAACGAAGAAATGGCAGACGAGGCAAAGACGGTTAAGAAGGTCTCCCGTCTCCGCAAAAAGAAAGAAGCACAGCCGGAACCGGCTGCAGCTGCAGAAGAGGATGATATCGTCATTGACGAATACTCGGAAGATGATGCAGCAGTTTCTGAAGAAGCGGAGAAGAAGAACGGTCTTTCACCGGAAATGCTGACCAAGCTGGTGGAATACGGCAAGAGCCATAATAATACGCTTGATATCGATGACATCAACAATTTCTTCAAGGGAGCGACGCTTTCAGCGGAGAATGTGGATGACATCATTTCATTCCTCGAGTCTAAAAAGATCGATGTCCTTCGCATTACCAGCGATGATGTTCTGATCGACGACGACAATTTCCTGGACGGAGACATCGACCTGGGAGATGAGGATGAAGAAGTCATTGATATCGACAGCATTGACCTTCTGGAAGGCGTGGGAACCGGTGATCCGGTCCGCATGTACTTAAAGGAGATCGGTATGGTTCCGCTTCTTTCAGCCGATGAGGAAACTGAGCTTGCCAAGAAGAAAGCCGATGGTGACGAGGCAGCTAAGCAGCGTCTCATCGAAGCAAACCTGCGTCTTGTTGTCAGTATCGCAAAGCGTTATACCGGCCGCGGCATGAGTTTCCTGGATCTGGTACAGGAAGGCAACCTCGGACTGATCAAGGGCGTTGAGAAATTTGACTACACCAAGGGCTATAAGCTTTCCACATATGCAACCTGGTGGATCCGTCAGTCTGTGACCCGTGCACTTGCTGATCAGGCCAGAACCATTCGTGTCCCGGTCCACATGGTTGAGACCATTAACAAGATGTCCAAGATGCAGCGTAAGCTGACTCTGGAACTTGGTTATGAGCCCTCCGTTGCAGAACTTGCACAAGCACTGGATCTTCCGGAATCCAAGGTCATGGAGATCATGCAGATCGCCCGTGAACCTGCTTCTCTGGAAACTCCCATCGGTGAAGAGGATGATTCCAACCTGGGCGATTTCGTTGCGGATACCAACACCGTAACGCCGGAGCTGAATGTGGAAAATGTCATGCTTCGTGAAGAAATCGATACCCTGCTTGGGGATCTGAAGGAAAGAGAACGTCAGGTCATCATCCTGCGTTTCGGACTGGAAGACGGCCATCCCAGAACACTGGAAGAGGTCGGCAAGGAGTTTAATGTTACCCGTGAACGTATCCGTCAGATTGAAGCCAAGGCACTCCGCAAGCTTCGCAATCCGGTCCGTTCCAAGAGAATCCGGGATTTCCTGCAGTAATGAATAAGATCAATTATCAGAAAGAACTTGAAGATATCATAAAAGGGTTGGAAAAAGCTCCAACCCTTTTATTGCATAGCTGCTGCGCGCCCTGCAGTTCTTATGTGATAGAGTATCTGTCCCGCTATTTTGAAATCACGGTCTTCTATTACAATCCGAATATATCTCCGGAGGAGGAATACCGGTATCGGACGGAGGAGGTCAAGCGGCTGATCCGTGAGCTTCCGACGGAGCATCCGGTACATTTCATTGAAGGAAAATATGACCCGGAACGGTTTTATGAGGCGGCGCGAGGACTGGAAAAAGTTCCGGAAGGCGGTGAACGCTGTGAAAAGTGTTTCCGGCTCCGCCTTAGCGAAGCAGCAGAGTACGCGGAAAAGGGCGGCTTTGATTATTATACAACTACGCTTACCATCAGCCCGATGAAAAACGCGGCGCTGTTAAACAGCATCGGCATGGAAGAAGCAGAAGGAAGAAGCATCGTCTGGCTGCCGTCGGATTTTAAAAAGAAGAACGGCTATCATCGATCGGTGGAACTTTCACAGGAATACGGACTGTACCGTCAGGATTTCTGCGGATGTGTGTTTTCCAGGATGGAAGCGGATGAACGAAGAAAGAAACAGAAGGTAAACGATTAAAATGAAAACAGGTTATGAGCGTATTCACGCGAAGGTTGACCTTGATATTATAAAAGAGAATCTGGAATCGGTTCTGAAAAAGGCTGCTCCGAGACTGGGAGCCTGTGCAGTCCTGAAAGCCGATGGTTACGGGCACGGCGCGGTTGAGATCGCGCGTGTACTGGAAGACCGGGTGTGGGGATTTGCTGTCGCGACGACGGATGAAGGGATCGAACTCCGCCGCGCGGGAATTAAA
Source organism: uncultured Lachnospiraceae bacterium (assembly GCA_946040795.1). Lineage (GTDB taxonomy): Bacteria > Bacillota > Clostridia > Lachnospirales > Lachnospiraceae > UBA1267. Next base: position 5,996 of record CAMGCK010000030.1, read on the forward strand.
AAGCCCATCCTTCTTCTCGGTTATGCCATGGAGAATCGGTTTGAGGAGCTGATTCAGCACGAGATCCGAGTACCGCTGTTTGAGAAAAAAGCGGCGGAAGCGTTGGCGAAAACGGCAAAGAGCATGGGAAAGAAGGCCTATGTCCACATCAAGGTGGATACAGGAATGAGCAGAATCGGTCTCTTCACGGATGAAGAGGGGCTGGAGACTGCAGCGTACATTGCCGGATGTGAGCATCTCATCACAGAAGGTATTTTTACACATCTTGCCACTGCAGACATGCTGGAAAATGCGCCGGCACTGGAACAGATGCGGTGCTTCAATGAGTTTACGGATGCGCTTCTGCGGAAGGGATTTTCCATACCGATCCGACATTATGCCAACAGTGCCGCTTCCATGGTACTGGATACCTCACGCTCGGATATCTGCCGCATCGGCATTTCACTTTACGGACTGTATCCCTCAGATGAGCCGGACTGGTCAGAAACACCGGTACGGCCGGCGCTTTCACTGTATTCACAGGTCACCTATGTGAAAAAGCTTCCTGCGGGCACGGCCATCGGTTACGGCGGAACGTATGTGACAGAGGAGGAAAAAACCATCGCCACCGTGTCCTGCGGCTATGCGGACGGTTACTGCCGCAGCCTTTCCAATAAGGCCGATGTCCTCATTCACGGCAGGCGCTGCCGCATTACGGGACGGATCTGCATGGATCAGTTCATGGTCGATGTTACTCCGCTTACAGAAGCCGGTGTGGAAGTGAAGAGCGGTGACATCGTCACGCTGATCGGAAAAGAAGGCAGCGAATCCATTACAATGGAGGAACTTGGCGCGCTGTCCGGCCGCTTTAACTACGAGTTTGCGTGCGAACTCAGTAAGCGTGTGCCGCATGTCTTTTATGAAAACGGCCGGGAAGTATCCTGCAGGGACTATTTCTGACTTTAAAAGCAGTAAAAATGATAAACAAATGACGGAGATCCGCAGCAGAAACATTGTTTTTCTGTTTTGCGGATCTTTTTTTATTTTATCTGGACATCCACAGAAATTCGTTATATAGTCAAATCAGATTTAAGCCCCGCGGCAGGGTTCGATATGATGCCGCAGGATCCTTGTGATCCACAAACAGCATATTGCAGAATCCGTGCAAAATCACCGGAACAGGCATAAGACATGCAATGAAGTAAAAGGAGAAATGACATGAAGAAGGTAATTGCAGTGAAGGAAAAGTGGACGATTCCCACTTATCCGGTACCGGCAGCAGAAGGCATGCCGATGTTTGCCGAGACCCGTAATCATCAGGGTACCACCGGAAATCCGTATCCGAACCGTGTTGTTCAGAAAGTTGATCGTGTTCATCTTGCTGATAAGGAATATGACATGGTACGTCTGGAAAATGATTATATCCGCGTATGCATGATGCCTGCGCTCGGCGGCCGTGTTTTTGAAGCTTATGATAAAGTCAATGATTACCATTTCCTGTACCGTCAGCACGTCGTGAAGCCGGCGCTCATCGGCGCGTTCGGTTCCTGGATCTCCGGCGGCATGGAGTTCAACTGGCCGTTCCACCATCGTCCCTCCACGTTCATGCCGGTGGACTATGACATTGAAGAATGTGAAGACGGAAGCGCCATCTGCTGGATGTCCGAGTGTGATCCCACGGACCGCACAAAGGGCATGGTCGGCATTGTCCTCCGTCCCGATACCAACTATTTTGAGACTCGTGTCAAGGTCACGAACCGCACGGAAAATCTGCATCAGTTCCTTTGGTGGGAAAATGCCGCAGTCAAGGTTCATCCCCGTTACCGCCTGATCTTCCCGCAGGATGTTACCTGGTGCCATCATCATTATGACCGAAGCCATACCACGTTCCCGATCGCGCAGTCTCAGTACGGCGCTGAAAGGTGGGATGAGCCCACCGATGTCAGCTGGCACGGCAACACAAAGACCGCAAACTCCTATTTTGCGGCACCGTCTGCATATGACTTCTTTGGCGGCTATGACTATGACGCGGAGTGCGGTACCATGCACATCGCCGATCATCATGTTTCACCGGGTAAGAAGATGTTCACATGGGGCTACGGCCGCAATGCGGACAACTGGGAGAACGCGCTTACGGATTCCGACGGTGTTTACTGCGAACTCATGGCCGGCTCATATTCCGATGACCAGCCGGACTTCACCTGGATCGCGCCTTATGAAACCAAGTGCTTCTCACAGTTCTGGTATCCGACCCGCAATCTGCGCTACGCGACCTTTGCGAATCTGAACGGTGCTGTTTCTCTGGATCGTGAAGAGAACTGCGTACGTCTGAATGTGACCAAGGAAATCAAAAACGCGGTATTTACGCTGACGCTCGCCGGCAAGAAGGTTCTGAAAGAGACCGTTTCCCTGAAGCCGGGCGAGTCTGTTATCTGGAATACTGCACTGAAAGCTGAAAAATACACATTTACGCTGACTTCTGAAGAAGGAGAGGAACTCCTTGCCTATACGGAGATTACGCCGGATACCGTGCATATTCCGCACGACAATCCGGGTATTCCGGTTCCGGGTCAGCTGAAGACCGCGCAGGACAACTATATCGCCGGTCTGCACATCGACCTTTACCGTGATCCGATCTTCAAGCCGGATGTTTACTATCTGGAAGCACTGAAGTACGAGCCGGAACACCTGCCGTCTCTCATTGCCATGGGCGAATACTGTTACCGGAACGGACGTGCTGATGAAGCGGAAGAATATCTTACCAGGGCCATGGCGGTTCAGAATCGCTATGACTACAATCCGCTGGACGGAAGCGCAGGCTATCTACTGGGCATCACCAAGGCTTATCAGCGTGATTATAACAAGGCCTATGACATTCTGAATAAGGCCGCATGGAGCTACAATGTGATTTCTCGTTCTATGACGCTGATCGCAGGAATCGACATTGCCCGCGGCGATTATCATAAGGCACTTGAGCATGCGTTAAAAGCCCTGGACAAGGAATCACAGAACCCGATTGCCGGCCCGTATGCAGCTTATGCAGAAGCCATGCTTGGCAGGAAGGAAGCGGCTGTTGCCCGCCTGGATGCCATTCTGAAGGCAGATCCTTTGAATCAGCTGGCACGTTTCATGCGCATGAAGATTGCCGGAACCGCAGCGAAAGCCTTCTTCGATCCGCATAAGATGAATTCCGATCCGTCCCAGACCGTACTGGACATCGCATTTGATCTTGAAAATGCCGGCCTTTACAAGATGGGTGCGGAGCTTCTGGAAAATCTGAAGAAATATCGCGGCGCGTCCACGATGGCGCTTTACACGCTGGGTATGTTCTATGACATGCTCGGTAAGGAAGAAAAGGCAGCGGAGGCTCGTGCGGAAGCATCGGCTGATCCGTATGTGAAGATCTTCCCGTACCGCCTGTCCGAGATCCGCGTGCTGAACGCAGCGGTTGAAAAGGATCCCGCCGATGGTACCGCATGGTATCTTCTGGGCTGCATCCTCTACGGTCACAGACAGTTTGAAAAGGCTGCTGAAGCCTGGCTGAAGGCCATTAAGGTATCTCCGGATTTCTATATCCCGTACCGCAACATCGCAGTCGCTTATTACAGCCATCTGGGCCGTAAGGACGAGGCGCTGCCGTATATCAAGAAGGCGGTTTCCCTGAAGCCGAACGAAGAGCAGCTCATGACCGAAACGGCATATCTGATGGCCGCTTTAGGTGTTCCGGGTAAGGAACGCGCGGCTTACATCAAGAAGAACATGCCGGCGGAGTGCGGCGATGACATCGTCCTCGAACTGACCCGTGCCTATATCGCAGCCGGTGAATACCAGAAATCTCTGAATGTCATGAAGGGACATGTATTCACACCGGGTGAAGGCGGTGAGCTTTCTATTTCCGATGCCTATATGTCCGGTCGTTTCGGCGCAGGACGCAGAGCTCTGGCTGACGGAGACCTGAATAAGGCACTGAAGTATTTCCGCGATGCCATGAAGATCCCGGAAAATCTCCATGCATCCTACTGGAATGAATCCGTCACGGTTCCGTATCGCTATTTTGAAGCATACACGCTGTCTCAGATGGGAAGAGAAGCGGAGGCAAAGAAGATCATCGATGTTATTTCGCGCTTTGATAACCGCGGCATGTGGAACATGGGCGGCGAATTCACCTATTACGCTGCACTTGTACAGCGGCTTGCCGGTGATGAGCGCGGAGCGGACAAGATGATGCGTGAGGCCATCATCTCATGGGAAGAGCAGCTGGCGGATAAGACCAATGTTTCCGCAAACATTCCGCGGTACCGTTTCTTCTACCTGTCCCTGATCAACGATCCGCTGACGGATAAGGAAGCTGCGCTGTATTACCAGCTGGGCTACGGCGCGCTGTACTTTGGTGATAAGGAGAAAGCGAAAGCATACTTCAAGAAGAGCCTGGAACTCAATCCGGACAATGACAAGTGCGCGCTTGAACTGGAACTGCTGTAATATACAAAAATCCGTAAAAATCAGCGAAAAACGCTTGACTTTGGCAAGAAACATGCTATCATTTAAAGAGTATGTTTGCGAGGTATGCCAACGTGTCTCGGCTGCTTTGTGACGAAGGTCGGAAACCCTCTACTTCCGCATCTTCCAATAAAATATACGGAGGTGCCAAAATGGCAAATATTAAATCTGCAAAGAAGCGTGTTTTAGTAGCTCAGGTTCGTGCTGACAGAAATAAGGCAATCAAGACCAGAGTTAAGACTTATGTTAAGAAGGTATATGCTGCGATCGAATCCGGTGACAAGGCTGCTGCACAGGAAGCTCTTCGTCAGGCTGAAACCGAACTTACCAAAGCTACTTCAAAGGGTGTTTACCACAAGAATACAACATCCAGAAAAGTTAGCCGCTTATCAAAAGCAGTTAATGCAATGGCATAAGGAAATGATGACAGAGACCCCGGCTTTTGCTTGGGGTCTTTTCATTTTTCAGGGGTAGGAAATGGAACACAGAATCGTGGGTGTTGAACCGGATTCGATCGCGGAAGAACTGGAGATCGAAGCCGGCGATGTGCTGGTTAAAGTAAACGGAGAAGATATCGAGGACGTCTTTGACTTCCGTCAGTTGACGGAGGAAGCAGAGGTCCTTCTTGTGGTGCGGAAGAAAGACGGAGAAGAATGGGAAATAGAGATTGAAAAGGATGAGTATGAAGACCTCGGACTGATCTTTGAAAGCGATCTCATGAGTGATTACCGCCGCTGCAGCAACGCTTGTATTTTCTGTTTCATTGACCAGATGCCGCCCAACATGCGTGAAACGCTGTATTTCAAGGATGACGATTCCCGGCTTTCCTTCCTGCAGGGCAATTACATCACGCTGACCAACATGAAGCAGAAGGAGATCGACCGCATTATTCACCATCGGCTGGAGCCGATGAATATTTCCGTGCATACCACGGATCCGGAGCTCCGCTGCATGATGCTGAAAAACCGCTTCGCGGGCGAGGTGCTTTCCTACCTGGACGATTTTTACAACGCCGGACTTTACATGAACGGTCAGATCGTTCTCTGTAAAGGTATCAACGACAAAGAGCATCTGGAAAAAACACTGTCGGATCTCTATCGTTATGTACCGTACATGCAGTCCTTAAGCGTGGTGCCCGCGGGAACCACGAAATTCCGCGACGGTCTGTATCCGCTGGAGCCCCTTACAAAAGAAGATGCGCTGGAAACCATCGCAATCGTTGAAAAATGGCAGAAAATAGCGTATGATGAATACGGTATCCATTATGTGCATGCCAGCGATGAATTTTATATCATGGCCGGCCTGGATTTTCCGGAGGAGGACCGTTACGACGGTTATCTTCAGCTGGAAAACGGTGTCGGAATGGCCCGCCTTCTGTTTACGGAAGCAGAGAATGTGCTTGATGAAACGGAACAGGACGGAACTCATGAAAAACGTACCTTTGCCACCGGTATGCTGGCAGAGCCTTTGTTAAAGCGTGTGGCTGAAATGACAGAACGGAAATTCCCGGGACATGAAAACCGGGTGATCGGTATTGAGAATGATTTCTTCGGCCGTTCCATTACCGTAGCCGGTCTGGTCACCGGAACGGATCTCATGAAGCAGCTGAAAGGGAAGGATCTGGGTTCGGTTCTTTATCTGCCTTCCTGCATGTTCAAGAGCGGAGAGGAAGTTTTTCTGGACGACCTGACCCGTACGGATCTTGAAAACGAGCTGCATACACCGGTTGTGATCATTCAGGGCGGCGGCACGTCGCTGGTACATGCCATGACCGGCAACCTTCAGGAGGAAGATGTGGACCGAACGCACGGTGAATACGAGCTTCCGTCTCTGAACGGACAGATCAGATGATCTTATGAACTATTCCATTACACGGAACAACATACAATGAGAACAAAGAGAGGTAATACATGAAACCTGTAGTAGCCATTGTCGGACGGCCGAACGTGGGTAAATCCACCCTGTTCAATGTTCTTGCCGGAGACAACATTTCGATCGTACAGGACACGCCCGGCGTGACCCGTGACCGTATCTACGCAACGGGCTCGTGGCTTAACTATACTTTTACATTAATCGATACCGGCGGTATTGAGCCGGATTCCAAGGACATCATTCTTTCCCAGATGCGTGAGCAGGCGGAGATCGCCATTGCCACGGCCGATGTCATCGTTTTCATCACCGACTGCCGTCAGGGCCTTGTGGATTCCGATTCCAAGGTTGCGGACATGCTGCGCCGCGCGGATAAGCCGGTCGTACTGGTCGTCAACAAGGTGGATAACTTCCAGACCATGATGGCCGATGTATACGAGTTCTATAATCTGGGCATCGGCGATCCGATTCCGATCAGCGCCGTTTCCAAGAAGGGCCTCGGCGACATGCTGGACCGCATCGTGGAGCATTTCCCGGAAGGCACGGACGAGGAAGAGGAGGACATGACGCCGAAGATCGCCATCATCGGCAAGCCGAACGTAGGTAAATCTTCACTGATCAACCGTCTGGCCAATGAGGACCGTGTCATTGTATCCGACATTGCCGGTACTACCCGCGACGCCGTGGATACAACTGTCCGCTATAACCACAAGGATTATATTTTCATTGATACGGCAGGTCTTCGCCGCAAGAATAAGATCAAAGAAGAGATTGAGCGTTATTCCATCATACGTGCCGTAACGGCCGTGGACCGCGCTGACATCGTTGTCATGATGATCGATGCGGATGAAGGCGTTACCGAACAGGACGCAAAGATCGCCGGCATAGCGCATGAGCGCGGCAAGGGCGTCATCATCGCGGTCAACAAGTGGGACCTTGTGGAAAAGGACGATAAGACCATTTACCGTTTTACGGAGAATGTCCGCAAGACCCTGTCCTTCATGCCGTACGCGGAGATCATCTTTATTTCCGTAAAAACCGGTCAGCGTATGAACCGTCTGTTTGATCTGATCGACCTGGTCATCGAAAATCAGAACCTCCGCATTGCGACCGGTGTTCTGAATGAGATCATCACGGAAGCCACGGTCATGCAGCAGCCGCCGTCCGACAAGGGCAAGCGCCTGAAGATCTTCTATGCAACGGAGGTCAGCGTCAAACCGCCTACATTCGTTATTTTTGTCAATTCCAAGGAACTGATGCATTTTTCTTACACGAGATATCTGGAGAACAAGATCCGCGAAGCGTTCGGCTTCCGCGGCACCCCGCTGAAATTCCTGATCAGGGAACGCGGAGAGAAGGAGTAATACTCCCGAAAGGATGGCACTATGATTCGTCTGTTATTTATTGTGATCGGATATCTGTTCGGCATGTTCCAGACCGGTCATTTTTACGGCAAACTTGTCAATGTGGATCTGCATAAGTGTGGCTCCGGAAATGCAGGCGCAACAAACGCGCTTCGTGTCATGGGGTTAAAGGGCGGACTCATTGTTTTCTTTTTTGACTGCATGAAGGCATTCATCCCGTGCTTTACAGTACGTATGATCTTCCGCGGCCAGCCGATGGAATATGTTTATTATGTCTGGACGGCTTTCGGTGTGATCATAGGCAATAACTATCCGTTCTATCTGAAATTCAAGGGCGGAAAGGGCGTTGCTGCAACCGGCGGTCTGACGATGGCACTGAACGGTCCGATGACCATCATTGGCATTATCATCTTTTTCTCGCTGGCTTTCATTACGCGCTACGTTTCAGTTGCGTCCATCATCATTGCCATTTCGCTGAGCGCGATGGCCGTTCTTTTCTCCATGCCGTCCATCGGCTGGATGCCCATTAAGACCCCGCAGCGCATCGAATTTTTAGTGGTTTGGATCTTCCTCATGGCGCTCATGATCTGGCGCCACAAGAGTAATATCAAACGTCTTTTAAACGGAACCGAAAACCGTTTCGGCTCCAAAAAGAAAGGGTAATACATGGAATCTTTCACCTATGCGGGAAAAATTCTGAATGAAGTGAAAAAGCAGGTGGTGGGTAAGGACCGGGTACTTTCATTGATCCTTGCGGCACTTCTGGCAGACGGGCATGTGCTCATCGATGACATCCCCGGCGTCGGCAAGACCACCATGGCCGTGGCTTTTGAGAAGGCCATGGGGCTGAAGGGCCGCCGCATGCAGTTTACGCCGGATGTACTTCCTTCGGATATTCTGGGCTTCAATGTGTATGATCAGAGCAGCGGCACGTTCGTCTACCGGGAGGGTGCTGTTTTCTGCAACATGTTCCTGGCCGATGAGATCAACCGTACATCGCCCAAAACGCAGTCCGCGCTTCTGGAGGCGATGGAAGAACGTCAGGTCTCTGTGGACGGCGTGACCCGCCCGCTGGACGCACCGTTTTTTGTGCTGGCTACGGAAAATCCCGTGGGCTCCACCGGTACCCAGAAGCTTCCGGAATCGGAAACCGACCGTTTCATGATCTGCGTATCCATGGGGTATCCCACGGTCGCAGAGGAACGGGAGATCTTAAAACGCAAAAATGAAAAGCGGGAAGAGGTTCAGGAGGTCGCGGACCGCGATATCATCCTGAAGATGCAGGCAGAAGTGAATGAGATCTTTGTTCACGATGCCATTTATGATTATCTGGCTCGTCTGGTGGCACAGACCCGCAGTAATACCTACATTGAACTGGGCGGAAGCCCGCGTGCGACATTGGCGCTGATGCGCATGAGCATGGCGGCTGCGTACCTGAAGGGCCGCGATTATGTGCTGCCGGAAGACGTACAGGATGTGTTCCTGCCGGTCATGAAGCACCGGATCGTCAAGGGCCGCCGCGCGCGCGTGGACAAGGTATCGGAAGAAGAGATCCTGACCACGATCCTTCAGAAGGAACACAGACCCGCACAGAAAAAAGCATAGGAGCATGAATGCTGTTCGTTGTCTATCTGACATTATGTATATTCTTACTGCATAGCGCACTCCTGATGGCGTCAAGGGAGATCATGATACTGGTGATCTTCCTTGCTGCCACGGGCATATGCGCTTTTTTTGTGTGCCTTTTTAAACGGTTCAATACAAAAGTCCTGTTGAAGACGGTTGGCAATTCACTGGTACTTTCCGCGGAAAAGAAGGGAATACTGCCCGCGGCCAACATGAAGCTCCGGCTGGATTTTACCTATGATCAGACCGGAGAAGGCAGCACGATGATGACCGGCTTTACCCTGCCGGCCGGGAAAACGGAAATGGCCATTCCTGTGCGCCTGCCCTTTGCGGGAAGCGGAACCTTTGTTGTTGCAAAATGCACGGTTTCGGACTGGTTTGGTTTTTTCAGCATTCCGGTGAAAGGGGCAAAGGGTACATCAGTACCGGTGGACATCTATCCGCCGGCTATGGATGTGGATCTTTATGTGGAGGGAAACCGCCTGACAGGCACGGCATCGGATCATGCGCAGACTACGGAACACAAGGGCGATGACCCTTCCGAGACGCTGGAGATCCGCGAACTCCGTGACGGAGACCCGGTATCCCGCATTCACTGGAAACTGACCGCGAAGCGCGATGAATATATGTTCCGCGAATTTGCACGTGAAAGTGACGCGCAGTTTTTATTCGTACTGGAACTGAAGGAACGTACACAGGAACATTTTGATAAAGTGCTGACTAATTATTACGCACTGGCAAGCCGGCTTGTTGCGGATGAAATACCGCATGCAGTCCTCTGGGCCGATGGAGAGGGCGACCTTCATCAGGAATATGTCAGCGAGCCGTCTGACCTTGAAAATGCCATGGTACTGGTCATGCATACATATGACGAATATCGCAGCGGGAAAACGGAAAAAACCGCGGAAATGCCGCGATTTTCTCCCTTTGACGGCAGTGTGATCCTGGAAGAGTATGAGGAACGGGAAAGAAGCAGTTCCTTTGTACGGAAATTCACGATTACAGCTGACCCGCTGGAAGAACTGCAGAGGAGGTGGATGGCTGATGAAGAATGATCTTCAGATCTTCATGGAGGCCGGAGGCCCCCGGAATGAAGGCCCTCTTTCCGGCCTTACAGATAAGCAGGCGGAGATCCTGGATCTTGTCATGCAGATCCTTCTTTCTGTTCTGGCGGGATGGAGCTTCATCCATCTGTTCACGAGCGCGTACGGACTGACCGTAACAGAACCGCTTTTTATTCTCGCGGAGATCGTATTAAGCGTCATGTTCGCGTTTCTTCTGCGGCGGAAGACCTGGTCCCTGGTCCTTTTTGTGGCATCGGCGGTGTTCCTGGTGAGCTATACCGCAATCACCTGGCGCCATGCGGTTGCGGAGTGCTCCGGTTTTTATGAACACGCGCTGGCAGCGTTTTATTCCTATTACGGCTGGGGGACGGTCCGGACCTCATCAGAAGCAGTATCCAATGTGACCTGGATCATGATCCTCTTTTCACTGATCCCCATCTGGCAGACGGTCTATGCTTACGGCAAGCATGTTTACCCGACCATTCTCACTTTTTTCTTCATGATGCCGCTATTCATCGACATCCTGGGCGGTGTTTCACCCTCCATGCCGTCGATCGTACTCAGTTCCTTTACCGTGCTTGCGATGTTCTTCACCTGCCGCGCGGAATGCTCCTTTGAGGAACAGGAAATGCCTCGGCTTACCCGCCAGAAGATCCGTTTTACGCATCTTTTCAGCGCGCTCGTTCTGACGGCAGTGCTGATGGCCGTATCGAATTTTGGCATCTGGCCTGCGATCCGGGAAAAAACGGAACGTTTCCAGGAACGTTATTCGGAGGATTTCATCAAGGATCTTATAGCGTCCATCGGAAAAAATCCGTTCAATATTTCCAAAAACGGTCTCAGTGAAGGCAATCTTCTTCGTGCTGGCAACGTGGTTCGTAACGGCAAGCCGGTCCTTAAGGTTACGTTTGGTGATTATGCGTTTGATCCGGTATATCTGCGCGGTTTTGCAGCCGATACTTATACAAAAAACGCGTGGAAGGTTCGCGGCGACCTGGCGGAGGAGGCTTTCCCCGCGTCTGTCAGTTACGCCGATCTTTACATCGGAAACGTGTCAGGAAGTCTTTACCGGAATCCTTATTTTTATTATCAGGCCTCCATGGCTGCCGCGATCTATCATCCGGTGGATTCCGTCAATGCGGTGACGATCGAAAAGGTGCGGAAGGACCGTTATGCGTTTCATCCCTATTCGGTGCACGGCGCGGTGGAAGGGAGCGTGAAAGGCCTTTCCTTTACAGAGGACCTGTTTCTCAGAAATCGTGATGCTTCCGGCACGCTGACCTTCCCGTATTACGAATATGGGTCGATGAAGGACGTCCTGCAGGCAATCGCTTTGGATGCAGGCGCATCCGGAAAGAAGCAGCCGGACGGAAAACCGGTGGTATCACTGAAAGAAAAGCAGGAAGCGTATTTCATCCTGAAGAATCAATACGGCGTGGAGTCGTCTTTTGACGAGTTCATGGAAAGTACGTATGGGGAATACATTGCAGTGAACAACGATGGCACAGAGATTCACTACCGTCTGATCGAGGATTGTCTGAAGGCTTATGAAGCGGATGTGCGGAAGCGTTGTCTGCAGGTACCGGAAGGACATGCAGTCCTGAAGATTGCGGAAGAGCTTCGGAAGGAGTATGGCATCGACCGGGACGACCCGAATACAGAGGACGCCGTTAACGCCGTCCGCGCGTATCTTTACAGTCATATGACGTATTCGCTGAAGCCGGGTACCGTTAAAAGCGGTGAGGATTTCGCGGAGGATTTCCTTCTGGAGCGGAAGAAAGGCTACTGTGTTCATTTTGCGACGGCAGGAACACTGCTTCTTCGGGCACTGGGAGTCCCCGCGCGCTATGTGGAAGGCTATCTTGTGCCGTCGTCTTCGGTAAAGAAAACGCAGGAACTGACGGATTACGATGCGCACGCCTGGGCGGAAGTGTTTATTGAAGGCTTTGGATGGTATCCGGTGGAGTTTACGAACATCGGCGCTCCGGAAGAGGAAGAGCCGAAAGCGGAACCGGAGGAGAGTACGCCGCCTGAAACGGAGACTGCAAGTACGGAAACAGAAGAAAGCCGGACGGAGCAGACGGAAACATCGGTTGTGGAAAGCATGAAACCGGACAGTACCGATCCTGAAAGTGATGCCGATCCCTTTGTAAAGGGAACGATACGACTGATCGCGTCTATTCTGTTATTCCTGCTTCTTGCGGCGGCAGCGGCAGGCGGTATCCTGTATGTGAAGCTTCATATCCGTCCGCTTGAAAAACTGACGGGTGAAGACAATAATAAAACCTGCCTCAGGATCTACAAAGAGATCATGAAGCAGGCTGAAAGAGCTAAACGCGGTTTTTCCGTGGATGATCTGCCGGAGGAGATCGCGGCAAAATGGCCGGAGATTCCGGAGGATGTCATCCTGCGGATGCAGACGATCGTGAAAGCAGCTTATTACAGCAACAACGAGCTTTCCGAGGAAGGCGTGGAATATCTTTATATCCTGTATGAAGAAAAAATGTTCGCGCATGAAAAGAAAGAAGAAACGCGGCGCGCGGAGTGAACGGATCAATAACCGTATGCCATGAAGGAATTCCGGTAATGCGGGTCATCCGTGACATCGTCACCGAACCAGGCCGGCGGAACGAAGGAATTTGCATCCTCTACGGATTCAAATTCCACTTCCGCGAAAATGAGGCCCTCCATGTCGCCGGAGAAAATGTCCAGTTCGAGGGTCAGTCCCTCATACGGTATTTTATAACGGCGTTTGGTGATGATTTTGCCGTCATGCTTCTCAAGAAGGTGGTAATAGGCTTCCTCTGTCAACGGAAGATTGTATTCGGCGTGATCCATGCCGGCACCGCTTTTATAAGTCAGAGTGTATTTACTGCCGCTTTTTCGGATGCGGACAGTGGGAGAATTGGAAAGGTAAGCCTGCTCGATTTCGTAAGAGGGATAGGATTCCAGATTCCCGGGCAGGGAAAGAAGTTTAAATTTGCGTTCGATCTCGCGGTTTTCAGCCATGGGATGCCTCCGTGAATGTTGATGGAATCATTTTAGCGCAGGAAGACACAATTGTCTATTATGAAAGGAGAACTTATGTCAGAATACTGGATGATGTCCGAGGACCGCACCTTTGCTTTTTCAGCGGAAAACCCGGAAGGAAAGAAAAACGGCGGCTCCGGGCTGGAGTGTTCCAAGATCCGCCCGAATATCAAAATCTCGCCGGGAGAAACGGCTGTTCTTTGTGATACAGACGGCCCGGGAGTGATTCAGCACATGTGGTTTACCGGTTATGTGGGACACAGCTTCATATTGCGCGTTTACTATGAGGGCCGGGAGGAGCCTTCTGTGGAAGCTCCGATCTCTGCTTTCTTTGGATGTGCTTATGATGAGAATTTCACAGATCGTGACGGCAAGTATCCGACATTTAGTTCGGCCGTTATGATGACCGCGCCCGGCAGGGGATTCAACAGCTATTTTCAGATGCCGTTCCGGAAGCATATCCGGATCACGATGGAAAATCGCGGCAGAGAAGACCAGTGGCTGTATTACATGATCACCGGTGTTCACGGCGCAGTGCCGGAGGAGGCGCTGTATTTTCATGCGTCTTATCGCCAGGCCCATCCGGTGGAGAAGGGGCATACCTATACGGTGATCGACGGCATCGGCGGAAAAGGACAGTTTGTCGGGATGACGATGGCTGCAGGAATGAACGGAAACAACACCTGTTGGGTGGAAGGAGAAGCGCGTATGTACATCGACGGTGAAGATGCGCCCTCGATCCATTATACGGGTACGGAGGATTATTTCTGCGGTTCCTATGGATTCGGAAACGACATTTATACCAAGAATTATCAGACCTATTCCGGTCTCTACAGCGGCATGTTTTCCGTAATAGGAGACAACAGCGGCTGGTATAACGGACAGCAGCGTTTCCTGTTGTACCGTTTCCACATACAGGATCCGATCCATTTTGAGAAGAGCTTCCGAATGACCTTCGACAATCTGGGCTGGACCGGTCCGCGCTATGATGATTATACCACTGTGGCTTACTGGTATCAGACGCTGCCGGCCTGTCCGCTGAAATCCCTTCCTTCTGACGATGAAATGGTGATGAAATAAGCGATATCGGACTTGTACAGTGCTGAAATTCGTGATAAAATGATAAAAATCCCGTAAAAGTGGGGGCGGCCTGTAAAATTCGGGCAATTCAAGAGACAGGGGGCATTCCATGACGGAGCCTGAAACATTATATAAACTGATGATCCTTTATATGCTGAAAAAGGTCAATTTTCCGCTGTCCAATCCGCAGCTGTGGACTTTTTTTGAGCAGAAAGGCTATACCAATTTCTTTACGTTCCAGGAAACGGCACAGCAGCTTTTGGATGCCAATCTGATGAAGCAGGATGAGGTGCACAACATCGTCCGCTATGAGCTGACCAAGGAAGGCGAGGAAGCGCTGTATTATTTTGAAAGTGACATTTCCGATGCCATCCGCGAGGACATGGACGGTTATATCAATGAAAACAAGTTTCAGCTTCGGAATGAGACGGGCATTACGTCAGATTATTACAAGACCACGAATTTTGATTACTGTGTTCATTGTGAGGTGCGGGAAGGAAAGGCCAAGCTGTTTGAAATGAATCTGACAGTGCCGTCGGAAGAGCAGGCGCGGCTTCTCTGCAATCACTGGGAGGAGAATGCACAGGCTATTTACGCAAATGTGCTGAAACAGCTGATGTAAAGAGCTTTTATGAATGACGGAGGCAGTCCGGACAGCTGTTGAAAAATTCCGAAGGATTCAAAACATGTGCTTGCAATTACAGTGAGACTGTGATATATTATTTGAGTTGCATAATGTGACGATGTTTGGAAACCATCGTCAGAATAAAAAGAGGTGATTACAATGAATAAAGAGATTCAGCCGAAGTACTATGAGTGCAAGGTTACCTGCAACTGCGGTAACACTTTCGTAACCGGTTCTACCAAGCCGGAGATCCATGTTGAAACATGCTCCAAGTGCCATCCGTTCTACACCGGTCAGCAGAGAACCGCTTCTGCTCGTGGTCGTATCGAGCGCTTCAATAAGAAGTACGGCGTCGAGAATAACTAAGTTCTTAAAGATAAAGCCACGGCACGGATCAGTTCTGCCGTGGCTTTTCTTATTTCCATACATTTTGAGGTGATTTATGAAGTATTCCGGTATTGGCGGTCAGGCTGTCATGGAAGGTATCATGATGCGGAACGGAAACCGCTACGCAGTGGCGGTACGAAAGCCCGATGGTGAGATCGAGGTCATGGAGAATACCGTGAACAGCTTTTCAGACCGGCACGCATGGGCCAAGTGGCCGGTCATTCGCGGCGTGGTCTCTTTTGGGGATTCCCTTGTTCTTGGTATGTCCACACTGATGTGGTCAGCGTCTTTTGAGGAGACGGAAGAGAAGGAGAAAGAAGATTCCGCTGAAAAGGCTGAAATAGCGGACGGTGATAAGAAAAAGGAAAGCGGTGCGCTCACAAAGGGTGAGATGACCATGACGGTCGTGCTGGCGATCCTGCTTGCGGTCGGAATTTTCATGGTGCTGCCCACGGTTCTTGTGGGCTTCTTGAAGCATTTTACAGACAGTGCGTTTCTGATCGCGCTTGCGGAGGGCGTGCTTCGTCTGGCGCTCTTTATTGCATATGTGGTCTCCATTTCACTGATGCAGGATATTCGCCGTGTCTACATGTATCACGGTTCTGAACACAAATGCATCAACTGTATCGAACACAACCTGCCCCTGACAGTGGAGAATGTCATGAAGAGTTCCAAAGAACATAAGCGCTGCGGAACAAGCTTCCTTCTCATCGTCATGCTGATCGCGATCCTTCTGTTCATGTTCATCCGTATTGACAACATGCTTCTCAGGATCCTGAGCCGCATTCTGCTGGTTCCGGTCATTGCTGGCATTTCCTATGAGATTCTGCGTTTTACAGGACGCCATGACAACAAGTTTGTCTATCTGATCTCACGCCCCGGTATGTGGATGCAGGGACTGACCACCAGGGAACCCACAGAGGACATGGTGGAGGTTGCCATTCAGGCCGTGGAAAGTGTTTTTGACTGGAAAGCCTGGCAGGAGGAGAATTTCGGAAAGTGACAGTACGTCAGATACTGAAGGCGGCAGAGGAACGCCTGAAAAGTGCTCAAATTGAAAATGCTAAGTTTGACGCAGAGGAACTGTTTCTGTATGTGTCCGGCTGGAACCGCACAAGGCTTTTGTTTGAGCGGGACAGTGAGGCAGAGGAGAAAACAGCTGCTGAATTCAATGGAGTGATCACGCGCCGCGCGTCTCATGAACCGCTTCAGCTGATCAGGGGAAAGGCCCCGTTTTACGGGTATGAATTTCTGGTGGACGGAAATGTGCTGATCCCTCGTTTTGATACGGAAGTTCTGGTACATGAAGCGCTGGAGACCTCGAAGCGGGGAAAGTTCAGTGTGCTGGATATGTGCACGGGTTCCGGATGCATCGCCTGTACGCTTGCGCTGGAGGGGAATTTTTCCGTTGTGGATGCTGCCGATATCAGCGAAGCCGCACTGCAGATGGCAAGGAAAAACGCCGCGAATCTCAGAGCAAAGGTCCGGTTTTTCAGAAGTGATCTTTTTTCCGCGCTGGATGACTGCTATGATATGATCGTGTCCAATCCGCCGTATATCCGGAGCGGGGACATCGCCGGGCTGACCGAAGAAGTTCGCAGCTTTGATCCGATGCTTGCGCTGGACGGAGGTGCGGACGGTCTGATTTTTTACCGCAGGATCACTGCGGAAGGAAAAGCGCATCTGAATAAAGGCGGATGGATCTTTTATGAGATCGGCGCGGATCAGGGCGCGGATGTGTCTGAAATTCTGAGAGAGAACGGATTTGAAAATATAAGAGTGATTCAGGATCTAAGCGGTCTGGACCGGGTGGTCAGAGGACAGCTGATGAATTCGGAGGAAGCCGATGTTTGACCGATTGGAAGACCTTTTACGGCATTATGAAGAACTGATGCTGGAACTGAATGATCCTTTTGTTGCGGCGGATCAGAGCCGATACAAAAAGCTCATGAAGGAACAGGCTGATCTTCAGCCGCTGGTGGAGGCGTATATAAAATATAAGAGCGCAGGACAGACGGTTGCGGATGCTGTGGAACTTCTGGAAGAAGAAAAGGACGAGGAAATGCGTGACCTTTATAAGGCGGAGATCCAGGAGGCACGTGAACAGATCGAGGAACTGGAGCATGTGATGAAGATCCTGCTTCTTCCCAAGGATCCGAATGATGAGAAGAACATCGTCCTGGAGGTGCGTGCCGGCGCAGGCGGTGAAGAAGCAGCGCTTTTTGCGTATGAGATCTATCGGATGTATATGCATTATGCGGAGATGCAGCACTGGAAGACCGAGACCATTGAGTTCAATGAAACGGGGCTTGGCGGTATGAGTAAGATCGTCGGTCTGATTACCGGACAGGGCGCTTATTCTAAACTGAAATTTGAATCCGGTGTTCATCGTGTGCAGCGTGTTCCCAAAACGGAGTCCGGGGGACGCATCCATACGTCCACCTGCACGGTGGCCATCATGCCGGAAGCAGAAGAGGTCGATGTTAAGATCGATCTGAATGACTGTAAATTTGATGTATTCCGCGCGTCCGGAAACGGCGGGCAGTGTGTCAATACGACAGACTCCGCGGTGCGTCTTACCCATATTCCGACCGGCATTGTTATTTCCTGTCAGGATGAGAAATCCCAGCTGAAGAATAAGGATAAAGCATTGAAGGTGCTGCGTTCGCGGCTGTATGATCTGGAATGCAGGAAAAAAATGGAATCGGAAGCAGCAGAGCGAAGATCGCAGATCGGTTCCGGCGATCGCTCCGAAAAGATCCGGACCTACAATTTCCCGCAGGGACGCGTGACGGATCATCGCATTAACCTGAATCTGTATCGAATCGAAAGCATCATGAACGGTGATATCGTGGAACTGATCGATTCTTTGATAGCAGCGGACCAGGCTGAAAAACTGGCCAAACTGCAGGAAAACTGAGAAATGAATAAAAACGGCTGATACCTTGCTGTTCCTTCCGGATTTCCGGTGTATTGGAACATATTTGGTATCAGCCGTTTTCAGTATTAAAATTTTTGATTATTTGTGAAGAGATTCGCGCCAATCCAGATCACCGCGGTCCAGACAGAGAACCAGACATTCCGCTGTCGGCAGGTTGGTAGCCACCGGAAGCGAGCAGAGATCACAAAGACGAACCAGTGAATTGTGATCGGCAATGTCGTGATAAGTATCCAGGGTGACACGCTCAAAGGAAATGAGAAGATCAATCTCATCATTCATGATGGCGGTCTCAAGCTGTTTGTCACCACCAAGTCCACCGGCAAGAAGCTCGGAAACGTTAAGACCGGTCACCAGACGAATGTGCTGAGCCGTGGCCTGAGTGGCAATGAGCTTATATCTTTCCAGAATGTTTTTATAGGCAATGCAGAAGTTCTCCAGAAGGACTTTCTTTTCATTGTCTGCGTGTAATCCGATCGTCATCATGGGAGGGAATCCTCTCTTTCTTAACAATATGCATAAAATCTGTTCTTAAATTAATTACATTTCCGTTAGATTATATTATACCAAATAATAAAATTCAACCTGTATTTACATTTTGCCGCAAAAAAAATCGAAACTTAAAGGTGGAAAAAACAAAACCGATATTTACACCATGGTTTCCCAGATGGTATATTGCTCATCCAGTTTGTCCGAGGTTTCCTGACGGAGCACCAGAAGCTCGTTCAGTTTTGCGGAATTGGTGGCAATGTCCGGATCTTCCAGCTTGCTGTCCAGCTCGGCAATTTTCTCCTCAAGTGTCTGAATAAGATCTTCAACCTTTTTCAAATCATTTTCAGCCTTTCTTTTCCGCGCCTGTTCTTCCTTCTGCTTTTTCCAGTCCGCGGATCCGGCGGACACGGTTTCCTCCTGTACGGCGGCCGCGCCGTCATGCTGTTCATGGAAAAGATCTTTTTTCTCCATATAATAATCGTAGTTGCCGATGTAGTTCAGGAAGGAATTGTGATACAGCTCCAGAATGCGGGTGGCAGTCTCGTTAATGAAATAACGGTCATGGGAAACGCAGATGATAGTGCCCTCGTAGGCATTCAGCGCATTTTCCAGAATTTCCTTGGAGGTCATGTCCAGATGGTTGGTCGGCTCATCGAGGATGAGGACATTGGCATCGGAGAGCATGAGCTTGGCTAATGATACGCGGCCTTTTTCGCCGCCGGACAGGTCGCCGACCAGTTTGTAGACATCATCGCCCGTGAACAGAAAAGCCGCGAGAAAATTGCGGATCTGGGTGTTGTTCATGGTGGGATATTCGTCCTGGATCTCATCAAAGACCGTTTTTTCATTATGGAGGACCTGATGCTCCTGGTCGTAGTACCCCAGGTACACATTGGTTCCGTAGACGATCTCACCGGCGTCCGGTGTATCCAGTCCGTTGATCATCTTGAGAAGCGTGGTCTTTCCGGTGCCGTTATCGCCGATGATCATGATGCGCTCGCCGCGCTTGATCTCAAAACATGCCTTATCAAAAAGAACACGGCTTCCAAAGCCCTTTTTCAGATCGCGGATGGAGAGAATGTCATTGCCCGGTGTGACATTGGGCGTCAGGCGGAGTTTCATGGAATCGTTCTCCTCCGTGGGCTTTTCCAGACGCTCCATGTGGGAGAGCAGTTTTTCGCGGCTCTTGGCTTTCACATAATAAGCTTCTGTATTGTAACTCTTAAAGCGGTCGATGATCTCTTCCTGCCGCTTGATCTCACGCTGCTGTTTTTCATATTCGCGGATCCGCGCTTCCCAGACGGCTTTTTTCTTCACAGTGAAGTCGGAATAGTTGCCGGTGTAAGTGAAGGCTTCACCTTTTACAAGGTCGACGACCTTGGTGACGATGCGGTCCATGAAATAGCGGTCATGTGAAATAATGAATACCGCGCCGGGATAATTCAGAAGATAGGTCTCCAGCCAAGTCGTGGCGTGAATATCCAGATGGTTGGTGGGCTCATCCAGAAGCAGGAGATCCGGTTTGATGAGAAGAAGCTTGCAGAGTGCAACACGCGTTTTTTCGCCGCCGGACAGTGAACGGACGGGCAGTGTGAACTCGCGCTCCTCAAAGCCCAGACCCTTCAGAACGCCGGTAACTTCACTTTTAATGGCGTAACCGTTTTCCTTGTCGAAGGTTTCCTGAAGTCGCGCGTGTCGGTTCATCAGATCCTCCAGCGCATCAGGGGAAGCGTGTTCCATTTCTTTTTCAAGTGCGCGCATGCCGGTCTCCAGATCAAAGACATGCTGGCGAATGCTGAGTACTTCGTCGAATACGGTGGCATCGGACTGAAGGTCGGTATGCTGAGCCAGATAGCCCAGCGTTTTGTCTTTGGCGATGCTGACATCGCCGCTGTCTGCCTGATAGATCCCGGCGATGATCTTGAAAAGCGTGGACTTGCCGGCGCCGTTATTTCCCACGAGTGCGGCTTTTTCGCGGTCTTCAAGGTGGAAGGTTGCGTCTTTGATGACTACATCCTCCACAAATTCTTTATGAATATGACTCAGGTTCAGGATCATGGGTACCTCACATATAGTGTTCTGAACCTGTCTCTTATACACATCTCCGAGCCCACGAGACGTAGAGGAA
>CAMGCK010000031.1 GCA_946040795.1 uncultured Lachnospiraceae bacterium
ATATTCAGCGCCTCCAGGACCTCAACCGTGTGAACAGCCAGATCCCCGCTGCAGCGTGCCGGCCGCTCTTTGCAAATGGACCATGCCATTTCCGCCGCGCCAATGCCGCGGAAACCGTAAATGTCCGTCCTGGAATCGCCGTTTCTCCCGCAGGAAAACTTCAGCGGAATGTTTACATTTGCTTCTTCCTCCGTGGTCAGCTCCACATGTCCCCAGAAGGTATTCGGATCACCCAGGGAAAGCGATCCCTTCGTTCCCACGATTTGAATCAGGTTATGATCCGTATGAACTGCGTTTCCGTTGAAATGGACTGCTGCGACTGCACCGTTCTTCAGTCGAATGGCGCCGACCAGCAAGTTATTTCCCGCAAGCGGTGTTTCCGGATCCAGTTCCGGAAGCGGCGGACAGCCGATGGCCGTCACTTGCGATGCCGGTCCGCAGAGATACAGCAGCATCTGAATATAGTAGACACCGATGTCATACGGAAGCGTTCCATGCTCGCCCTTCAGCACCGTAAAGACCTTCGCGTTCTTCAGCTGATTCTTGTGAATGCTGATGATGCAGGAAGTGACGGTACCGATGCGCCCCTCGTCGATCAGCGTCCGCGCGGTCTGAATGCCGCTGCCAAGAATTGTGTCGGGAGAGCAGCCCAGCCGCAGTCCTTTGTCTTCGGCGATCTTCTTCAGTTCCACTGCCTGCTCAAAACTTGCTGCAAGCGGTTTCTCCGAATAAACATGCTTGCCCGCAAGAAGCATCTGTTTTGAAATCGGATAATGCGCCGACGGACCGGTCAGATTGATCACCAGCTCGATTTCCGGATCCGCAGCAACCTCAGCAGTGGTCATCACCTTGGGAATCCCGTACTTTTCCGCTGCTTTTCGGGCCGCCTCTTCATTCAGATCGCAGACGGCACAAACGTCCAGAATGTCAAAAAGCGTACACATATTATTCAGATACACATGGCTGATCATTCCGCAGCCAATGACTGCTGTCTTCGTTTTCCGCATCGTTTCCTCCCTGTTTTTTACATCTGTTATACCGGTATCCTATCCGATTTTTCTGCATTTTGAAAGAATATAACAGACATTCCATGTGGACAAAAACGACTTTTTGCACTATGATGAAGAAAAAGGAGGCCGCTATGAAGCTTTTATCCGTTGGTGTCTCGCCAACAACGATCAAAGATATCTATGTGCATTCGCACGATTGCTATGAAATTATTGTCAATATTGAAGGAGAAGGCATTTCTGTCATTGACGGAAAGAAAATGCCTTTTACAGTCGGCACGGTTCGTGTGATCCCCCCGGGGATCCAACATTGGAAGTATTCCGGAGAAGGCTTCCGTGACCTGTATCTGCATGCCGATGAATTGTTAATGAACGAATATGCCCGCACAAAAACGGTCAGTTTTTCTGAGACCCGGACTTTTTCCGACGATGGTACCGGCACCCTGGCTTCACTGATGGGCATCCTTCTTTCCCGCAGCCTGGTCTCCGGAAATATCCACGAAGACCGCATTGCAGAATCCCTCTTTGAGATCATCGTCCGCCAGCTTTATGAATGGGCAGAAAACGACCCGTTGGATCCAATCGTGGATGCCCTGACCAAAAAGATCGCACTCTCCTACAGTGATCCGGAATACAACATTACAGATGCTCTGCTGGCAACCGGCTACAACAAGGACTATGTCCGCAGGCGTTTTCAGAAAGTCATGAGAATGACTCCCGGTGATTATCTGACACACATCCGCATCTCACAGGCCAAAAATCTGCTGGAAAGACGCGCGGATCTGCGGTTGGATTACGCAGACATTGCTTTGATGTGCGGTTACTACGATGAGCGCTACTTCAGTCGGGTGTTCAAGAAAAAAATCGGTATGACTCCCGGTGAATACGAACGCTCCCTGAGGAGCGTTCTGTCCTGATAAACATTCTCTTCGGCGCCGGCTTACCGAATCTGCGCATTTGAATCGTCTTCTTCCTCCGGAAATGCATACAAAAAGGGATCATCCTCTGCCCCAGGCGTGTTTTCCACATATGAGCGCTCTGCTTCATAAAACGCGCCGTAATATGCTCCTTCGGAAAGCCGCATGTGTACAAAGACTGCTGTGATTTCCCCATTCGGATTTCTTTCAACCTCGACCTCCGGCTGCTGCGCGCCCGCAAGGGGCACCATCACTCCCGCGTACCCGCCCGTTTCAATATCGGCAGGTACCGGGAAGCCGCAAACCACGTCATAGGAGAATTCTGATTCCGGCAGCCGTCCAAGAACACTGAAAACGGACAACGCTTCCGAAAGTTGAAGTTTCTCCGAAAAATCCTGTTTTTCCGTGAGGTCCTGCTTTTCCGCCGAAAGCGACTCCTTCGCAGCCGGCAGCTCCCCCGCTGAAAGCGGCTCTTCCGCGGCCTCCAGCTGCACTCCGATGCTTTCTCCATCTTCCGCCCTTAACACCGCCGTCCATTTTCCGCACTTCACATTTTCCAGTAAAATCGTCTCTTGCCCACTGCTGCTTCCACCCAGCCTCAATATTCCGTTTTCCACCTCAAATACGCAGAATTCCATCTCATCGTCATACCTCAAAAGAGCAAACGTAAAAATGCCGGTAGTCGTCAACGCATTATGATACGGCGCCGATCCCGTGTAGTACGAGCCGCAGCTGTGCGCGCTCCGATAGTAAATGTAGAATCGCGCATTAGAGGACAATTTGATCCATGCGTTCTGCACACCGCCCATCACACAGTATGCCGTTCCGGCGCGAACGTAAAGCTGGCCGCCGGTCACCTGCATTTTGGTCGCAGAGGTATCGGCCGTTGTGTTGGCCGCGCCATAACCCGTTCCCGATGTACCCGCGCGTACAACACCGCCTGTCATCGTCAGCTGACCATTGCTTCGAAAAAGGCCGCGCGCTTCTTTTCCGCCGGAGGACATGGCCGTGTGCGTTCCTGATGTGACAGAGACTGTCCCGCCGGAGGCATTGACTGCGTTGCAGTCTGTCTTTGCTGTCACCGTCGTAGTTCCACCCGCGGCTTTGACCGTACCCGATGTACAGAGAAACCCGTTCCCGTTTTTGGCCGCAGTACCGCTGTGAGTGCCTGCCGTGACATTCAGCGTTCCTCCCGCAGCCTGAAAAAGATAAGTAAAACCGGCCGTGTTTTGGACAGAAGAAGAACCGCCGTTCACATTCAGCGTACCGCCGCTCACATAGGCATAATACGCGCCGTGGGTAGATGCGTTGGAGGAGACATTCACCACCGCCGCCGATGTTACAGTCCCACCTGAGATCTGATATCCGCAGACCGCCGTATTTGTTCCGGACGCATTCAGTGTACAATTGGTCAGATTGGCGGTCCCGGCGGTGTTATAGACCGCCCAGGATTCCTTTCCGGAAGTCGCGCTTGCTGTACATACCGCTTCATATGTGCCGCCCGTCACTGTAAGCGTTCCTGAATTCCTCAGTGCATACGCATCTCCCGCCGATGTCTGTTTCACCTTTCCACCGTAAACCGTCAATGCGCCCCTGTTTTCCACGGATCCGGTCAGTGTTTTCTGATTCAGGTTGAAAAAATCCGTCCCGCCCACATTGATCGGGCTTTCCGTCCAGCTGCAATCCAAAATGATGGGCTGCTCGGAAGTGGATCGATTGGTATCAAACGCCGCCCGTACCAGGGTAAAATATTCTCCGCCGATGTGACACACATAAATCCCCCAGCTTTCAGTATATGCATCTGTGCCGCCGTCCTCCCAGCGAGTATTCCGGGGGTCTTTCAGCGAAAATGTCACGGGATATACACCAACGCCCGAAGCCTGCATAGTGCCTGAAAGGCCGACATAAAGGTCTTCCGATTGCCCCGGTTCTGTATGTACGCCTGTTACACCGGGTGTCTGCGCCCCTCCGCTGTAAATACAGATCGTTTTCTCAAGATGTGGCTTTGAAACAGGCCTCGGAAGAATCTGCCAGGTCACGATCCGGTCCTCTGTGGTTCCGTCCTCCCAGGTGCTCCCCTCCGGATCTGTCAGCTGCAGAATCAGTTCATAGGTTCCGGCATCGGAGGCTTCCGCGCTGCCGAGCGCGCGTATGCCCTCCGGGAGCGAATCCATCGGCCGCAGAACAGTTCCGTCATAAACAAATGTATCCTGCATTTCAGGCAAATGGATCGGCAGGGTCTTCACCTTCACGGAAACCTCCGGAAGCGTCAGGACACATCGGTCGATGTAGCGCGCCTCCGCAGGCCCCATAAACAGAAAGAGTCCCAGAAGCATATATAACAGCAATAATCCGCCTGCAATTTTACCTTTCATGAGCCCTCCTTATTCTGTACCTTTGGCCTGAGACACCGCTACTTCCGCCTCCAGACCGGATATAGTGCGGATCATGGTCCTGTCAGAGGGATCTTCCACAAACAAGCAAAGCCCCACTTCTGCCTCACCGCCGTTTTCCGTTAAAATGCCTCGCGCGTTTTGGATGTCACAGCCCACGTTCTCCGGAATCCCCATCACACGAATGCTGTAATTCACTGCCGTTTCTGAATGATTTCGGACATAAAACACCATCCGGACGGTATCATCCTCCATGTTGCAGTCCAGAAGCGTGTCCGGACTTTTCAGTTCCAGTTCTGTTGTTTCAATGGAAAAAGCCGCCACGCGCGCCTTTTCATTTCCCGATTCCCGCGTCCGATAGCCGGCCAGGCTTCCTTCTGTTAGAATCGCAATCGTCATGGACAATGCCGCAAACATGAGCACCATCCGGATGATCGGTAATCTGCTTGAGGTCATATTTTCTCCTGTAATCATGATTGATGCAGCATCTGCCGCCAACTAAACAAACACGCGGGCCGCTGCCACGTAGCGCCCCGTATGCCTGTCTCTTATAAGTTCATGAAACTGCGGGTAATGTCCCGCGGGCGCCCCGAACGGGGCATTTTGAAAGGGTCAGAATCGTCAGTCGATCTGTTCTGCAGTAATGCTGATGTGCAGCTCGATGTCATCGAGTTCGTCCATGTTGCCCATGGCAGTATCTACGACATCGGCGGCGTCATCGGTGTAGAAGGTCCACACCCAGCCGATGGTATGCGCACCGTCTGCATCCGCAAATGCCTCCGGAAGGCTGCCGGCTTCATAGGTCTTCACGCCGGAAGCATCGCCGGAAAGGCCTTTCAGCGCTGCCATCAGCTCATCCCAGGTCAGAAGCACCATTTCATCATCCAGATAGAAACGAATGTTATCATTGGCTTTGATCGCATCATCACAGACAGAGCCTTCCGTGTCTACGGTAAAAGTGTACGCCACTTCAGGAGCTGCAATGCCATCCGGGCTGGTATAGGCAAAACCGAACTCCGCTTCACCGGTGGTGCCGGGCGCAATCACAAGCTCTTCATTAGAAGACTGAACGTTGTCATAAGATGCCGCAAACAGGTTGTCGATGCTGATCTCTCCGGTCTTTTCAAACCCCCATGCTGCCACGCGTGCGGCAACGTTATCGCCCGCGGTGGTCACATATTTTGCAAAGGTTCCGCCGATCAGGCAGGTGGTGATGAGCGTCAGGACGGTAAGCGCCGCTGCTGAACGCATGGATCTGTTCTTTCTCATAGGGTTTCCTCCTGTAATTAATGTGTCTGCGTTCTGCGTAAGCAGAGCCGCGGTGTTTTCCGTGTTCTGTTTCACAAGGCCACGGTATATTCATCCGGCTTCGTGGCCAGCCGGGATGATTCTTCCTGTTTTTCCGCTATTCGCCGCATGATCGTGTCATAGAGCATGAGCAGGCACAGCGGAAGCACAACACACAGCAGCATGCCGCCGGGCGTTTTCATAAAAAGAGCGATCTTCCCAAGGCAGGGAATGGACTCGCGGTACACACCCACCAGACGGTCTTCCGGGACAGCTATGGGATCCGGAGTATTGTTGGCATCACCCTTTGTGGTAAAGACGCGGGTACCATCGGCCTGTTCGGCAATCCCGATCACCCGATGCGTAATAACGCCCTTTTTCTCAATGTTCTGCGGATTATAGAAGGAGATCACATCTCCTTCTGTGACAAGCGCAGGGTCCGTCCGGCGGACAATGACCATATCTCCTGCGGAAATCGTCGGATCCATGGAGTTCGTCACGACGATCATGGGCGAAAGCCCCAGAAAACGCGGAACCTCCCCCGGCGCAAAAATGCTTTTGGCAAGCAGAATCAGGTTCAGAACCAGAATCGGCAGAATAAACCCGCAGATCACGATTCCGATGACTGTGAGGATGCGATGGCAGAGTCCTCCCTTGGAGCGTTTCTTCGTGTCATTTTCTTTATTCATTTGTTCTCTCCTTTACAGAGTTTTTAGCAAAAGGTCAGATTGTTGTACCTGAAATGGCCAATGAATTGGCTGTGCAGCGTAGTATTTGGCTTTTGATATGAAATTGGGAATAAGTTGTTTGATTGAAAAACTTTGATTGGATCTGAGTGGCTTGGTAATTGGCTTTGATATAAGATTGTAAGAATGGAGAAGACAGCTCTGAAGCTAAAAAAACGGCCGGCATGTGCAAGGGACACATTCCGGCCGTTTTCTGTATGCGTTTTTGGGCATAAAAAAATAGCGAGGAGGGGATTTGAACCCTTGACACCGCGGGTATGAACCGCGTGCTCTAGCCAACTGAGCTACCTCGCCATACGCTTCATTTCTGAAAGCCTCTATATGATAACACGAACCCCGGAACTTGTCAACGCCTTTTTTGAAAAAATTGAAAAGTTCCGGGGATATTTTTTCGGGGGGCAAATATGATCCCCTTTCAGTTCTTTCTGCGCCGTTTCTGCCGGCGGCTCTCCTTCAGAAAACGAAACAGTCTCTGCGTCGGCTTTTCAGCCTTTTCCGATGTTTTTCCGTCACTTTCCGCCGGATCCTGCACGCGGATCGTCAGCCGTTCCTGTTCTTCCGCAGCATCTTTCATTACGGAAATAAACTTTTCTTCAAAGTCCGTTCCGCCGTGCACCACGGTAATGCAGGTCTCTTCACCAATTGTGGAGAGCACATCAAACATGGCATCCAGATTGCTGCCAAAATACTCCTCGGAGCTCGTCTCTGCCCGTAAGAAATCATGCACGGCCCCGGCATTGGCCATTTTTCCAAAATCAAGCACAATGTTCTTCATGGCTTACCTCATTCATACAGAAGTTCAAAGGATTCGTAGTGGTCCTCGGTGTAGAAAACCAGGCCATCGTCTGAAAATACAATGCGCTTGGCATTTCGCGCACCGCTGACATAATCGATGTCGCACTCGTAATACTGACGACCTTTTTTCTTGGGAAGAAGTCCTTCATTATTACCGAACCGGCTTCCGCCGATGCTCTTTCCCGGCGCAACCTCAGCCAGATTTTTCTTACTGGACACCCAACCCAGCGCCTCTGCTTGCTTCTTTGTAATGTAGTTGGACGGCAGATGCCCGTAAAGATGAATGTACAGCGCCACGTGTTCCTTGTCGTTGTATTCAACGTCTTCTGCTACGGTGACAGCATTCGAATCCGCTGTTTCCTCCGCTGCTTCAGAAACGGTAGTTTCCGCCGCAGACTCCGCCGTTGTGACCGTTTCCTCCGATGTTGGCTCGGCAGGTTCCTCGTGATCAGCGTCGTCCGCAGACTCACCGGCATTCTCGGACGTGGGATTTTCCGCCTCCGACGTCGTTTCTTCACCTGCAGTCACTTCCGCCGCTGTGGTTTTAACCTCCTGTGTTTCCGTAACTCCGGTCTCAAACGCAACCGTACCGGACGGAACACCGGAATCATTTCCAAACTTTGATCCAAACCATAAAATCGCAAGCAGCGCGATCACTGCAATCAGGATCAGCCCCAGCTTCTTTTTGGACAAATTTCTCAAATCCCTACTCCTTATGCATCAGTGATGACTCTTACTTTTGCAGCTGACGGAACAGACCGGCCTTTTCAAGCCCCTTGACAATGAAGTAATAGATGACAATGGTCACCGGCACTTCCACCGCGTTTTTCACAAGCCGTGAGACAAGCAGTGCACGGAACGGCGCGCCGTACATCGCACTGATGATCAGTGTGTTCAGGAAGATGCTGCAGATGAGCGCCTTCAGCACGACTGCCAGGATCACACGCCACAGCGAGACCGGATGTCCGTACAGAATAAAGCCTGCGATGAAGCCCGCGAGCGCTCCCGTAACGGTCAGCAGCGGATTCAGCGACTGTCCCAGCACGATTACACCCAGGATATCGGAAAGAGCGCCAAAAATCGCTCCGCCGATGGGCCCCAGAATGTAATAAGCCAGATTGGCGGGAATCGCGTTGAGCCCCATTTTCACGTAATCGTTGTTCAGGCCGACGGTCTTCAGCACCACCACGATGGCCAGAAGCATCGATGCAAACACCAGCTTCTTCAGCTTGAAAAGTTCCTGATTGGACCTGCGGAAAATGTCTTTTCCGACCAGTCCTCTCATGTTGACGGTCATAAAAATACCTCCTTTTTATTTTGGCAGTCCTTTCGGAAATGCCGCATAAAAAAGAGGGACCTGTCCCGTGATTTTCACACGGCAGCGGGATGCGAAGCACATACTGCGGAATAACCCTTTTGTCCGAAGGACAACTCCCCGTCCCTTCGGCACTAAAGACACATATGCTTCTACTCTGCCTGTTATTTGTAATCAGTTTAGGACCACAATGGCCCGTTGTCAACACTTTTGTGCGGCCGCGCACGGATCTCTCCGTCTTATGCCTCCGTTTTCTATTCGGCCGCCTCGTTTTTCCGCTTTTCACGCAGTTCCGCAAAAAAACGCTTCATCAGACCACTGCATTCATTTTCCAGAACGCCGCGGGTTACTTCCGCCCGATGATTAAACCGGGGTTCTTCCAGCAGGTTCAGAACAGACCCTGCGCAGCCGGCTTTGCGGTTCATGGCGCCGATGACCACACGGTCGATCCTGGACTGCACCAGCGCGCCTGCGCACATCTGGCAAGGCTCCAGCGTCACATAGATCGTGCATCCCTCCAGACGCCAGTCACCGAGCTTTTTAGCCGCCTTTTTAATGGCACGGATTTCCGCATGAGCCAGCGTACTTTTTTCCGTGTTCCGCCGATTGTACCCACGCGCGATGATCTCCGGCTTTTCCAGCTGAGTACCGTCATACAGGTGTGTACGCACGATCACGCAGCCAATGGGCGTCTCCTGCAGCCTGTATGCCTTTCCGGCTTCCAAAAGGGCCTTTTTCATGAAGTTTTCATCTTCTGTGAGTGTTCTTCTCATGCTTTTCAAAACTCCCGGAAAGCCTTATAAATACTCGTTTAACGCGTTGGTAAGGGTCGCGAATTCCGTTAGTGTCAGCGTTTCTCCGCGCACACTCTCGCCTTTTCCGAGTACTGCAACGGCCCTCTCCACCTGCTCCTTTGTGAACTTCAGGTCGCCTGCGTTTTTAAGTCCGTTCGTCAGCGTTTTTCGGCGCTGAACAAAACTCGCCTTGATCACACTGAACATCAGCGGAACATTGGCGGTGGCTACCGCCGGCTCCGGGCGTTTGGTCAGGCGGATCACCGCCGACGCCACATCCGGCCGCGGCATAAAGCAGTTCTGCGGAACATTGGCCACCAGGTAGGGCTCAGAATAATACTGCACTGCCAGAGACAGCGCACCGTAATTCTTGGTTCCGGGGCCGGACTGCATGCGTTCTGCCACTTCCTTCTGGACCATGACCGTAATGCTGGTCACCGGGACATCGCCCTCCAGAAGCCCCATAATAATGGGGGTAGTGATATAATACGGCAGATTGGCAACGACTTTGAAGGGTTTTCCGCCGCATTTTTCTTCGGAAAGGGCCTTCAGATCCACTTTAAGGATGTCGTTGTGGATCACAGTCACGTTATCATATTCTGCCAGCGTATCGTTTTCCAGGATCGGAATGAGGGCATCATCGATTTCCACCGCAAACACCTGACCCGCGTTTTCCGCGAGCGCCTGTGTCAGCGTACCGATGCCCGGACCGATCTCCAGAACCACGTCATCCTTTGTGATCTCCGCGGCCGCGATGATCTTGTCCAGCACGTGTACATCGATCAGAAAGTTCTGACCATAACGCTTGCTGAAAGAAAATCCGTACTTTTTCAGTACTTCAACTGTATTTTTCGGGTCAATAAGACTTGCCATAAACACTCCTGTCAGTCATTCAGCCGGTACAGACGCCGGGCATTTTCCCATGTCATTTCTTCAATTTCTTCACGTGTGGTGCCGCGAAGCTCGGCAATCACATCAACCACATGGGTCAGATAGCCGGAATAATTCCGCTTGCCGCGGTACGGAACCGGTGCCATATACGGGCAGTCCGTTTCCAGAAGCAGCCGGTCGGACGGAACATACGCCGCTACTTCCTTTGCAGTCCTTCCGTTCCTGAAGGTCGTCACGCCGCCCAGCGCGATGTAATAACCCAGATTCAGGAATTCGCGTGCCATTTCCCGGCTGTAGGAAAAGCAGTGGACGATGCCGGTGCCTTCCCCGGTGCGGTGTTCCTTCAGAATATCGTAGGTGGCCTTTGCAGCATCCCGGGAATGGATGATAACCGGGAGATCCACTTCCTCCGCCAGCTGCAGCTGACGCTCCAGCCACTGTTTCTGGACGTCGCGCGGACTTTCATCCCAGTAATAGTCCAGTCCGATCTCACCGATGGCCACGACCTTATTCAGTCCGGGTACCTTGGGATCCGCTGCGTTCCGATAAGCGTATTTCAACGCAAGCTCCTTTAAGCGGTCCATATCTGCTTCCGTCAGCGCGCCCACGCCATCCGGATGGACTCCCAGTGCAGCATAGACAAAGTCATGTGTCTGTGCCAGCTGAAGTGTCGTATCCACGGAATGCATGTCCGCCGCCACATTGACTACGCGCTGAATCCCTACGGACGACAAAGAGGCCAGAACGGCCTCTCTGTCATCATCATATTTATGATCGTCGTAATGCGTGTGTGTATCAAAGATCATATTAAATCAGTCTCTTGATCAGTTCGTCACGCTGTGCTTCGTAACCCGGCTTACCAAGGAGAGCGAACATGTTCTTCTTGTAGCTCTCAACGCCCGGCTGGTTGAACGGGTTCACGCCAAGCATGTAACCGGAAACGCCGCATGCAAACTCGAAGAAGTAGAACAGCTGGCCGAGGGTGTAAGCGGTCTGATCGTTAACATGAACGAGCAGGTTCGGAACATTGCCGTCGGTATGTGCAAGGAGGGTACCTCTGCTTGCTGCGTGGTTGACAAAATCCATATCCTTGCCGGCCAGGTAGTTCAGGCCGTCCAGGTCATTGGCTTCCATGTTCATGTATACGGTTTCCTTGGAATGCTCGATGTCAACAACAGTCTCGAACATGATGCGGGAACCGTCCTGAATGAACTGACCCATGGAATGAAGGTCGGTAGAGCAGTCAACGGCTGCCGGGAACAGGCCCTTCAGGTCCTTACCTTCAGACTCGCCGAACAGCTGCTTCCACCATTCGCCCATGTAATGGAAGCTGGGCTCATAGTTGGTCAGGATCTCAACGGATTTGCCGTTCTTATACAGCAGGTTGCGGATAATGGCGTACTGGATGGAATCATTCTGCTCAATGGGATTCTCCAGGCAGTACTTGCGCATTTCTGCAGCACCGGCCATAAGCTGAGCAATGTTGACACCGGTAGCGGCAATCGGAAGAAGGCCTACTGCGGTAAGAACAGAGAAGCGGCCGCCTACATCATCCGGAACAACGAAGGTTGCATAACCTTCTGCGTCTGCCAGATTCTTAAGGGCACCCTTTGCCTTATCGGTGGTAGCGTAAATACGCTTTGCAGCTTCTGCCTTGCCGTACTTTAATTCCAGCTTTTCCTTCAGTACGCGGAAAGCGATAGCCGGCTCGGTAGTGGTACCGGACTTGGAAATGACATTGATGGAGAAGTCACGGTTGCCGATGACATCCAGAATGTGCTGTAAATACGTGCCGCTGATGGAGTTGCCGGCATAGTAGATTTCCGGACCCTGACGAAGTTCCTTGGAAATATTGTTATAGAAAGTGTGGTTCAGGAATTCATTGGCTGCGCGTGCACCCAGATAGGAACCGCCGATACCGATGACGATGAGCACATCGGAATCCTGACGGATCTTGCGTGCTGCGTCCTGAATACGTTCAAACTCTTCTTTATCATAATCTACCGGAAGATCGATCCAACCAAGATAATCATTGCCCTCTCCGGTCTTGTTCAGCAGGGTGTCACGAGCCGCTGCTGCCTTTTCCTTCATGACATTTAATTCTTCCTCGTTGATAAATCCAGTTGCTTTGCTGTAATCGAAAGAAATATTTTTCATGGCTTATGCCTCCTTCACAATATCGTTTTAAGTATACTATTTTCTCTATACCGTTGCAAGTCAAAAGAAGTTGATTTTTCAAGCGTCTATCTGTACTTTTTAACAATTTTCGCGCATTTTCAGTTATTTGTTGCCTTGAAGATGCCCGATGACGGCCGGTATTGAAAAGGGGCCCCTGCAAGGAGCCCCTCTATGTTATATGGTATAACTTAACGATCGATCACAGCCGTGAAATTGCGGCCCTTCAGCATGCTCTTCTGATCCTCGATGCAGCTTAAGTTCAGCGTAATATCGCCCTTTCCGGTACGCTTAACATAAACTACAGCCTTACCCTCGAGGGTCTTTCTGTAATCTGCGCTGAACGGAGTCAGGTCGCTGACGTTACCGTTGTCGATACCTGCCAGCTTGCCTGCGCCCATGACCTGTACACGGAACAGATGATCATCCTTGGTCGGACGGCCTTCTGCATCCTTCAGCGTGATTTCAAACTGATAGATGTAACCATCTTCAATAGATGCCTTGTCAAAGCTTCTCAGTTTCAGGATGTCAGCACCCTTCCAAAGAGCAATGTCCACATCGACTGCAGCGTCTTCAGATGCTTCCGCCGGCTGAACTGCGCTTCCGCCCCAACGCTCGGAAATCGTGTAATAACGGTCTTTCGGAACACCGTTCGTCTTTAAGTAACCTGCCTGCGAGCAGTAAATCGGCCAACCGTGTGCTTCACCGAGGAAGTCAAAGCCGATCCACAGGAACTGACCACAGACAAAGTCATTGTCCGTAACAGCCTGCCATGCAAGCGGATGTCCGCTGTTTTCCGTACCGATGAATGCGCGGTTCGGGAAACGCTTGTGATCTTCTACGTAGAACTGCTCTTTGTAGTTGTAGCCGATGATGTCAAGTTCGTCAACAAAGCCCAGATGCGTGGAAAGTTCCGGGAATGCGGACGCCAGCGTAACCAGTCTTGTGTTATCCTCTTCACGGACGATGCCTGCAAGTTCCTTGGCAAGAACTGCCAGACGCTCCATGTTCGGCTTGTTCGGATTGTATTCTCGCTCTGCTGCCGGCTTGTTCTTGTCGTTGTTGCCGGTCATGGTCTGGAACATCGGATGGCAGTACGGATCGTTCGGATAGTCGATCTCATTACCGATGGACCAGAAAACAACAGACGGATGGTTACGGTCACGGCGAACCATCGTACGAAGGTCTTCCTCATGCCAAACCGGGAATGCTTCAAAATAACCCTGATGCTTGGGCGGATATACATTGTGACCGGTGGACCACTTGTTCTTTGCACCTTCCCACTCATCAAATGCTTCATCCATCATGATGAAGCCCATGGTATCGCAGAGTTCGTAAAGTTCCGGCATATGCGGGTTATGACTGCAGCGGATGGCGTTGCATCCCATCTCCTTCAGGAGCTCCAGACGGCGCTGCCATACTTCAGCGGTAACAGCTGCACCTAAAACGCATGCATCGTGGTGGAGGCAGACACCCTTGATCGTGGTGGGAACATCATTTAAGAAGAAGCCCTTGTCCGGGTCTACAGAGATCTTGCGGATACCCACATTCTCGCAGTTGACGACATAAGCGCCGTCACCGGTGTCATAAGCAGACTTCATGGTGTAAAGAACCGGCTCTTCAATGGACCAGAGACTCGGATTCTTAACAGTACCGGTCAGTTCGACCTTTTCCGTCTTTCCTGCAGCAACAGTAACGCAGCCGGTCAGTTCAGCAGCAACTTCCTTGGTAACGCGCTGGGTAAGAGCGGTCTTAATGGAAACCGTCTGCTCTTTATCGGTCGTATTGACGACTTCGTGAATAACTTTGACATCAGCGCTCTCGCGGGAGATGTTTTCAGCAGCAAACTGTACGCCGTGAAGTGCCGGATGAACGGGCTCTTCCACGACGATCTGAACCTTTCTGTAAATACCGGAGCCGGTGAACCAGCGGGAATCGGCAAGATCGGTATGAGTAACTTTAACTGCGATGACATTTTCAACATCGCCGAATGCCACTGCATGGGTAATGTCATAAGAGAACTCGGTATAACCAAACGGACGATTGCCGAAGTAGTAGCTGTTGCACCATACCTGGCTGTTCTTGTAAACACCGTCAAAAATAACGCGGACTGATTTTCCCTTGTATTCTTCCGGCAGGGTGAAATGTATACGGTACCAGCCGATGCCGCCCTGCAGGTAACCCGTACCGCTGGAATTAGCCTTGGAGAACGGCCCCTCCACAGACCAGTCATGCGGAACCATTACCGTAAGCCAGGCACTGTCATCATAACCTTTGTACCAAGCCTCATCGCACTCGCCCAGATAGAATTTCCATCCCTTGGTGAGCGTCTTTGTTGTCTTATCCATATGAAACCTCCTTCGGTTATGCTTCTTCACATATACCGTTCTGCCTTTCCGGCTCTTTCTTTATGTCCAATTTACTTTTTTTACAATAAAAAGTCAATATTCCTTGCTTTATTCGTCGCAATGCAATATAATATCTTCATTAAATATCCCTACGTTCGTAGTACAAGGAGGATTTATACCATGGTTTCTTTAATTGTTGGTGAAAAAGGCAAAGGCAAGACCAAGTTTTTATTAGACGGTGCCAATGAAGCTGCAGCAACTGCAGATGGCAAGATCGTTTATATTGATAAGAGCAACAAGCATATGTTTGAACTGGACAAGAAGGTCCGTCTCGTTGATGTTTCCCGTTATCCGTTACTGAGCGGTGACGGTTTCATCGGTTTCATCTGCGGTATCGCTTCTCAGAACTATGACATCGAGAAGATTTACCTGGACGGTTTCTTAAAGTGCACCAAGGTTGCAGACGATGCTGAGCAGATCAAGACCTATATTCAGCAGGTTGCTGCAATCAGCGAGCTGACCAATGTTGATTTCATTATCAGCATTTCCAAGGCTAAGGAAGATCTGAGCCCGGAACTGTACGACATGATCACTGTTTCTCTGTAATTTCCGGAGACTGAAACAGGTATTGCAGCGGAGTATTTCCGTTCTTTAAATTGAGTTTTGCGGCAAGCGGCGTTCCATGGATTCCCCCTATCCGGAGGACTATGGTTTATGTCGCTTGCTTTTTTATTCTTTCCTTATTTAAACAGCGCCGCTTTCATTGACAATGGGAGCGGCGTTTATTATAATAATTATTTAGTCTTACCATTAAAATAGGGTAATATGTCAAATAACAACAAGGAGGTTTTCAGATGGTTAAGGTTTTCATCGATGGCAGTGCCGGCACAACGGGACTGAGAATACATGAAAGGCTGGCTCTCCGACGAGATATCGAAATGATCACTCTCACGGAAGAACTGCGAAAGGATACCGAGGCCAGACGAGAAGCCCTGAATAAAGCAGACCTTGTGTTCCTGTGCCTGCCGGATGCGGCGGCTGTGGAATCCGTCTCGCTGATCAATAATGATCACACCGCAGTGATCGACACCTCGACCGCTCATCGTACGCTGGACGGTTGGACCTATGGTTTCCCGGAGCTCACCGGTCAGCGCGAAAAGATCGCATCTTCCAAGCGCATCGCCAATCCGGGCTGCCACGCCAGCGGCTTTATTTCCCTGGTAGCACCGCTCACAGAGAATGGACTTCTTTCCAAAGATGCCGCACTCAGCGCATTCTCCCTCACCGGTTATTCCGGCGGCGGAAAGAAGATGATCGCACAGTATGAGGAAGAGGGACGCGATGTTCTTCTGGATGCGCCGCGCATGTACGGCATCACCCAGAAGCACAAGCATCTTCCGGAAATGCAGAAGCTCTGCAGCCTGAATACCGCGCCCATTTTCTGTCCCATCGTCTCTTCCTACTATGCAGGTATGGAAGTTACGATCCCGTTATTCAAGGATACGGTAAACGGTTCCGTTGAGGATATTCGTGAACTCTACCGCAGTTACTATGCAAGTGGAATGATCCATTATGCAGATGCAGCCGATGAAGCCGGCTTCATGTCCGGCGGCGCTTATGCCGGCCGCGATACCATGGAAGTTTCCGTTCAGGGTAATGATGACCGTATCCTGCTGGTTTCCCGCTTTGACAATCTTGGCAAGGGCGCTTCCGGCGCTGCCATTCAGAATATGAACCTTGTCCTCGGTGTGGACGAGACCACCGGACTGGTTCTGTAAGGACAAATTGAACGAGCCGAGGCCGTAAATGGAATCGGCCGTGAATGATACCTACGTTAAAATCATAAAATTTGGAGATCCGACAATGAATATTATCACAGGCGGCGTTACAGCCGCAAAGGGCTTTAAAGCAGCCAGCTGCGAAGCCAATATCAAATACAAAAACCGTACCGACATGGCTATGGTCTTCTCTGAAGCGCCCTGCGTCAGCGCGGGTACCTTCACCTCCAATGTGGTTAAGGCCGCATGCGTTCAGTGGGACATGAAGATCGTCGCTTCCGATGCTCCCGTTCACGCCGTCGTAATTAACTCCGGCATCGCCAATGCCTGCACCGGCAAGGAAGGCTTTGATGCCTGCGAAGCTACGGCAAAGGCTGTTGAAAGCGCCCTCGGCGTTCCGTATACCGGCGTTGCAGTGGCATCGACCGGTGTCATCGGCATGCAGCTCCCGGTTGAAAAGCTGGAAAACGGTGTCCGTATGATGGCCGCTTCCTTAAGCGATACCCTTGAAGCCGGTACCGATGCTTCTCATGCCATCATGACCACCGATACCGTAAACAAGGAATATGCAGTCACCTTTGAAGTCGGCGGTAAGACCGTCACTCTGGGCGGTATGAGCAAAGGTTCCGGCATGATCCACCCGAACATGTGCACCATGCTCGGTTTCCTGACCACAGACCTGAGCATTGAGAAGACTCTGCTGCAGGAAGCACTCAGCGCAGTCATCAAGGATACTTTCAACATGATCACCGTCGATGGAGACACCTCCACGAATGACTCTCTGATCCTTCTGGCAAACGGCCTGGCCGGAAACGAGAAGATCACGGAAAAGAACGCAGACTACGACGCGTTCTATGAAGCCCTGTTCACCGTCTGCCGCTATCTGGCACGCCGCATGGCTTCCGATGGTGAAGGCGCGACCAAACTCTTCGAAGCCAAAGTCATCAACGCCAAGACCAAGGATGATGCCCGTACCCTGGCACGCGCCATCGTCGGTTCCAACCTTTCCAAGGCAGCCATTTACGGATGCGACGCCAACTTTGGCCGATTCCTGTGCGCCATGGGTTATTCCGGTTCCGATTTTGACCAGACCGATGTGGAGCTCTTCTTTGAAAGTGCTGCAGGCCGTCTGGAAGTCTTTGACCACGGTGTTCCGCTTGAATTTGATGAGGAATTTGCCATCCGCATCATGAAGGAATCGGAAGTCACCGTTTTTGTGGACATGCATGAAGGCACGGAGGAGGCAACAGCCTGGGGCTGTGACCTCACCTATGATTACGTCAAGATCAACGCAGATTACAGAAGTTAAGAGGCATATACTCATGAATGAATTTTCAAACGCTGAAAGAGCGGAGGTCCTGACACAGGCCCTTCCTTATATTAAGAAGCATACCGGCAAAGTCGTCGTTATCAAATACGGCGGAAATGCCATGATCAATCCGGAACTGAAGCAACAGGTCATGGAAGACATCGCCCTCCTGTGGCTGATCGGCGTCAAAGTCGTACTGGTACACGGCGGCGGGCCGGAAATCAATGATTTGATGAAAAAGCTGAACAAGCAGCCGGAGTTCGTGGATGGACTTCGTGTTACGGATCAGGAGACCGTGGACATCGTCCAGATGGTACTGGCCGGTAAGGTCAATAAGACGCTGGTCAGCCTGATTGAAAGCACCGGAGGAAAGGCTATCGGCCTGTCCGGTATTGACGGCCGTCTGATTCAGGCCCGTATGAAGGACCCGCGTCTTGGTTATGTCGGTGAGATCACCAAGATCCACATCAAGCCTGTGACGGACCTTCTGGACAATAGCTACATTCCGGTCATTTCCACCGTTGGCTGTGACAAAGAAGGCAATATCTACAACATCAACGGCGATACCGCCGCAGCATACATCGCAGGCGCGCTGCAGGCAGAGCGTTTCATTCTGATGACAGACATCGCAGGCATTCTGCGCGATAAGGATGATCCGGATTCCCTGATTCCGGAAATCACCGTGGAGGAAGCTGCCACCCTGAAGGAAGACGGTATTATTTCCGGCGGCATGATTCCCAAGGTCGATTGCTGTATTAAAGCCATCAATGAAGGCGTTGAGAATGTCATCATCATGGACGGCCGCGTTCCGCACTCCATCCTGATGGAACTTCTGACTGACGAAGGTGCTGGCACCATGGTTAAGGGAGGCAAAAGATGAGCATCTTTGAAATTGACAAGCAGTATGTTGCGGGAACCTACAAACGTTTCCCGATAGAAATCGTTTCCGGTAAGGGATCTGTTGTTACCGATGTATATGGCAAGCAGTATGTTGATATGGGTTCCGGCATTGCGGTCACCTCTTTCGGTATTGCAGACGATGTTTGGCAGCAGGCTATCATCGAGCAGATCGGCAAGGTCCAGCACATGTCCAACCTGTATTACACGGAACCGTGCGCGCTTCTGGCAGAAATGCTCTGCGAAAAGACCGGCATGAAGAAGGTCTTCTTCTCCAACTCCGGCGCTGAAGCCAATGAGTGTGCCATTAAAGCCGCTCGTAAATACGCAGCTGAAAAGCACGGTGCTGATCATTTTACGATCGTCACCATGAAAAACGGTTTCCACGGCAGAACGCTGACGACTTTAGCTGCAACCGGTCAGGATCATTATCATGAGCTGTTCCAGCCGCTGACCCCCGGTTTTGTTTCTGTTACCCCCGGTGATTTTGATGAACTGAAGAAGGTCTGTGAAGAAACCAAGGCTGCAGCCATCATGCTGGAATGCATTCAGGGCGAAGGCGGCGTCCTTGTTCAGGATGCTGATTACATTCGCGCTGCTGCTGAATACGCAAAGGAAAATGATATTCTTTTAGTCGTCGATGAGGTACAGACCGGCAACGGCCGTACCGGCGCACTCTACTCCTATATGAAATTCGGCGTTGAGCCCGATGTGGTTTCCACTGCAAAGGGTCTTGCCGGCGGTCTCCCGCTTGGCGCGACCATGCTGAATGAAAAGGTCCAGAATGTCTTTGGATATGGTGACCACGGTTCCACCTTTGGCGGCAACCCGGTCTGCTGCGCAGCTGCACTCAGCATTCTGAATCGTCTGACCAATGAATTCCTGGCCGAAGTTTCAGCCAAGGCTGATTATCTCCGCAGCGAGTTTGAAGGTGCAGAGGGCATCGAAGCCGTCTCCGGCATGGGCCTGATGATGGGTCTGAAGACTGTGAAGCCTGCCGGTGAAGTCGTAAAGGCCTGCATGGACAACGGTGTGCTGTGCCTGACCGCAAAGGATAAGGTTCGTCTTCTTCCGGCTTTAAACATTCCGATGGCTGAACTGGAAAAGGCTGCAAAGGTGATCAAGGAAGCTTGTAAATAAAACTGTCTGAGGGTTCGTATGAACCGACTTGCAGACAATTTCATTCAATAATTCCGTACGGAGCGCATAAGAAAAGGGGCTGTGAAAAAATCATTTTGATTTTTTCACAGTCCCTTTTTTGTCATAAGCCTTCACCATTTTGATAAAATGTCATAAGCCCTCGCATTTTGATAAAGCAGCTTCGTCGGCCACTAGTGTCACATACGGATGCAGCTGCAGAATGGACGCCGGCACCTTTGATGTTACTTTTCCAAAAAACGACTCTTTCAGAATATCCGCCTTATCTTCGCCGCTCACAACAACCAGAATCTTTTTTGCATGCATGATCGATTTGATGCCCATCGTGTATGCCTGGCGCGGAACATCATCGATGCTGTCAAAGAACCTGCGATTGGCCTCAATCGTATTTTCTGTAAGATCGACACAATGCACATCCTTTTCGAGCGCTTCTCCCGGTTCGTTAAAGCCGATGTGGCCATTATGCCCCAACCCAAGCAGCTGCAAATCGATGCCGCCCAGATCATCAATCAGTTTCTGATAGCGTGCGCACTCTTCCTCAGCATTCATGTTCATACCATTTGGAATAAACGTTCTTTCCTGCCGGATATTGACCCGGTCAAATAAATGCTTATGCATGAAATAATAATAGCTCTGATCATTTGTGCGCTCCAGGCCCTTGTATTCATCAAGGTTGACCGTCGTAACCTCGGAGAAATCAATATCACCTTTATTATACCACTCCACAAGCTGATCATACGTTCCGATGGGCGTCGATCCCGTCGCAAGTCCCAGAATGCTGTCGGGTTTTGAAATGACCTGCGCAGATATAATATTGGCAGCCTTTCTGCTCATATCCTTATAATCTTTTGCTTTATAAATTCTCACAACAAGTCTCCTTCTCAACTACCGTCATTCGTACCAGACGAATTGTTCCTTAACAGAAACGATCACTTCCGGCCCGGTTACTTTTCAGTATGTGCTCTTTCATTGGTGTCAATGCTCTTTCCGAACACCAGAAAACGGTCATACAGATATTCCAGGACAAAATTCGCGATCATGTTCAACGCTGTCACCAGGTACTCGTTCCAGGCACAGCCCTCTGCCAGCCAGTTCCCGAAAATCGTAGAGACCGGCGTAAACACGGCCAGTACGGCCACGGTGTAAAACGCTCAAGAAGCGCAAACACAACAATCTCGATGAGACCTGCTGAGACGGAAAAGAACAGGAATCCTCCGGTATAGTCAGCAACCGTAATATTTTTTCTTACAGAATCACCAGACACTTGTCGTCAATATCAGTCACCTTGTGATAACCGGTACGCGCCGTCAGGCTCTTCAATTCGTTGGAAATCTTCATGATGGCTTCATAAGCCCCCTGCTCTTCACTATCCTTCAGCGGTCCCATTAACGGACGGCCTACACATACTGCGTCTGCGCCAAGTGCCAGTGCCTTGAATGCATCAACACCGTTGCGAATACCGCAGTCCACGATGATCTGGATGCGATCACCCACTGCAGCCTTGATTTCCGGAAGAACAAGAAGCGGCGGTACACTGGACGGCTGAATACCGTGATGATGAGAGATCAAAATAGCCTTTGCGCCTGCTTCCACACATTTCACAGCATCCTCCACGCTGAGAACACCTTTTACAACAAACGGCGTTTCACCGGCTGCCGCAACAAGTTCTTTAAGGTCTTCTGTCGTCTTGGATTTCATCGGATAACCGCAAACAATGTCGTATCCGCCTTCTCCGTTATACATGTGGTCGATGTCACAGCCTACTGCAAACACACCAATCTCCTTGCTGTGCTTGATCTGGCGAATGATCTCTTCATTCTTCTCATGCGGCTTGATGATAC
The DNA here is from genome assembly GCA_946040795.1 of uncultured Lachnospiraceae bacterium. Taxonomy (GTDB): domain Bacteria; phylum Bacillota; class Clostridia; order Lachnospirales; family Lachnospiraceae; genus UBA1267. The sequence goes on from CAMGCK010000031.1 coordinate 21,652, forward strand.
TGACAACCTTTGCGCCGGTAGCCTGGATGCGCTCGATCTCATCGTCCTCTGTCATACCGGCAAAGTATACCGCACCTGCGCGTTTTGCTGCAGATGCCATCTTTTCCATACCATTCGGCGTAACCGTATGCAGATGAGAAAGCGCTGCCGTCATGATGGGCGTTTCAAAAGTCTCACCCAGGAAGTTCACGGTCATATCCGGAAGATCACTGTCGATTAGTCTGGATTTTAAAAGAATTCTGTCAAAATAGGCTTCTGTGATCTGGTCTGAATTCATCATGTTCATTTCTCCTCAATAATAATCTGCCATGCCTGATATTCCTTACGATATTCGGGGATATAGAAGCCTCTGGTCATCAATGTCTGGCCGGTATAAAGTGTCCGGCCATCAAAAACATCCTGCTGACGCTTATCAAGCGGACGCATTGTGCCCGGAGCTTCCATCAGACGCATCGTATACTTAGCGTCCTTCTTCAAGCCCTTCACTTTTACAAAAACAGGTGACGGATTTGCGCGAACCGTATGATAAACAGCATTAACAACTGCGCGCTTGCCGTCTTCATCGGCCTCCTCCCAAACCGTACAGGTATGATCGAACGGCGTGGTCAGACGATAGTAGTTTCCATACTGGATCGTATTGTACAGTTCCTTAAATACGCTGATCTGCCGCTTGACTTCCTCTTTCTCTTCCGCAGTCATCTTATTGATGTCCAGCTCGTAGCCGAAAGTGCCAGACATGGCAACCACACCACGGGTATCCAGCGGACTGATGCGGCCGGTCTGATGATTGGGTGCTGCTGAAACATGCGCCCCCATGGTATTCACCGGATAAATAAAGGAGGTACCGTACTGGATCTCCAGTCGCTCGATGGGATCGGTATCGTCACTGCACCAGATCTGCGGAGTATAATACATCATGCCGGCATCAAAACGTCCGCCGCCGCTGCTGCATCCTTCAATCAACAGGTTCGGGAATTCCGTCAGCAATGCCTCCAGTACCCGATACGTACCCAGAACAAAACGATGGGTCATTTCACCCTGACGTTCCTTTGGAAGCGCGTGCGTGTATTTGTCACAGATATTGCGGTTATAGTCCCACTTAACATAATCGATCTGTGCTGCACGAATAACATCGCTCATGCACTTGATCAGGTAGTCCTGAACATCGGTACGGCTCAGATCCAGAATTAATTCGTTTCTGGAAAGATTCGGCTCACGGCCGGGAATAGTAACAGCCCAATCCGGATGTGCTCTGTACAGATCACTGTCTTCAGAAACAGCTTCCGGCTCAAACCAGATACCAAACTTCACACCGGTCGCTTTAATGCGCTTGCCCAGTTCTTCAATGGTGCAGCCCAGCTTCTTTTCATTCGGGAACCAGTCGCCCAAACCGGAGTTGTCATCGTCACGCTTGCCGAACCAGCCATCGTCCAGGACAAACATTTCCACACCCAGACTTGCAGCATCAGCAGCAATGGATACCAGTTTATCACCATCAAAGTCGAAGTAGGTACCTTCCCAGTTGTTGATCAGTACCGGTCTTCTGGCATCACGCCACGGACCGCGGACAATGTGTTTGCGAATAAACCGATGAAGCTGATTGGACATGGTGGAAATACCCTGATTGGAGTACGTCAGGATAACTTCCGGAGCATCAAATGCCTCACCGGGCTGCAGTGTCCAGGCAAAATTATCAGGATGAATCCCCAGTACCAGACGGGTATTGTTGATCATGTCTTTTTCAATTTCAAGTTCAAACTCACAGCTGTAAACAAAGGTTACGCCATAAGCAGAGCCGGTAAATTCATCAGCAGTCGGATCGCACAGAACTACAGACGGGCTGTAGTGCGGGCTGGATGTACCGCGGACAGAACCAACGGAATGAATGCCATGTGTAATATGCTCTCGTTCCGGTGTGCGTTCACGTGCCCAACGGCCATAGAAGGTGATCATGTCCAGATCATCGCCAATAAAGTCCAGATTCAGTGATGCCGCCTTGTGAATCACTTTGGGTTCCGGACCGTCATTGATCAGTTTTACTGTGCGGGTAATGACATCGGCCTGTTCAAAAACACCATAATAAAGGATCGCAGTCACATTGGCCTCCGTGTCCTTCAGGGTAAGCGCCAATGTCATGGCATCACACATATCATCATACGCTGCCGGAAGACCGGGAATGCTGTACTTACCGGGCATGATCTCATGTCCCGCGTAACGGAAGCGAAGTGCCTGCGTACCGTCTTCATGCAGAACGCGAGCCGCAGTGATACGATAATCACCGGTGCCAAAGCCGGAGTATTCCTGCGGAAGCGTGTCTAATGAATACGAACGGTCGATCTTGGCAATCTCAGCGGGATTACCGGACAGACTGCGGTCGATACGATGGATCGCATAGGACATATCATCGTCTGCGGTCTTTTCTCCGTAGTAGGTATGCAGGACTGTATTCAGATCGTCGATCTTCATCTGATAAGTCGTGTGAACTGTCTGAAGAGTGATTGTATGATCCTTTTCACAATAATGAATGCTCATATGTTAAACCCTTTCTATTGGTTATTTTTCCTTGGGCTTTTCCCCGTGGCTCTTTCCGCCCTTCTGCTCATTCAAATAGAACAGCACCGCAATAAGAATGCAGATCACCACAAAAATCACTGCTATAATAACGATCAAACGGACTGCATTCCTGCGAATGTCATCGTCATCATTATATGCCGAGGTCTCTTCTGCGGTTGTCGAAACCTCCTTAACGGTCGGAGATGCCGTAGTCGATGTTGTCGCTTCCTCCGGAGTTTCCTCCGTAGATTCGTCAACTGTCTCCGTATCCTCGGACACGATATTGGCCGGGATCGTCGTTGCCGGAATACTGGTATGCGGCGCCTGCGTGGGCTGCGCTGAAACTGTGATGACCTGCGTCACCGGGACCGGCACTGCTGTTGTCGCCTTAGTGGTAGGCGCTGCCGTGGTTTCTTTCGTGGTTGCAGGCGCAGTGGTTTCATTTTTTGTCGTTTCAGAAGGCTTTGTCTCCGTCTGGGACTCTGTCTCTGAACTGCTCTCCGGTTCCGCTCTGACAATGGAAATGGCCTGCGCCTTGGAATCCACCGTCAGTTTTCCGCTGCCTTTCCGCACCACATACAATTGCTCCGCCTCTTCCGGAACCGGAACAGTCACCCGATCCTGTTCCGCGCCCTCCAGCATATCCGCTTCAATATCTGTGAACGCTTCACTGTCAAAGCTGTACTTCATCTCTGCGTCCACACCAATCAGTGTGCCAAAGCTTTCATCCTCGGAGAGTTCAAAGACCACCTTCGGCACTTCCTCTTCTTCGCCCCGGATCACAAGTGCCGCCGATGTTTCTGCCACCTCATAACCGGGTTCGCCTGCATACATTGCGGTAAGTTCGTAATTTCCCACACGGTACGCATCGGCTTCCGGCAGAAATGAATACGCAGCACAGCCTTGTTCGTCCGTATGCAGCGCGGCAAGCACGGTTCCATCCAGCATCAAAACGACTGTACGGCCTTTCATCAGCTGACCGTCTTTATCCTTCAGTACTGCGCAGATGCCGATCTCTGCAGTGGCCTCATCGGAATACGATTCTGCATCCAGCGTCAGTACTGTATTATTAATGTCCGATTGTTTCTCGTATACACCGCCGATCTGCTGCGTGGATCCTGTCAGCGGCAAGCCGTTTGTAATGCGCTTTCCGTTGATAAACACAGCGGTCTTCGGCGCAAACATGTACTCTTCACCGGCAGTTACGGTAAATCCCAGTGAATAATCCGAAGCTTCAGAAAATACATCGTCAGCTGAAAGCATTGTTCCTTCAGAATCTGCCCAGGCGGAATCAAATTCCACCTTATACGTCGGTTCCGATTCCTCATAGCCTTCGGGCACAACTGCTGAAGCGCCATTGACCGGATCGGTGACACCAACGATATCGATACGCGGAATGATCGTTTTTTCCGCTGCCGCTGCGCCGAAATTCACCAGCAATGTTACACTTTGAGACGATGCGGAAAGGATCTGCACCTGTCGGGCCGGAATCCGCCCGGATTCTCCCTGCGTCCGATCGCTGAATAAAGCGGCTTTCAGTTCTGTTTTTTCCGCAAATGCCGCGCCTTCTGCCGCGCGCACTCGGATCTGCACGCCATATACCGCTTCCGCCTCAAAGGTACTGTCCTCCGTCACTTCAAAGGAGCGTTCTCCCTCACTATCTTCGGATTCCTCCTCCTCGTCAACGGCTGCTTCTTCCTTCATCCAGGTCACTATGACCGTAGAATCCAGTTCATTTTCAGCTGAAACCGGTGACACGGATGCATACGAAGGAAGCATCGCCCCACCGCAATACAAAAGAGGCGTGCCAATACCGGTCAGTTCAATTACATTGATCTTACCGTCGGCGTCATGATAATCGTCCTCCGCGGCCGCACGCGCGGGAAGCAGGGACACCATCAACGCCAGACATAAGATCAGACTCATCAACCGTTTCTTCATCTTATGCCCTCCATAGCACTCAGGCACACATATTGAGGATCCTTATGTTTATTGTCAGACGGTTCCGATCACTCCCAGATCTTCCAGGGTGCTTTTCCGGAATCCCAAAGCTCTTCAAGCAGTTTATACTCGCGCTGGGTATCCATGCACTGCCAGAAGCCTTCGTGACGATACGCCGCCATTTCACCTTCTGCGGAAAGGCGCTGCATCGGCTCTTTTTCAAAAATCGTGGAATCGTCCTGCAGGTAATTGAAAATCTCCGGATTCATGACCATGAATCCGCCGTTGATCAGCGTGGAGTCTTCATCCTCCTTTTCACGGAAGGATTCAACAATGCCGCTTTCCGTCAGATTCAGGACGCCTTTCATCTGGGCGATATTGACAGCCGTCAGTGTAGCCGTTCTTCCGGTCTCCTGATGGAACTTTAACAGTTCCTGAATATTGATGTCCGAAACCGCGTCGCCGTATGTCAGGAAGAACGGTTCATCTCCTACATACTTCTGAATGCGCTTTACGCGGCCGCCGGTCATGGTTTCATAACCGGTATCGACGATGGTCACCTTCCAGGGATCCACATGTGAAGTATGCACTTCCACCGTGTTGTTGGAAAGATCAAAAGTAACATCGGAATTGTATGTATAATAATTGGCAAAATAAGCTTTGATCACATCCTGCTTATAACCGGCACAAATGATGAACTCATTGAATCCATATTTTGAATAGATCTTCATAATGTGCCACAGGATGGGCTTTCCGCCAATCTCGATCATGGGCTTGGGTTTCAGATGGCTCTGCTCACTGATTCGAGTACCCAGACCGCCTGCTAAAATAACTACTTTCATAAAAATCTCCATTCCGCCGCCTTAGGCTGGCGGCACAAATAGTAATGAA